>CAZMBS010000031.1:0-21427 GCA_964564295.1 uncultured Streptomycetaceae bacterium
CATCTTTCGCGGCGTGACGCCGGCGGCGGCGCACATGGACCGGGCCACGGCGGACTACATGGGCATGCTCGCGACGATCATGAACGCGCTCGCGCTGCAGGATGCGATGCGGCGCGTGAATCTGACGAGCCGCGTGCAGTCGGCCCTCAACGTCGAGCAGGTGGTGGAACCCTACATCCGCGGCAAGGCGATGCGGTACCTGGAGGAAGGCAAGGTCGTGATCTTCGCCGCCGGCACCGGCAATCCGTTTTTCACGACGGACACCGCAGCGGCGCTGCGCGGCATGGAAATGAACGTCGAGCTCGTGCTGAAGGCGACGAAGGTGGACGGGGTCTACACCGACGACCCCAAAACGCATCCGGATGCGATGCGCTACAAGAAGCTTTCGTTCGACGAGGCGATCATCAAGAATCTCAAAGTCATGGACGCGACGGCCCTGACGCTGTGCCGCGATCAGAAGCTGCCGATCAACGTTTTCAGCATATTCAAGCCCCAGGCGTTCAAGCGCGTCGTCCTGGGTGCGGACGAGGGGACGCTGGTACACGTTTGAACCACACCGCGGAGGTAAAACATGATTGCCGACGTGAAGAAGAGCGCCGAACAGAAGATGAAAAAATCGCTGGAGGCGTTGAAGGCCGATCTGGGCAAGGTGCGCACGGGGCGCGCGCACACGGGGCTGCTCGATCACGTGATTGTCGACTACTACGGCACGCCGACGCCGATTCCCCAGGTCGCCAACGTCACGCTGCTCGACGGACGCACGATCGGCGTGTCGCCGTGGGACAAGAAAATGACCGGCGCGATCGAAAAAGCCATCCGTGACTGCGACCTCGGGCTGAACCCGGCCACGATGGGTGATGTGGTTCGCGTACCCATGCCCGCATTGACCGAAGAACGGCGCAAGGACCTGATCAAGGTCGTGCGGCACGAAGCGGAAAACGCGCGCGTCGCCGTGCGCAACATCCGCCGCGATGCCAACACCCATCTGAAGGATCTGCTCAAGCAGAAAAAGGTGGCCGAGGACGAGGAGCGGCGCGCGCAGGACGACATCCAGAAACTCACGGACCGGCACATCGCGGAAGTGGACAAGGCGCTGCAGGCGAAAGAAGCGGACCTGATGGCGATCTGATGCGTTCCATCGAAAGCTCCACGCAGACCGTGCCCGATGTGGGCAACACGCCCCGGCATGTCGCGATCATCATGGACGGCAACGGGCGCTGGGCCAAGCAGCGCTATCTTCCGCGCGTCGCCGGCCACAAGCGGGGCGTGGAAGCCGTGCGCGCGACGGTCCGTGCATGCGCGGAGCGCGGCATCGAGTACCTGACGCTCTTCGCGTTCAGCAGCGAGAACTGGCGGCGGCCGCCGGACGAGGTGAAGTTCCTGATGCAGCTTTTCATCGGCGCGCTGGAACAGGAGATCGCGAAGCTGCATGAAGCCGGCATCCGGTTCAGAGCGGTCGGCAATCTGGACGATTTCGAGCCGCGGCTCGTCAGGCTCATCCGGGATGCGGAATTGCTGACGGCCGGGAACGTCCGCCTGACGCTGACCGTCGCGGCGAATTACGGCGGACGATGGGACATTCTTCAGGGCGTGCGCCGCATGCTTGCCGATCATCCGGAGTGTGCGGGCGGATTCGGCGAGGCCGAACTCGCGCCGTATCTCGCACTGGGATATGCGCCGGAACCGGACCTCTTCATCCGCACCGGCGGCGAGCAACGCATCAGCAATTTTCTGCTGTGGCAACTTGCCTATTCGGAACTCTATTTCACCGATGAGTTGTGGCCGGATTTCGACGCCGCGGCGCTCGACCGTGCCATCGTCTCGTATCGAAGCCGGGAACGCCGGTTCGGACGCACCAGCGAACAGCTTGTCGATACCGTCGAACGCGCGCCGCGCAAGGTCGTCCGGTAGTCCGGACGGGCGCGTTTCTCCCGCCATGCTTGAGGGGGAACCTCCCAGGTGTTCAAGACCCGGCTGATCACGGCCATTATCCTGCTGCCGATTTTCGTCGCGGCGCTGACGCAACTGCCGAACCGGCTGTGGGCGGTATTTCTCGCGCCCTGGCTCATCGTCGCGGCGTGGGAGTGGGGGCGTCTCGCGCAGTTTGCCGCACCGGTCCGGATTATTTTCACGATATTGGTGCTCGCGCTGGTGGCGCCCGTCATGCTGTCGTCCGGGTACCGGCACGGGTTCGTGATCGCGATTTGCGGTATCGGCGCGCTGTTCTGGCTGTTTGTGGCGCCGATCTGGCTCATGCGGCGGTGGCAGGTGAAACACCCCGCACTGCTGGGAACCGCCGGCGTGGTTGTGCTTGTGCCTTGCGGGGTCGCGCTCATCACGCTGCAAACGTCACCGATGGTCCTGCTGGCACTGATGGGCATCGTGTGGATCGCCGACAGTGCCGCGTACGTCGTGGGCAAGGCGTTCGGAAAGCGCAAGTTAGCGCCGGACATCAGTCCCGGGAAATCCTGGGAGGGCGTTGTTGGTGGATTGGCGGCGGTGATTGTTTATTTCGTTATAATTCAATTATTTAATGAAGGAAGTTATTTTAATTTATCACCGGAAGTTGCGTTTCTGCTGTTTGTCGGAACGGCGCTGCTCAGCATCGAAGGCGACCTGTTTGAGTCATGGATCAAGCGCCAGGCCGGATTCAAGGACAGCGGGGCCATTATTCCGGGCCATGGCGGTGTGCTCGACCGCATCGACGGACTCACGTCGAGCATGCCGTTGGTAGCGCTCGCATCGGTGATTCCCGGATAATTGCGGTCGTAGAAACATCATGCGCAACCTGACCATACTGGGCTCCACCGGCAGCATCGGCGTCAGTACGCTTGATGTCGTGGCGCGTCATCCCGGTGAGTACCGCGTTGTCGCCCTGGCGGCCCGCAGCCGGGTCAATGCGCTGCTCGAACAGTGCGTGCGTCATCGGCCGGCGTTCGCGGTCATGGTGGACGACGGCGCCGCACGCGAACTCACCTCAGCGATCGGCCATGCCGGATTACCGACGCGCGTGCTGTCCGGCGTGGCGGCACTGGAGGAGGTCGCGACGCTCGATACCGTGGATACCGTGATGGCGGCGATCGTCGGCATCGCGGGTTTGCGGTCGACGCTTGCTGCGGCACGAGCCGGAAAAACGATATTGCTCGCGAACAAGGAGTCGCTCGTTACTGCCGGCGCCGTGTTCATGGATGCCGTGCGCCAAAGCGGCGCGACGCTGTTGCCTGTCGACAGCGAGCACAACGCCATATTTCAGGCGCTGCCGGCGGGCTACGACGGCGACATCGCGAAAGCCGGTGTGCGCCGCATACTGCTGACGGCATCGGGTGGACCGTTTCGGACCACACCCCCGGCTGAGCTTTCCCGCGTCACGCCCGATCAGGCCTGCGCGCATCCGAACTGGGTCATGGGCCGGAAAATATCGGTGGATTCGGCAACCATGATGAACAAGGGGCTCGAGGTGATCGAGGCGCACTGGCTGTTCAACGCCGCGCCCGAATGCATCGAGGTCGTCATACATCCCGAAAGCGTCGTGCACTCGCTGGTCGAGTATGTCGACGGGTCGATACTCGCGCAGCTGGGAAATCCCGACATGCGCACGCCCATCGCGCATGCGCTGGCCTTTCCGCGGCGTATTGCGGCCGGCGTCGAATTTCTGGATCTGGCGAAGGTCGGCGCGCTGCATTTCGAGCGGCCGGATCTCACGCGCTTCCCGTGCCTGCGACTCGCCTACGATGCGTTGCGTGCCGGCGGCTCGGCGCCGACCGCGCTCAATGCCGCGAACGAGGTTGCCGTAGCCCGATTCCTCTCGGGAGAACTCGGTTTTACGCGTATACCGGAACTCATCGAGTCGGTTCTGCGAAAAGCCGGGCGCTCCGCCGTGCGCGACCTCGACGACGTGCTCGCGGTCGACCGCGAGTGCAGGGCGCAGGCCGAGTGCTGGGGCGGCGCGACCCGCAGTGGTCCGGTCGTGACGCCGCTGCGCCCGGCGGCGCGACAGTGATCGGGGACGGGGGCATGTCATGAATCTGCTGACCACCGTGGCTGCTTTCATCGTGGCGCTGGGCGCACTGATCGTGATCCACGAGTACGGACACTATTTCATCGCCCGCCTGTGCGGCGTGAAGGTGCTGCGATTTTCCGTGGGATTCGGCAGGCCGTTATGGGCCCGCAAACTCGGGCCGGACGGCACGGAGTGGGTTCTCGCCGCGTTTCCTCTCGGCGGTTACGTCAAGATGCTGGACGAGCGCGAAGGGGAGGTCGCGCCGCACGAACTGCATCGCGCATTCAACCGGCAGTCGGTGTGGCGACGCTTCGCGATCGTGGTCGCAGGTCCGGTCGCGAACCTGCTGCTGGCGATCGTGTTGTACTGGATCCTGTTCGTGCATGGCGTTCCGGGCGTGAAGCCCGTGATCGGGCCTCCGGTTGCCGGTTCTCCGGCTGCCATGGCGGGCTTTGCCGCCGGCGAGACGCTGGTCCGCATCGGCGGTGAACCCGTGCCGACGTGGCAGGATGCCCGCTGGATGCTGTTGCAGCGGGCCGTGCAGAAAGAATCCGCCGAGGTCGTGTCGCAGACCGGGTCGGGCGCGACGGTCCACCGGAAGCTGGAATTCGGAACGTTGACTGCCGCAGATCTCGACAGCGATTTCATGCGGGCGCTCGGATTGACGCGTTTTCAGTTGCGCGCGCCGCCCGAGATCGGCCGGCTCACTCCCGGAGCGGCGGCAGAGCGCGCCGGGCTCGCGCGGGGCGACCTCATCATCTCCATGGACAACCAGCCGGTCGACAGTATCGATGCGGCGATCCGGAACATACGCGAACACGCGGGCCGGCCGCTGTTGATCGAAGTGCGCCGCGGCGGCAGTGTGCCGCCGGCGGTGTCGGTCGTGCCCGACGCACACACCGGTCCGGACGGGCGGACCGTCGGGCGCATCGGCGCCGTGCTGCAGTACAACGATGCCGCGTTCGCGCCTTTCATGACCGAGGTGCGGTACGGTCCGGTCGACAGCATCGGCAAAGCGGTCGTCAAGACCTGGGACACCTCGATTTTCAGCCTGAAGATGCTGGGAAAAATGATCGTGGGCGACGTGTCGCTGAAAAATCTGAGCGGCCCGATCACGATCGCCGATTACGCCGGGCAGTCGGCGCAAAACGGATGGATTTCGTACCTGATATTTCTCGCGCTGATCAGCATCAGCCTCGGCGTGCTCAACCTGCTGCCGATACCCTTATTGGATGGCGGGCATTTAATGTATTATAGCGTCGAGATAGTCAAAGGCAGTCCGGTTTCCGAGCGATTCATGGAAATCGGACAGCAGGTCGGTATGACGCTGCTGTTTGTGCTCATGGCGTTCGCCCTCTACAACGATATCAACCGGCTTATTAGCGGCTAGTTCATGTTCCTGTTTCGCGTGATCGTGCTGTTGCTCGCGCTGTGGATTGCGCCGGCGATTGCCATCGAGCCGTTCGTGATCAAGGACATCCGCGTCGAAGGCATACAGCGCACCGAGGCCGGAACGGTGTTCTCGTATCTGCCGGTCAAGGTTGGCGACACGATGACCGATGAGAAGGCGGCGCAGGCGATCCGGGCGTTGTTCGCGACCGGGTTCTTTCGCGATGTGAGCCTCGAAGTCGACAACGGCGTGCTGGTTGTCGTGGTCCAGGAACGCCCGTCGGTCGCGCAGATCGATTTCGTGGGCGTCAAGGAGTTCGACAAGGAGGCGCTCGTCAAGGGCATGCGGCAGATCGGGCTTGCCGAGGGACGCGTGTTCGACCGGGGCACGCTCGATCGCGCCGAGCAGGAGTTGAAGCGCCAGTATCTGTCCCGGGGACGCTATTCCGTCGACATCAGCACCACGGTGACGCCGCTCGAACGCAACCGCGTTTCGATCCATTTTTCGGTGGACGAGGGCGACGTGTCGAAGATCCGCCAGATCAGCATCATCGGCGCCAACGCGTTTCGCGAGCGCGACCTGATCGGCCTGTTCACGCTGCGCACGCCGGGTCTGATGACGTGGTTCAGCAAGCACGACCAGTATTCCCGCCAGAAGCTGTCCGCGGATCTGGAAACGCTGCGCTCGCACTACCTGGATCGCGGTTACCTCGAATTCAACATCGATTCGACCCAGGTATCCATCACGCCGGACAAGAAGGACATCTACATCACGATCGGGATCACGGAGGGGCAGCGGTACACCGTGTCGGAGATCAAGGTCGCCGGGGAAATGCTGGTGCCGGAAGCCGAGGTGAGGAAGCTCATCACCGTCAAGCCGGGCGACGTGTTCTCGCGCGTCAAGCTGACGGAGTCGACCAAGAACATAACGGATCGGCTCGGCAATGACGGTTACGCGTTCGCGAACGTGAATGCCGCGCCGGAACTGAACAAGGAAAAGCAGCAGGCCGCGTTCACGTTTTTCATCGATCCGGGCCGGCGCGTCTACGTGCGCCGGATCAACATCGCGGGTAACGCGCGCACCCGCGACGAGGTGATCAGGCGCGAATTGCGGCAACTCGAGGGGGGATGGTATTCCGTCGACAAGATCGAACTGTCCCGGACGCGCGTGGACAAACTCGGGTATTTCAGCGAAGTGAATATCGAGACGCCGGCGGTGGCGGGAAGTACCGACCAGGTGGATCTCAATCTGGCCGTGGTGGAGAAGCCCACCGGTTCGGTCACGTTCGGCGCGGGATTTTCCAGCGGCGACGGCATCATTCTGTCGGGCTCCGTCAGTCAGAACAATATTTTCGGCTCCGGCAAACACGTGTCCGCGCAGATCAACACCGGACGGGTGAACACGGTGTACGCGCTGTCCTATACCAATCCCTATTTCACGGTGGACGGACTCAGTCAGGGCTTCGACGTCTACCTGCGGGAAGTCGATGCCGAAAACGCGGGCCTGGGACGCTATATCACCAACAGCGTCGGCGGCAACGTCCGGTTTGGCGTGCCGATCAGCGAAATCGACACGATTCACTATTCGCTGGGTGTCGAACGGACCAAGATTACGACGTTCAGCGACAGTCCGTTGATTTATCAGGATTTCGTGAATACGTTCGGGCGGGAAAATACCACGTTGCTGGGGACGGTATCGTGGGTGCGGGACGGACGCGACAGCCATATCTACCCCACCAAGGGGACCATGCATCGGGCATTCGGCGAGGCCGGCTTGCCGGGCGGAACGCTGCGGTACTACAAAACCTCATATCAGGCCCAGCGGTACTTCCCGCTGACGCGCCATTACACGCTGATGCTGAATGGAGAGGCGGGATATGGCGACGGCTACTCCAGCGCGCCGCTGCCGTTTTTCAAGAACTTTTACACCGGTGGTGTCAGTTCGGTGCGGGGATACCGCACGAACACGATCGGACCGAAGGACGCCAATACCGATCCGCGTGGCGGTAACAAGAAACTGCTGGCCAACGCGGAGTTCCTGTTTCCTTTTCCGGGACTCGAGAACGACCGGTCGGTGCGCATGAGCGCGTTTCTGGATGCAGGCTGGGTCGGGGACAAATTTGAGACCACGGATGCGCGGTATTCGACCGGACTCGGCGTGCAATGGGTGTCGCCGTTCGGGCCGATCAAGGCAAGTCTGGCGATGCCGCTGAACGACAAGCCGGGCGATCGCAGGCAGATATTCCAGTTCACGTTCGGCGGTGCTTTCTGAAATGGAAACAGGTGCTTGCCCCGGATTGCGAATGGTTGGTGCGGCACGGAAGGAGATGACAGTGAGATACCATGCATTGCTGGTTGCAGTCGTCGGCATTCTGGCCTGCCCGGTCGGCGTCGGCGCGGCGGATTTCCGGGTGGGATTCATCGACGCGGAGCGGATCAACCGTGAATCCGCGCCCGCCGAGCGGTCCAGCAAGCTGCTCGAGAAGGAATTCGCGCCGCGCGCGCAGGAGCTGCAACGGCGCGAAGGCCAGATGAAAGCTCTGCAGGGTCAGCTCGAAAAAGAAGGCATGACGATGAGCGAGTCCGATCGCCGTGCGAAGGAGCAGGAACTCGGCCGGCTCAACCTGGATTTCCAGCGCATGCAGCGCGAGTTTCGCGAGGATCTCAATATCCGGCGCAACCAGGAACTGCAGGCTCTGCTCGAGCGGGTGAACCGGGTCATCAAGCAGATCGCGGAGGCCGAGAAGTACGATCTGATCGTGCAGGATGCGGTGCATCGCAGCCCGCGCATCGATATCACGGACCGCGTGCTGAAAGCGCTCGCCGCCGACAGCAAGTAGCGCGGCGACACGCAAAACCGCGGGATACACGCGCGCTCCCGCCCATGACCGCCATCGCAGCCACGTCCTATACGCTGCGCGACATCGTCGCGAAGTTCGGCGGAGAGATCGAGGGGAATCCGGACGTGCGCGTGACGCGGGTCGCCACGCTGGAGAACGCCGGTCCGGACAGCATTACGTTTCTCGCCAATTCGCGTTATTTGCGGCTGTTGGCGACCACACACGCAGCCGCCGTGATTCTCGCGGAATCACAACGCGATCACGCCACGGTCGCGCGTATCGTATCGGACAACCCGTACGCCTACTTTGCCCGGGTGTCTGCATTGTTCAATCCGCCACGTCCGGCCGTACCGGGACGCCATGCGAGTGCAATCCTGCATTCCTCGGCGTCGATCGCGGCGGAAGTCGAGATCGGCCCGCTCGCGGTTGTCGAGGCCGGCGTTCGCATCGGCCGGGGCACGGTCGTCGGCGCCGGATGCTACGTCGGTGCCAACACGAGCATCGGAGAGGATACGCGGCTCTACCCGAACGCGACACTCTATGCGGACTGCCGCATCGGCAACCGGGTCATCATCCACGCCGGGGCCGTGATCGGCGCCGACGGTTTCGGTATTGCGCTGGAGGCCGACCGCTGGATCAAGGTGCCGCAGGTCGGACGCGTCGTTCTGGAGGACGACGTCGAGATCGGCGCCAACACGACCATCGACCGCGGCGCCATCGACGACACCGTCATCGAGACGGGCGTGAAACTGGACAACCAGATCCAGATCGGGCACAACGTGCGTATCGGCGCGCACACGGCCATCGCCGCATGCGTCGGCATCGCAGGCAGTTCGCGCGTGGGCCGTCATTGCCGCATCGGCGGCGCTTCCGGAATCGCAGGCCATCTGACCATCGCGGACAACGTGGAAATTTCTGCGCATACGCTGATCACCAAATCGATCGATCGTCCGGGCACCTACACCGGCGCCTATCCATTCGAGCCGAATCGCGATTGGCGCCGCAATGCCGCACAATTGCGCCACCTGAATGAACTGGCCGACCGCGTCCGCGCGCTGGAGGCAACACTGGAGAAGCTGGAGAGGAGCAAGGCTTGACGAGCATGGACATTCATCAGGTACTCAAACTGTTGCCGCATCGCTACCCGTTTCTGCTGATCGACCGGGTGCTGGAATGCGAGGCCGGGCAGCGCATCGTCGCGTTGAAGAATGTCACGATCAACGAGCCGTTTTTCGGCGGGCATTTTCCGCATCATCCGGTCATGCCGGGCGTGCTGATCATCGAGGCGCTCGCTCAGGCGGCCGCGATACTGTCGTTTTCCACCATGGAGGCCAAGCCGGACGAGAACACCGTGTACTATTTCGTGGGCATCGACAACGCACGCTTCAAGAAGCCGGTGACCGCCGGTGACGCATTGCGCCTGCACGTGACGCTGCAACGTCACGTGCGCGGCATCTGGAAGTTCCAGGCGGAAGCCCGCGTGGAGGATGTGCTGGTCGCGGAAGCGGAACTCATGTGCACGGTCCGCGGGCTGGACAATGGCGCGGCGCGTTGACGGCGCCGTGTGGACGGCCTGACGTGTCCGCAGCAATACATCCCTCGGCAATCGTCGATGCTTCAGCGTCTCTGGCGGACGACGTGTCGGTCGGCGCGTACAGCGTAATCGGGCCGCACGTCACCATCGGGCCTGGCACCTCCGTCGGATCGCACGCGGTGATCACCGGCCACACGACCATCGGTGCCGGCAACCGGATCTGTCATTTCGTTTCGCTCGGGGAGTCGCCGCAGGACAAGAAATATGCGGAAGAGCCCACGCGGCTGGAAATCGGTGATCGCAACGTCATCCGTGAGTTCTGCACGTTGAATCGCGGAACGGCCCAGGATGCGGGTGTCACGCGGGTGGGCAGTGACAACTGGATCATGGCGTATGTGCACCTGGCCCATGATTGCCACATCGGCGATCACACGGTTTTCGCGAACAACGCGCAACTGGCCGGCCATGTACACGTCGGTGACCACGCCATTCTCGGGGGATTCACGGTGGTGCATCAGTTCTGTCATATCGGCGCGCACAGCATCACGGCGATGGGCACCATCCTGCTGCAGGATTTGCCGCCGTACGTGATGGCGGCAGGGAATACGGCCGTTCCGCGCGGCATCAATGCCGAAGGACTGAAGCGCCGTGGGTTCGCGCCGGAAGCCGTGACCCGCATCCGGCGCGCGTACAAGACGCTCTACAAGTCCGGACTCGGGCTCGACGACGCCCGGGCCCGTATCGGCGAGGAGGCCGCCGGCGCGCCCGAGCTGAAGCCGCTGCTCGCGTTTCTCGCGCGCACCGGCCGCGGAATAATCCGCTGAGCAACGATGACCGGTCCCACGGCCGCTGACGCGCCGCTGATCGGCATCGTCGCCGGCGAGGCTTCCGGCGACCTTCTGGGCGCGAACCTCGTTGGCGCGGTGCGCCGCCGGCTGCCGCGCGCGCGATTTCTCGGAATAGCCGGTCCGGCAATGGAGCAGGCCGGCGTCGAGCCGCTGTTTCCGATGCGCAAGCTTGCCGTGCGCGGGTACGTGGAGGTGCTGCGCCACTATCGCGAGATCACGGGAATCCGGCGGCAGCTTGCGACGCGCTTTGGCCGCGAACCGCCGGATCTCTTCATCGGCGTGGATGCACCGGACTTCAATCTTGCGCTGGAACGGCGTCTGAAGCGGCGCGGCGTTCCGACGCTGCATTACGTGAGCCCGTCGATCTGGGCATGGCGCAGCTGGCGCATGCGCGGGATCCGCCGCGCGGTGTCGCACATGCTCACGCTGTTTCCGTTCGAGCAGGCCCTGTACGAACGCGCCGGCATACCGGTTACCTACGTCGGACATCCGCTGGCGGACATGCTTGCGGACTTTCCGTCACGCGATTCGGTTCGGGACCAGCTGCGTCTTGCACGATCCGCGCCCGTGGTGGCGCTGCTGCCCGGTAGCCGGCTGAGCGAACTCGAGAGCATGGCGGGCCTGTTCATCGACGCCGCGCTGCGCATTCAAGAGCAGGTGCCGGACGCCGTGTTCCTCGTGCCGGTGGTGAGTCGCGAAACGCGGGAGGTGTTCGAATCGGCGCTTTACCGCCGGGCTTCCGATCCCGCGCGATTCACGATTCTGTTCGGGCACGCGCACGAAGCGATGGCCGCGGCGAATGTCGTGCTGGTTGCCTCGGGAACCGCCACGCTGGAGGCGGCGTTGCTGCGGCGCCCGATGGTCATCGCGTATCGCATGCCGCGCGTGTCCTGGTGGATCATGAACAGCCTGCGTTATCAGCCGTGGGTGGGATTGCCCAACATTCTGGCCGGAGAGTTTCTCGTTCCCGAATTTCTGCAGGATGCCGCGACGCCGCATGACATTGCGCAGGCCGCCATCCGTCTGTTGTCGGATGCCGGCCTGTCGCGCCGCCTTGATGCGCGGTTTGCGGCCATGGCAGCCGAGTTGCGGCAATGCGCGGCCGAAAAATCCGCCGACGTCGTGCTGTCGATGCTGGCGGGGCGCCACACGTGATTTGCGGTGTGGACGAAGCCGGCCGTGGCCCGCTCGCCGGGCCGGTTGTCGCGGCAGCGGTGATACTCGACCCGTGCCGTCCGATTGAAGGTCTCGCGGATTCCAAGAAATTGACGCGAGCCCGGCGGGAAAGACTGGCGCAAGTAATCCGGTCGAACGCGCACGCCTGGGCCGTCGCGACGGCAACAGCGGAGGAAATCGACCGCATCAACATTTTGCAGGCCAGCCTTCTGGCCATGCAGCGCGCGGTGATGCAACTGGATGCGACGCCCGGCGAAGTGCTGGTCGACGGCCTGCACTGTCCGCGGATTGTGTTTCCGGTACGTGCGGTGGTGCGCGGCGACGCCACGGTGCCGGAGATTTCCGCAGCGTCCATTGTCGCCAAAGTGGCGCGCGACGCAATCATGATGCAGATGCATGCCGAATTTCCCTGTTACGGGTTCGACCGCCACAAGGGCTACCCCACCGCCGCGCACATCGCGGCGCTACGCCAGTTCGGACCGTCGCCGATACACCGGTCGAGCTTCGGTCCCGTACGGCAATTGTTGAACGGTGACTGATGCCTACCGGCGCGAGAACACCGGGAGACCGAGTTCGCGCAGCAACCGGCGCAATCCGGCTTTTTCCCGGGCCGGCAGCACGAGGTGCCGGCGCGCCGCGACCTGCCGTTTGAGCGTTCGATAGAAGTCGGGATCCGATTCCGCGCGCGACAGCATGCGCGCGAGTGCGCGCTCGTCCTCCAGCGGGTAGTAACCGGCATAACGCGGTCCGAGCATGCCGATGTTGCCCGACACACGCGAGGCGATGACCGGAACGCGGGCGGCAAGGGCTTCGCCGACGACGTTGGCGCCGCCCTCCATGCGCGAACTGATGACCATGAGGCGGCTCCGCGCGATGAGGCTCAGGGCCCGCCCGTGCGTGACTTCACCCAGCCAGCGATAGCGTGGCTCGCGGCGTTGCCACGCACTGGCCTCAGATGCCATTTCCGGTGTCATCGCGCCGCCGAGATGCGTGACGCGGATGCGGCTTCCGGCGGGAAGGTATCGCAGCGCGGCAGCGGCACGAAACGGGTCTTTTTCGTCGCGCAGGTGCCCGCTGACGACAACCTCGAAGCAGGACCGGAGCGACGGCACGCGCGTTCCCACGGCGGCCGACTGGTAGATGACGCTCGTCTTGCGGCGCAACGCGGGCGCCAGTTCCCTCACGCCCATGTCCTGCAGCACGATCATGCGCGTCGCGAGCCGCAGGGACTCCTGCGCATCCGCATTGTCCCGGATATCGCGATAGAGGTCGGTGCCGGTCAATGCCAGCACGAGCGGCCGATCAGGGTAGTCGTGCGCGAACGCCGTGATCGATGCATGGCTGCGACGCGCGTGCAGCGCGATCATGACGTCGGCGGGCCTGCGGTTCCAGGCGACCTCGACCCGCGCACGATGCCCCAGTTGTTCCAGCAGGTGTGCCCATCGTACCGCCGTATTGCGGTTACCGTACCGGGAGCGTGCACCGGCGGGCGTGATGATGGCGATGTTCACGGCGTTGGGGACCGGTTAAACTCTGGTTCGCACTATAGCAAAGCCGCATTCTTTTGATGAATTCCGGGCCCGATGCCACGCAATTGCTCGCGCTGCTGGAGGCCGCGCGCGAGCGCACGCTCATGTTGGCGGAGGGCATGCCCGGCGAACGGGAACTGGGCCCGCAGCTTGCGATCGTGAATCCGCCGTTGTGGGAATTCGGCCATCTCGGATGGTTTCAGGAACACTGGTGCCTGCGATACGAGCAGGGGAGCCCGCTGCGCCCGTCAAGCATCGCGAACGCGGATGCACTGTACGACTCGGCGAAAGTGCCGCACGCGACGCGCTGGTCGCTGCCGATGCCGGATTTCAGCACGACGCTCGAATATCTCCGGGACACGCTCGCCCGCGTGGGGCAGCGGCTCGAACGTGAGGGCGTCACGGACCATCTGCGCTATTTCGTGCAGCTCGCCGCGTTTCATGAAGAAATGCACTGCGAGGCGTTTACCTATACGCGCCAGACTCTCGGCTATCCGGCGCCACGGCTGCCGGCCCGGCCTGATGCGCCGACCTGCGCACCGGTGACGGGGGACGTCGCGATTCCCGGTGGCCGATTCGTTCTCGGTGCGGTACCGGGGACAGGATTTGCATTCGACAACGAGAAGTGGGCGCACGAAGTCGACGTCGGTCCGTTTCGCATGGCTCGCGCGGCGGTCACGAACGACGCGTTTGCCGCCTTCGTCGATGACGGCGGCTACCGCAAGCGCGCGTGCTGGAGCGAGGCCGGCTGGCATTGGCGGGAAGCCGCGGGGGCAGAATCTCCGGTGTACTGGGTACGTGAGGGCGGGTTACGTGACGGCGGCACATGGATGGTGCGCCGTTACGACCGCACGGTGCCGCTCGATCCGCACTCCGCGGTCGTGCATGTGAACTGGTTTGAAGCCGAGGCGTGGTGCCGGTGGGCAGGGCGCCGGCTGCCGACGGAAGCCGAGTGGGAGTTCGCAGCATCGACGGCGCCCGACGGGATGGATCACAAGCGTCGATATCCCTGGGGGGAAGATGCGCCGGATTACGCGCGCGCAAACCTTTACGGCGCCGGTGTGTCGCCCACGGCGGTGGCGGCGTTCGTTGCGGGCGACAGCGCATGGGGCGTGCGTCAGATGTTCGGCAACGTATGGGAGTGGACCGCCGACTGGTTCGGTGCTTATCCCGGTTTCGTGCGTGATCCGTACAAGGAATACTCCGAGCCGTGGTTCGGCAATCATAAAGTGCTGCGCGGCGGTTGTTTTGCGACGCGCGCGACGCTGCTGCGCAATACGTGGCGCAATTTCTATACTCCCGACCGTCGCGACGTGTTCGCGGGCTTTCGTACGTGCGCGCCATGAAGCGCGTGACGTCGGCGTCGAATCCGGACTACAAGCGGCTGATGAAACTGGCGCAGTCGGCGCGCGAACGGCGCAGGGCGGGCCTCTGTGTGCTGGACGGCGTGCACCTCGTGCAGTCGTACCGGGCGCACGTCGGCGACCCGCAGCAGGTGGTCGTCGCGACGTCTGCTCGGGCGGATCAAGAAATAATTAATATTATCAAAGGGTTAAATGATGCTCTCGTGCTGGAGCTGAGCGACGCCCTGATTCGGCCGCTGTCCGGGGTCGCGACGCCGACGGGCATCGCGGCAATCGTGCGCACGCCCCAACCCGCGACGGCGCCGCGCAACCCGGGTCCGTGCGTGCTGCTGCAGGACGTGCAGGATCCCGGCAATCTCGGCTCGATCCTGCGCTCCACAGCGGCGGCCGGCGTGCGTGAAGTTTATCTTTCGCGCGGCTGCGCGCAATGCTGGTCGCCGCGCGTGCTGCGCGCGGGCATGGGCGCGCATTTCATGCTCGACCTGTTCGAAAATACCGACCTCGTCGCGTTCGCGCAGGGCTATCCGGGTCGCGTGTTCGCGGCGAGCAGAACCGCGAACCGCTCGGTCCACGATACCGACCTTACGGGCCTCGTGGCCCTCGCGTTCGGGAACGAAGGCGCAGGGATATCCGACGATCTGGCGGCGGCGGCCGGAAACGGCATTACGATACCGATGCCGGGGCCGACAGAGTCCCTCAATGTCGCGGCGGCGGCGGCGGTGTGCCTGTTCGAACGGGTGCGGCAGATGGGATGACGTCAACGAAAAATGCGTAACATGAGACTGTTATGAAGTTTTTCCCGTTCCCGCTGGCAATGACGGCGCTGTTGATGGCGACACAGACCATCCACGCTGGTACTTTTCTCACTGACGTTCCTGCCCTGGGTTATAGCCCATGGAACATGGATCGCTCAGTCGATCCGCGCCTGGACTTTTACCGTTTTGCCGCGGGACACTGGCTTAAAAAGACTGAGATTCCGGCCGCCGATCCCGATGTCGGCGGCTTCTCCCAACTGGGGCACAACCTCAACGGCCAGTTGCTCAAGCTCATACGCGATGCGGCCACCGCCCCGGCCGGCAAGCGCAATCGCCTGGAACAGCAAGTCGGCGACTTCTACCGGGCCGCGATGGACACGCCGCGGCTCGATGCGCTCGGCCTGACGCCACTGGCGGCTGATCTCGCTGCCATCGACCGGGTCCATGGCCCTCAAGGATTCGGCAAACTCGCCGCTCAGCTTCAGTTGGGCTACAGCGTCTCTCCGCTGCTAAATGCGGCTGTCGGTGCGGACCAGAAGCAGAGCACGATGAACGTGCTGTATCTGATCTCGGGCATGCGCGCCCTGACACCGGATGAATATGCCAAACCGGAAGGCCAACGCATACGCGACCGGTATGTAGACTTCATCGCGAAAATGATGCGGTCCCAAGGCGACACTTCTGAGCAGGCACAGGCTAATGCGCGTACCGTGCTCGCCATCGAAACCGAACTGGCGGCTGAAGAGCTTACCCCGATACAGCGCTACGACCCGGCGATCACATACAACAAGCTCACGCTGGCCGAGGCGCAGGCGCTGATTCCAGCCATCGATCTTCAGGCCTTTTTTGGAGAACTCGGCGTGACGGCGCCGGCTACGCTGCTGGTTCCGGATCTCGGCGCGCTACGCGCCACGCAGAAAATCCTCAGCCAGCGATCGATGGCGGATCTGCGTGTGCTGCTGCGCTGGCATGTGCTGTCGGCGCGCACTTCCACCCTGGGGCATCCCTGGTACGGCCTGGACCAGGAGTTCTCCCGAGTTCGCCAAGGGCTGAAGGTCTCCGAGCCGCGCGAGCAGCAGGTAACCAAGGCCATCGGCGCCACGCTGTTCCATCCACTCTCGCAGCTATACGTCAATGCCTACTTTCCGGAATCGACGCGCCGCGACATCATTCAGATGGTGGGCCACATCAAGAACGAATTTGCGCAACGACTGCGCACCAATTCCTGGCTTGACGACGCAACCCGCGGGGCGGCACAGGAAAAGCTGGACAAACTGGAAGTGGCGGTGGGTTACCCCGAGAAGTGGATCGACTTCAGCAGCGTGGAGATCAAGCCGGACGATCATTTCGGCAATGTCCGGCGCATCGACCGCTTTCTGCAGAAGCGAAACCTGGCCCAGGTAGGCAAGCCGGTCGTGGTTGAGCGCTTTTCCGTGCCGACCAAGACCACGCCGATTTCCGTCAACGCCGCCTATAGCCCGCAGCAGAACAACGTCGACATTACGGCCGCCATCGTGCAACCGCCGTTTTATGTGCCGGGCGCCGACGCGGCGGTGAATTACTGCACCATAGGCGCGGTCATCGGCCATGAATTGACGCATGGTTTCGACAGCATGGGACGCCAGTACGGACCGGCCGGAAACCTGCGTGATTGGTGGACGCCGCAAGCCGCAGCCAAATTTACCCAGCGCACCGACGTGCTGGTCGAACAGTACAGCGAGTACCAGATTCTTCCGGGCTTGATGCATAACGGCCGGCAGACATTGACCGAGAACACGGCCGATCTGGGAGGGATCACGCTCGCCCATGCGGCATTGCAGCGCCATCTGGCGCTCAACCCGCTGCCAAAAATCGACGGCCTGTCCAGCGATCAACGCTGCTTTGTTGCCTGGTCTCAGATGTGGGCGTACAAGGCCCGCTCCGAGCGGCTGCGTTACCTGGTGTCGAACGACTACCACGCCATTGCCTCGGTGCGCGCCGTCGCGCCGCTGTTGCACCTTGATGCCTTCCACGAAGCGTTTGGCACCCGGCCGGGGGATCCGATGTGGCGGTCGCCGGAACAGCGGGTTCGCATCTGGTGAACATGCTGGAAATCCTTGAGCTGCGATCGCAGGTTCTCATCTGCCCATGATTCAGCGGAGCACTTCGTTGCCATTCCTCCACTATCTCATTGCTTTTTTTCTCGCGATCAGTGCGGCTTGCTTGCATGCGGAAGCGGCGCAGCCAGGAGATGCCGCCGTTCCTTTGCTTGTCGGTCAGCGCACGGTTCACACGTTCCGGGCGACTCTTGGCGTGTTTTCTGCCCGGGAGCGCGTGGAAGGCGCACGTCGGCGCATCGAGGCCAGCTTCGAACAGCCTGGCGAGGGCTGGACGTCGCTGAAGACGACCGAGCAGGGTATCCAGATCGAACTCGATGGGCGCCCGCTGTTTTTGGTCGTGCCCGGCGACGCGCGCGAACTGGCCGGGGAAACGGTCGAGGAACTTGCCAACCAGGCCGTGCGCACGCTACGGATTGCCTGGGAAGAGCATCATGAGCGTCGTGACCCGCAGGCCAGTCTGAACGCGGTCCTCAAGGTCGCCTTGGCCACGTTGCTGCTGGGTCTGCTGCTGACGGCCACGGTCAGGCTGTCCCAAGGATTTCGTCAAGTGATCTTCGACAGACTGTCGGCTCGGGTTGCCGGGTCGGTCACCGGCCATTTCAACCTGCCGATCCTGCGAACGTTGCCGTCACTGGCGCAGCGCTTGCTGTTGCTATTGACCTGGTTGCTTTGCATGGCACTGGTCTTCGCGTTTTCGACGTACAGTTTGGGCCAGTTCGTCGTCACCCGATCGGTGAGTGAACGTCTGTCGCATACGACGATCAACCTGGGTAACGATGCACTGACCGCGGTCGCCGGTTCCTTGCCGGGATGCTTCATCGCTGTCGGCATCTTTCTCTGCGTCTGGGTAATCACCCGGATCTCGGGTGAATTTTTCGCCAACGTTGAAACCCGGTCGGCGGAGGGCGCTTGGCTGAATACCCACACTGCGCCGGCCACTCGGCGCATCGTCAATGCGTGCTTGTGGCTGTTCGCCATTGCCATGGCCTACCCGTACCTGCCAGGTTCGCACACGGAGGCATTCAAGGGCCTGTCGGTCATGGTGGGTCTGATGGTATCGATTGGCGCTTCCGGCGCGGTGGGACAGATTGCCAGCGGTATCATCCTCGTTTACACCTATGCTCTGAAGCGAGGCGAGTACATACGCATCAATGACTATGAAGGCACGGTGACCGAATTGAGTCTGTTCGTCACTCGCCTGCGTACCGGAATGGGGGAGGAAATCGCGATTCCCAATGCCTTGGTTCTGGGCAACGTGACGCGCAACTTCTCGCGCATACAGAACAGTGCCGGACGGTCGGGCTATGTCCTCGATACGACAGTCACGATCGGTTACGACACGCCGTGGCGACAAGTTCACGCCATGTTGATCGAGGCCGCGGCGGCTACGCCCGGGATTCTCGACGATCCGGCGCCCTACGTCGTGCAGACCGCGCTTTCGGATTTCTACGTCGCCTACAAGCTCGTGGTAAACGTCGGCACCGATGTCCCGGCAGCACGTGCCCGTGTTGCCAGCGATCTGCACGCCGCGATCCAGGATGCCTTCAATCGCTACGGGGTGCAGATCATGTCACCTCACTACTACAGCGACCCGCAGACCCCCAAGCTTGTAGCGCCGTCGAGCTGGTTTGCGCCCCCGGCACCGCCCAAGAAATGACTCTTGCATGTCATTTTGTTTAATAACAATACGTTACGCCATTTCCATCAGTAAACCCGCCGTTCGAGCTTCGCTTCGTGCAGGATCGTCGTTGCGAGTTCTTCGACGGATTTGGTCGTAACGTCGAGGAACGGGATACCTTCCTGCCGCATGAGCGCTTCGGCCTCGCGGATTTCGAATTCGCAGTTGGAGAGCGTCGAATACTTGCTGTTGGGACGCCGCTCGTTGCGGATGCTCTGCAGGCGCTGGGCGCCGATCGTGAGGCCGTACAGGCGGTTTTTCAGAGGCCGGATCTGCGAGGGCAGCTGCATGCTGCTGAAATCCTCGGGAATCAGCGGGTAGTTCGCCGCGCGGATGCCGTACTGCATCGCGAGGTACAAACACGTCGGCGTCTTGCCGCAGCGGGACACACCGACGAGGATGATGTCCGCCTCGGCGAGTTCGCGCGTGGACACGCCGTCGTCGTGCGACAGCGCGTAGTTCACCGAATCGATGCGGTGGTGATAGTTCACGAAGTCGGTGACGTTGTGGGTGCGCCCGATCGCGTGCGACGCGCGGATGCCGAGTTCGCGCTCCAGCGGCGAGATGAAAATTTCGAAGCAATCCAGGAACAGGGCCTTGGCATCGCCGACGATGCCGGCGATTTCCGTATTGGCAAGCGTGCTGATGACGATGGGCCGCTCGCCCGTGCTGGCGCCGGCGGCGTTGATCTGCGACACGACCTCGCGCGCTTTTTCCGCCGAGTCCACGAAAGGCAGGGTCACCTCGGTGAACTGCACGTTGTCGAACTGCGTGAGCAGGCTGTGCCCGAGCATCTCGGCGGTGATGCCGGTGCGGTCGGACACGAAATACGCGGTGCGTTTGGCTGCCATCTGTCGGCTTGGGGCATCCGGGGGGCAATCCGGTAAAATAAACACTTTTTGCCGGCAGCACAAATTTCACAGGCAGTACAAATGCAAATGCGCGGATTGAGACGCGCGGGAGTTATTGATGGCGGATGCGGCTTGGGTGGTGGATCTGGCGACAGTGGGCATGCGCGACGTGGGCGCCGTCGGTGGCAAGAACGCGTCGCTCGGCGAGATGATCGGCGCGTTGAGCGGCGCCGGCGTCCATGTTCCTGGCGGATTTGCGACGACCGCGGCGGCGTTTCGTGAATTTCTCGCGCGCGACGGACTGGCGCAGCGCATCGTCGGGCGGCTGAAAGGACTGGACACCGATAACGTTGCCGCGCTGACCGCCGCCGGGAAAGACATCCGGGGCTGGATCGTCGCGCAGGCCTTTCCGGACCGGCTGCAGCAGGAAATCACCGCGGCGTACGACGGTCTCGCGGGCGGTTCAGGCGCGAAAGCTACGTTTGCGGTGCGGTCGTCGGCCACTGCGGAGGATCTGCCGGACGCCTCGTTCGCCGGGCAACAGGAGACCTTTCTCAACGTGCGCGGCATCGAAAACCTGCTCGACGCGATCAAGCACGTGTTCGCCTCACTCTACAACGACCGCGCCATTTCCTATCGCGTCCACAAGGGCTACGCGCACGATGACGTCGCCCTGTCGGCGGGCGTGCAGCGCATGGTGCGCAGCGATCTTGCCGCGAGTGGGGTCATGTTCACGATCGATACGGAGTCCGGCTTCGATCAGGTCGTGTTTATCACGTCCGCGTATGGACTGGGCGAAACGGTCGTCCAGGGACAGGTCAACCCGGATGAGTTTTATGTCTACAAGCGCGGGCTGAAGGCCGGCCGGCCGGCCATTCTGCGCCGCGGGCTCGGCTCGAAGGCCGTCAAGATGGTGTTCACGGATTCCAACGAACCCGGCCGTTCGGTAAAAACCGTGGACGTGCCGCAAGCGGAGCGCCGGCGCTTTTCCATTACGGATGCGGAGGTTACGGAACTCGCGCGCCATGCGCTCGCGATCGAGGCGCATTACGGGCGCCCGATGGACATCGAGTGGGGCAAGGACGGCACCGACGGGCGCATCTACATCCTGCAGGCGCGGCCGGAAACCGTGAAAACGTCGGAGCGGGTGGACATCCTGCGCCGCTACCGGCTGAAGAGCCGCTCCGAGGTGCTGGCGACCGGGCGCGCGATCGGGCAGAAAATCGGCAGCGGGCACGTGCGCCTGATCGGCAACGCCGCCGAGATGGACCGCGTTCGGCAGGGCGACGTGCTCGTGACGGACATGACCGACCCGGACTGGGAGCCGGTCATGAAACGCGCGGCGGCCATCGTCACGAACCGTG
>CAZMBS010000032.1:0-14082 GCA_964564295.1 uncultured Streptomycetaceae bacterium
AACAAATGCTCGAAAAGATTGCTTCACGATGCATTCTTCAACGGCCTGCTAGCGCTTTTTCCAGGCGGGGAGCGTGCGACATGGAAGTCAAATCGACATTGCGGGTCGTCAACGAGAAGGATTTTCCGGGCCGCCGCGGCGTGACGGACGGTCAGACGTATCAGCGTCTTATAGGCTGGCCCGAAGTGCAGGCGACGGATCGTGTGCGCATCGGGCGCGCGACCTACAAGCCCGGCACTTACGAGCAACTGCACTGGCATCCGATCGAGGCGTGTTATTACGTGATCGCCGGCCACGCCACCGTGCGCAATTTCGAAGGCGAGGAATTCGAAGTCGGCCCGGGTTCCATGATCTACGCGCCGCCCGGAATCGCGGGCGCGCACGAATGGGAGGTCAAGGAATATCTCGAGCTGCTGGACATACGCGCGACCAACGAAACCGACAAGAAAATCCAGTACACGGTCGACAAGAAGACCAAGCGTTCGTACATCGACCTGCAGGATCTCGCCTACCGCGACGCGATCAGCTTCAAGTCGCACTATTGACATTCGCGCGCCGCGGCGTGAATTAACATCAATAAATCAACGGGTTATGCCGGATAACCGCGAGGTCGTACTGCTGTCGCGAATTTATGCGCCGGCACTGGCCGAACTGAAGCGCACGTACACGGTGCACGAGGCCTGGGCCGCTGCCGATCCGGACGCGTTCATTCGCGCGTCCTGCGCTCACGTTACCGCGGCGGCGACCGCGTCGCTGATCGGCTGCAATCGCGAGCGCATGGCGTCGCTGCCGAATCTGAAATTGATCGCGTGCTTCGGCACGCCGAAGGATTCGGTGGACTATGCGGCGGCGAAGGCGCGCGGCATCGTCATCACCAACACACCCGATGCGATCACCGAGCAGGTGGCCGATCTCGCGGTGGGCCTGCTGATCGCCGTCATGCGCCGCATTCCCGAAGGCGATCGCTTCATTCGTGCCGGCGGATGGGACGCGCGGTTGCCTGTTCCCGGCCGCGACCTGCGCGGCAAGACGTGCGGCATCGTCGGCTTCGGGCGCATCGGGCGCGGCGTGGCGGCGCGCCTCGCGCCGTTCGGCGTGTCGCTGCGCTATCACGGCCCTCGGCGCAAGGACGACTCGGCGCTGCCATACCATGCCGACGTGGAGGATCTCGCCCGCGCGTGCGACTGTCTCATCGTGTGCTGTCCGGAAATGCCGGCAACGCGCAATCTCGTCACCGCGCGCGTGCTGGACGCGCTCGGCGCCGACGGGTTCCTCGTCAACGTCTCGCGCGGATCGGTGGTCGACGAGCCCGCGTTGATCGCGGCCCTGCAGGCCGGGCGCATCGCGGGGGCGGCGCTCGACGTGTTCCGCAACGAACCGCGCGTCGCGCCCGAACTGCGCGCGCTGGACAATGTGGTGATGACGCCGCACGTGGGATCTTCGACGCTGGAAGTGCGCGAAGAGCGCCGTCGCAAGTTCATGGCGAACCTGCGCGCCCATTTCGCGGGCGAAGCCGTGCCCTATCCGTTTTCCAGCCCCAGATAACCGCGTCGATCAGTCCGGAACCCCGCGAACCACGATCTTGCCCACCTGCTGGTTCGACTCCATGCGCGCTTTCGCCGCAGGCAGGTCATCAAACGCGTAGACCCGGTCGATCACGGGTTTCACGCGCCCGTCGGAAAACGCGGGGAGCAGGTCTCTCGCGAATCCGCGCACGGAAGCGCCGCGACCATCCGCGTCGAGCCGGCTGTTGGATACGCCGTAGAGGACGAGCCGGTTCGCGTGCTGCAACTGCAGATCGATGCGCGCATCCATGACGCCGTCGACGTAACCGACCGTGGCGAGCCTGCCGCCGAACGCGAGCGACTGCAGGCACGCGCCGAACATCGACCCCCCGACGCAGTTGACGGCGACGTCCGCGCCGCGTCCTCCGGTGAGGGCCCGGACCCGCTCCGCGAAATCGCCGGCGCGCGTCGCGACACCGGAGTCGAGTCCGATGGCGGCGAGTCTTCCGAGCTTGCCCTCCGAGCCGGAAGTGCCGATGACACGCGCACCCACGGCTTTGCCGCTTTGCAGGCACGCAACACCGGCCCCGGACGATACGCCCGTCACGAGCAGCCAGTCGTCGCGCCGCAGCCGGCCGTATGGAAACAGCGCGTCGTAGGCCACGAGAAACGCCACCGGAATCGACGCCGCTTCCTCCCATGGCATGCCGTTCGGCACCGGCGTGGCTTCGGACGCATCCATGATTGCGAACTCGGCGAAACTGCCGCGGCCGTGGCCGAGCACGCGGCCCATGATCCGGTCGCCCGGCCGCGCCGTCGTGACGCCCGGTCCGACCGCATGCACTTCGCCGGCCGCCTCCGTGCCGCCGAGCTTCTGCGCGCCGCCGTGCATTACGCTGCCGACGATCAGTTCGCCGCGATTGAGGCCCGCGGCGCGCACGCGCAACAGTATTTCGCCCGGTCCGGCGCGGGGCACCGGAACATCCCGGAATTCAAGCCGCGTCGCGGCACCGACGGTGCTGATCCAGCACGAACGCACGGGAAGCGCCGTGCGTCAGGTGGTCAATTGACGCACCACGAGCCCCATGTGCCGCAACGTGAGTTCCCGCATCTGGTCGCGCGAGAGATTGCTGACGGGCGAGGGCAGTTCGACATACGGGTGCCCGTCCATGCCCTTGTTGCGAAACTGCACCACCGCCGCGTTATGGAACACCTGCGTCAGGAACATCGTCGCGGGAATGCCGCGCTTTTCGAACTCCACCGTGTCGTGCACACTGCACAACGTGCAGGAACCTCATCCGCCCAGTGCCACGACGGCCACCTGCACTTCCTTCGCCATGTCGTTGATCATGTCCTCGGGCGCGGGCCGCGAGTAGTACTGCTTGCGGCGCAGCACGACTCTCGCGACCTTGTAGCGTTCGCGCAGTTCTTCGGCGACGGCGTCGAGTATGACGTCGGCCTGCTCCTTCGCGTTGTCGATGAGGCCCACCACCTTGCCCGCGAGATCCATCGGGCGCGGCGCTAGCGCGATCGTCGCGCGGCCGGAGCCGGCGGTCGGATCGATGAAACCGAGATCGGCTGTCATGTTCAGTCCCTGAGTGACGTTCAGATTTCGAATTTTCCGTGCACGCTGTGGCTCGAGTCGTTCCAGCCGTGAAACACCGCCGTGATCGGCCCGAGTCCTCCGGTCACGATGAGATGCAGGCGTTCCGGGTCCTTCACGGCGCGTATCGGGAACGCGTCGTCGTCCGGATCGACGCCCATCGCGTGCGCGCGCTCCGGACGCCAGTTGCCGCCGCGCTTCAGGAGCTTCTGCGGCCGCACGGCCAGTTCGACGAGGCGCCGGTGCACATCGGCCCGCCGCATGCCTGCCTTCGCGCAGAGGTCCGCGTGCTGCGGGCTCATCGCGACGACCATGTCCGACCGGAACCACATGTTCCACGAGCCGGGCGCGGTCATGGCGTCGCCGATGCCGGTGAGCAGACGCTCGGGTTCGATGCTCACATCGTCGAAATGCAGACGCGGGGACTCGCCCATTGCGAGCGTGATGACGTTGTCGTCGGGCGCGTAGCCGCGGGACACGGCGAGCGTTTCCCACGGGCTCAGCGCGACATTTTCGGTGTAACACGCGGTGTAGCGCACGGGCGAGGCGAACACGCTCGCGGACGCAAGGCCGGGTATGCCGCCGCCCAGGTTCGTGAGCAACAGCCGGATCGCGCGGCCGATCGTTGCGTTGGCCCGAAAGCCCGGGCCGAAGCAGCCGTTGCCCGCGTGCATGCCGATGGCCTGCGCGTACGGGCCGTTCACGATCATGATCGGCGCGACGCCGTGCATCGTGCATTGCACGCCGCCCATGTTGAACGGTTCGCGCAGCAGTATCGGCAGCGCGCCCAGCACCACCGGGAGGTACTCCGGCTTGCAACCGGCCATCAGCGCATGGATCGCGACCGTGCGCACCGTGGCGATTTCGTTCATCGGCGGGATCGGGCCGATGACTTCGTCCGGATCGCGGCGGGTTCCGGCCAGCATCCACCGCACGCGATCCTCCGTGGGCGTGACGACGGGAAAGCCGTCGGACCACTGCTTTGCGAGAAAAAACTCGAACGGATCGACCGTCGCGTTCATCATGAACCTCCAGGTGCCTGGTACGCGGCGGGGGCGTGGAAAATGCCGGCGCGCCGCGACATCCGGCTTACGCCACTTCCTCGCGCTTCGCCTTGCCGGCGCCGGCCACCGGCCGCGTGATCCCCGCGGCGCGCAACTGCTCCATTTCCGCCGTGGAGTAGCCGAGCCAGGTCAGCACTTCGTCCGTGTGCGTGCCCGGCTCCGGCGTCGGGCTGCGGATGCCGCGCGGCAGGCCGTGCATGTTGACGGGTGACGCGACGAACCGGGTGTCCCCGAAGACCGTGTTTTTCACGGGCGTGCCGATGCCCAGATGCTGCACTTGCGGGTCCGCGAATACCTTGTCGATCGTATTGATGGGGCCGGCCGGTATGCCCGCCGCCTCGAACTTGTCGACCCAGTCCGCCGACGTGCGCGTCCGGGTGACGTCGGTGATCGCCGCATTGAGCAACGCGCGCTGCTTCGTGCGCCCGACGCCGGTTTTCCACTCCGGGTTCTCCTTCCACTCCGGGTGGCCCAGCGTGTCGCAGAGCCGTTCCCACAGCCGCGCCGAACTCGCCGCGATGTTGATGTACCCGTCGCTCGTCTGAAACACGCCGGTCGGCGTAAACGTCGGGTGATCGTTCCCCGCCTGTCCCGCGACCTCGCCCTTGACGAGATAACGCGCGGCCTGGAAGTCGAGCATGAAAATCTGCGATTCGAGCAGGCTCGTGTGCACCCAGCGTCCTTCGCCCGTGCGCGAGCGGTCGAACAGCGCCATCGCGATGCCCATCGCCAGCAGGTTGCCGGCCGTGAGATCGGTGATCGGAATGCCCACGCGCACCGGACCCTGTCCCGGAATGCCCGTGATCGACATGAGCCCGCCGACGCCCTGCGCGATCTGGTCCACGCCGCCGCGCTCGCGATACGGGCCGGTCTGGCCGAATCCGCTGATGCTGCCATAGACGATGCGTGGATTGATTTTCTTCACGTGCTCCCAGCTTACCTTCAGGCGGTCTTTCACCGGCGCGCGCATGTTCTCGACGATGACGTCGGCGCGTTCGACGAGCTTCAGGAACACCGCGTAACCCTGCTCCGACTTGAGGTTCAACTGGACCATGCGCTTGTTGCGATGCAGGTTCTGGAAATCCGCGCCGTGCCGGCGCCCGATCACGTCCTCGCCCATGGGATCCGGCGGTTCGATGCGGATCACGTCGGCACCCCAGTCCGCGAGGTGTCGCACGCAGGTCGGACCCGCGCGCGCGAGGGTCAAATCGAGTACAACGACTCCGGAAAGCGGGAGATGCGCGCCTTTGCTGCCGTCTGCGACCATGCTGTTACCCCTTGCGTGTTGGTTGTGCGGTATCGGCGCCGGTTACTCGACCTTCGCGCCGGAGATTTTGACGACCTTGGCCCACTTGTCGCGTTCGCTCTTCAGCAACGCGTCGAACGCCGCCGCGGTGCCGCCGGCGAGATCCATGCCGAGTCCGGCGTAGCGGTCGCGCAGCTCGGGCAGCACCTTGTTCATCGTGCTGTTGAGCTTTTCGACGACCGCCCGCGGCGTTTTCGCGGGCGCGGCCATGCCGTACCAGCCGACCACCTCGTAGCCGGAGACGCCGGCTTCGTTGATCGTCGGAATGTGCGGCGCGAGCGGAGTCCGCTTGGCCCCGGTCACGGCGATGGTCTTCAGCCGCCCTGCCTTGGCGTGCGGAATGATGACCCCGCTAGTGAACGACACGTTTACCTCGCCGGCGATCAACGCCGAGAGCGCGGGGGCGCCGCCCTTGTACGGCACGTGCGTCAACGGTATGCCGGCCATCGTTCGGAAGAGTTCGCCGGACAGGTGGTTCGCGCTGCCGATGCCCGATGACGCATAGGTCAACCGTTGCTTCTGTGCGAGCGCCATGAGTTCCTTCACCGACGCGGCGGGCGTGCTGTTCGCGACGGAAAGATAGTACTGCGCGTCGACGATCTGCATGATGCCCGCGAAATCCTTGATCGCATCGTAGAGCACGTTGCGGTACAGGCTTGGGTTGATGACGTGCGTCGGCGTGACCGTGATCAACGTATGTCCGTCCGGCGCCGCTTTCGCCGCCATTTCTCCGGCCACGTTGCCGCCGGCGCTGGGGCGGTTGTCGACGACGAACGACTGGCCGAGCACGTCGGCGAGTTTCTGCGTCATGATGCGCGTGACGCTGTCGGTGCCGCCGCCGGGCGCCAGTCCGACCAGCACCCGCACGGGCCGGTCGGGATACGCATGCGGCTGCGCGGCGACCGGAGTCGCTGCACCGGCGCAGCAGAAGACGGCTGTCGCGACCAGCAGATCATGTTTTTTCATGGACGATCCTCCCGATGCGGATTCTAGCTATGCGCGCGGCTTGACGTCCAATCGCGCGGCGATACCTTCGAGTGCTTTCGAAACCGCCGGATAACGCGCCATGACGAGCGGATCGTGCCCCGGAACGATATGCTGCGGCGAGTCCGCGAGTCGGCGAAGGACGTCGTAGCCTTCCAGCGTGCGGCCGAGGTCGACGATGGAGGTAAAGCAGCGCCCGGTCTCCAGATGCTCGTAGTAGTGCGTCGCGTCGGACGCGAGCACCACCCAGCCGCGCTTCGTATGAACGCGCACCGATTGCAGCCCTGGCGTGTGCCCCCCGATGTGGTGCACGGTCACGCCCGGCGCGATTTCGTCGTCCCCTTTGTGGAACGCGAGCCGGCCCTTGAACAGCGCGCGCACCATGCCGATCACGTCGTCGACCTCGATCGACTGCGCGAACCGCTCGTGACGCATGTAGCGGCCGGTCACGTACTGCATTTCGTCGTCCTGCAGGTGAAACGTCGCCGCCGGGAAGTCGAAAAACGTCCCGACGTGATCGTAGTGCATGTGCGTGATGACGACGTCGCGCACCGTGTCGGCCCTGACGCCGAGCAGCGCGAGCCCGGCTTTCGGCGTACGCAGGTACTCGCGCTTGCGCTTTTTCGCGACTTCCTTCGTGAAGCCGGTATCGACCACGATCACGCGCTTTTTATCGCGGATAAGCCACAGAAAATAGTCCATGGGCATCGGCGCGTCGTGCGGGTCGCCGCCGACGAAATGCTCGGCGCGCCGCGCATCGCGCCGCGCGTAGCGGATCGCGAATACTTCGTAATTCGGCAGCGACATGCTCGACCTCCTGCAACCGGGAAAACGGCAAGAACACGGCGCGGCGACGCGCGCGGGGTAGGAAGCCTACCATGGTCCGGGATACACTCGCGCAGTCCGCCCGCAGCCGATTCCACATACTGAATCCAACCCGCGAGGAGACCGCCATGGCCCTGGGTCCGCACAAGATTGAATTCGAAGTGATCGAAGGCTGGGATCGCCTTCCGGAAGGCTGGTCCTATGTCGAAGTGGCGGGCGTGGCCTGCGATTCGCAGGACCGCGTGTACGTGTTCAACCGCGGCGCGCACCCGATGATCGTGTTCGACAAGGACGGCAAATTTCTCGACGCGTGGGGTGAGGGGATGTTCAAGGGCCCGCACGGCATATTCATCGACAACGAAGACTTACTGTGGCTCGCCGATGACAAGGATCACACGGTCCACAAGTTCACGACCGACGGCAAAAAGCTCATGACGCTCGGCGAATCCGGCAAGGCCGCCGATACCGGATACAAAATCGGCGTGAGTCCCGTGAAGCGCGCGGCGGGGCCGTTTCACCGCGTGACCAACGTCGCGATGCGGCCCGGCGGCGATCTCTACATCGCGGACGGCTACGGCAACGCGCGCGTGCACCGGTATTCGCCGCAGGGCAAACTGCTTGCATCGTGGGGCGAGCCCGGCCATGGTCCCGGCCAGTTCATGCTGCCGCACGGTATCGCGCTCGACAGCGCGGGACTCGTTTACGTCGCGGATCGCGAGAATTCGCGCGTGCAGGTGTTCACGCCCGGCGGCGAGTATCTGCGAGAATGGACCTTCCTCAACCGTCCGTACGATATTTTCATCGATGATCAGGACATGCTGCATATCGCCGAGGGCGGGTTTCACAACTACATGATGAAGCGCTCCGAAGGCCCGTTGCCCGCGCACGACCAGACCATGATCTATCCGCCGTGCGGCCACTCGCCGATAGCGCGCGTGACCGTATGCGATCCCGACGGGAATATCGCGGCGCAGATCGGCGGCGAGAACCCGATCCTGCCCGGCAACTTCGTCGCGCCGCACGGCATCTGGGCCGACAAGCGCGGCGACCTCTACGTCGGTGAAGTGATCTTCAATGCGGGCGCGGTGAAGCGCATGGCGCCGCTGAAGCCGCACGCGTTCCAGAAGTTCCGTCGTCGCGCGGGTTAGTCGCTACGCGGCGTCGAGTTCCGGGTAGTGACGGAACAGCCCGTGCTGGTTGAACGCCATGCGGCGGTTCGATGCGAGATACGCCGCGATGCGCGGGCGCGCAGGCACGCGCTCATGATGTGCGGCGAGCAGCGGGTGCTTTGCGAGCAGGCCTTCCATTGCGCGCGGAAACGCGTAATTCAGGCCCGCGATCACCTGGAACAGCGAGAGGTCCGGATACGTGAGCGATTTCCCGATCAGGAATCGGTCGCCCGCGGTATTCGTCTTCAGCACGCGTTCGAAATAGCCGAGAAACTTCGGCAGCCGCAGCTCGCGGAAATTCTGCGCGCGCTTGAGTGACTCCGGCATCTGGTCTTCGTAATAGAGGCTCTTCGCGATCGGATGATGCACGTCGTGCGCCTCGACCACGAGATCGGCGAGCGTCAGTTGCAGTTGATTCGCCCACAACCGCGCGGCTTCCGCCTTCGGCACGAGTTTCAGACGCGGGCCCAGAAACATCAGGATGTTCGCCGTCTGCGAGATCAGCAGCTTGCCCGCCTTCAATATCGGCGGCGCGTACGGCGTGCGCCCGTCCGCAACGTTCTCCAGCAGTTTGGCAATCCCGGGCCGGCCGCCGCCCTGGTTTTCCGGCAGGCGCCCAACGTCGACGTAATCCGCGCCGCCTTCTTCCAGCGCGAGCCGGATGAATTCACCGCGTCCCGGGATGTGGGGCCAGTAGTAGAGTTCGTAGCGCATGGGGTGCCTTGGTGCAAGGGTTGAGCCGAGATTTAATGCGTGTCACTGCCTGCGGTGTAATCCGCGTGTGGGGGCGAAGTTTGTAGAGCGTAATCTTCGGCCTCACGGATAGGCGTGTTCAGTACCTCCACCATGTCTGACTAGACTTGGCATCAACGATTTCAATTGCTGCTTGGTATAGACTCTTTGTGTCATCCTTCGACGTGATCAAGCCCTCCGCTTTGAGGGAATTCCGGTCGAACTCTTCAAGTAGTTTTTCTTTCTTTCCGGCGTGATACATTTCGGACGCATTGTCCAGGCCGCGGTTTATCTCGTGTACTCGGGAGGAGAAGCGACTGAGAGTCGATACTTCGTCTTCTGTCACCAAACCCTCGGCGAGGACGATAGGGAACGACGTATCGAAAACTGCGACTGGTAGCCGGTACAACGGAGTCTGCCTCGGATCACGCAACATGACTTTGGCTATTTCTCCACACATCTTCATCTCGGCACGAATTGCGCGCCAATGCGTATTCAGAGCTCGCTTCCGATCCAGCCAGCGTGGAACGTGTGCGAGTACAAAGCCAAGTAAGATCAGTAGGACTTCCTTCAATCTGAACACTCCATCGAGCATACGTAAGTCGGTCTATTCCGCTCGAGAAAAGTACCGAAAATAGCTATTGGCATGCGCAAACACCTCGATGCGGGCATTTCGAAAGACGCCATCGCAGCTTGCCGCGGCTGGCAGCCTACAGTTCCCGGATTTCTAGGTCACGGCAGATTTTTCTTACAAGAAAATCGTTTATCAAGCGATGGCGCGGAATAGCTATTGCCTTGCGGGTGGCTCGGTTTGCGAACTCGCCAAGGTCCGATTGGCCTCGAGAATCAGTACAACCGCCTCGGTGAGGTGCGCTCGCGCTTCATCAAGCGTGGCGCCTTGCGCGTTGGCGCCCGAAGGTTCCTCCATGAAACCAATACGACCTTCGGGGCCTTTTTTTGAACACTGCCGTCAGATGCATGACCCCTCCGATACACGTTCAAGAATCCGCAGTATAGCCCGAGCAACTATTCTGCCGCCCGACTCAGGCTTTGGCAGACGCACGCTTGACTCGATACCGCACCGCAGGTTCGGCGACATGCTTGCCGCCGGCTTTTGCGTCGGGTTCGAACACGACCCGCACGCGTGCATGTAGCACGTCGGCCACGCGGCGCAAGGTGGCGAGAGTATGACCTTCGTAGCCCGGCGATTCCAGTCTGCTGATCTGCTGCTGCGAAGTCTTGATGCGGCGCGCAAGTTCCTTTTGCGATAGCCCTGCCTGCTCACGCAAGGCTGCAAGCTGCAATGCGACATCCCATGCCTCACCGGCCCGCTCGAAGCGCGCCGCGAACTTCGGGTCGTGCATTTGTGCCGCAAGGTACCGGTCGAAATTGGTCTTTTTCACGATCTCACCCTGTTCTGCCAATCGCGCATGCGCTCGCGCGCCGTCGCGAGATCGCGCGACGCGATAGCCTGGCCTTTGTTGCGGATGCCGTGCACTGCGACAATGCGGCGTCCCTTCATGAAAAACCACAGCACGCGGGTATTGAGCTTGCCCACGTGGCGCAGTTCCAGCAGTCCATCGCCCAGCGACTTGGACAGCGGTTCGCGGTGGTACTGGCGATGCCGCAGCTTTTCCAGACCGGCCACTACCGCCGCAAAATCGTCCGGGTCGCTGGTTTTCAGGTCGTCCAGAAATTCCCGCACCGGACAAGTCCCGGCGACGGTCTCATAAAACTCTACACTGAATTCCATGGCGCTGCAACATCATTTTTGATGTAGACCTGATTTCGCGGAATACGCTGGCGAGCCCTGCGGGCGAAATGGTTTGGCCTGTGTAAAGCCACTGACGAATCGAATGGAGCGAGGCAGTATGGCGAACAATGACAAGTCGGCAAGATTTTACAGCTCGGGACTATCCGGAAACCTCGAAAGGAAGGCGACTCTTGCCTCGGCATGACCTGAAACGGACTCGTTGTACTGCATGGCGTGAACCTGTATTTTCACCCGGGAGCCCCCGCATTGACCTGGATCAAACCGCGCGCGGCACGGCCCGGATACGGTTGTCGGTACCATGGGAAAACGTATTGCGATCATACAGGGGCACCCGGATCCCGAAGGCAATCACTACCTGCATGCGCTCGCCGGCCAATATTCGCAGGGCGCCACCGAGGCCGGACATGACGTCCGGCTGATCGACGTCGCGAAGCTCGACTTTCCGTTGCTGCGCAACAAGAAGGAATTCGATACCGGGCTGCCGCCGGAGTGCATCCTGGATGCCCAACGTTCGATCGTGTGGGCCGAGCACCTGGCGTTCTTCTTTCCGTTGTGGCTTGGCACGATGCCGGCGTTGATGAAGGGCTTTCTCGAGCAACTGCTGCGACCGGAATTTGCCGCGGATCGCGGTGGTCCCGGCCAGCCGTGGAAGCAGCGTCTCGCCGGACGCAGCGCGCGGCTCGTCGTCACGATGGGCATGCCGGCGCTCGTGTACCGGTGGTACTTCGGCGCCTATGCCCTGAAAAGCATGGAACGCAACATTCTCGGCTTTTCGGGCATCAACCCGATCAGTGAAAGCATGATCGGCAACGTCGAGGCCGCGGGCGGCGCCGCGCGCAAGAAGTGGCTGCTGAAAATGCAGGCGCTGGGCCGCCAAGGCGACTGAGGCCCGACGCGTGCGCTTGGGGCCGGCTGCCCGCGGATGCTAGCATGTGCGCTTTCCGCGAAAGATGGGGAGAGTCCGCATGGTCAAGCTCGAATTCCACGATCCGTCCGGCACGCTGGAGGTGACGCATGCATTCGCGCCGCGCCTGGACACGCTCGCCGGCAAGAAAATCGGCATCGTCACCAACGAGCAGTGGCAGGCCTATCGCATGCTGCCGCTGCTGCGCGATCTTCTGAAGGAGGATTATCCGGACGTCGAGGTGCTGCCGGTCGATGCATATCCGCAGGGCAACGCGCTGATCCCGACCGAGGAAACTGCGAAGCTCGTGAAACGCAGCGGCGTCGACGCCGTCATCGTCGGCAACGCGGCTTGAGGGGCCTGCGCCACAGCATGCGGCCGTGCAGTCGCTAACATCGAATCGCTGGGCATCCCCACCGTCACGCTGACGCGGCAGGATTTCGTCGGCGTCATGAAAAACGCCGTCTCGGGGCTCGGGCTCGCGCCCGATGCCGCGATGGTCACGTTTCCGATCGACATGTTCCTGCCGGGAAGCGACATTTCCGCGGTGAAGGCCCGCAAGCGCGAGTTCTACAACGGGCTGCTGAACTGGAAGACCGACTTCGTGCCGAGCGCCGCCGGCATGGCGCCGCTCATCACGGTCGAGGGCACGAGCTACGACGACGCGATGACCCGGGCCAACAACCTCATGTTGACCAACCTGTGGGGCGATGGTCTGCCGGTCTGGCCTGCGACGCGCGAGCGCGTGGACTGGATCCTGCAGGGATCGCCGCTGCCGCGCACGCACGTGCTGGGCAAGTTTCCGCCGCGCGGCGGCGTGACGACCGTCGAAACCGGCGCCATCGCGCTCGCGATGGCGGGCGGCCGGCCGGAGTACCTGCCGGTGCTCGTTGCCGCGGTGGAGGCGTGCCTCGATCCGGCGAACATTTTCGACCAACTGCAGGCGACCTCCGGTGGCCCGTTTCCGGTGGTGATCGTGAACGGGCCGATCGGCAAGGCGATTCGGCTCAACTCGGGTTTCGGCTGCCTCGGTCCCGATCCGCAACGGCCCGCCGGGGCGTCGATCGGGCGCGCGCTGCGCCTGTTGCAGCAGAACGTCGGCGGCGCGCTGCCGGGCATCGGCACCATGGCGATATTCGGCGCGATGCGATACACCAACGCGGTGTTCGCCGAAGACGAGGCGAGCCTGCCCGAAGGCTGGCAGCCGCACGCGACGCAGCGCCACGGCTACGCGCCGGGCACGAATTCGGTGTCGGTGGTGTTCGCCGCCGGCGTGACCAACGTGCGGCGCCGCGGCGCGAAGAAAGAAACGCCGGAAGAGGACATCGTGCAGGGCCTGCACCGCATGGCGGATTACATGCGCACGCCGAACATCGCGGCGATGGCGGGCTGGGAAAAAGGCACACCGGGCGTCATGATGATCTCGCCGGTGGTGGCGGGCATGATGGCGAAACTCGGGTGGACGCAGCAGAAAGTGCGCGAATTCCTGTGGGAAAACTCGAAAATACCGATGGCGCATCTCAAACGCGCCGGCGCGCCGGCGTGGATCGAGATCGATGCGAATCCGCTCGTGCGCGAGAGCATCAAGCTCGACCCGTGGCCGGTGTCGGTGAAGCCCGACAACATCGTGCTCGTCGTCGCGGGCGGCGATCACCCGACGCACAGCCAGTGGCTGCAGGCGCATTCGCCCGCGGTCGCCGGCCGCATCGTGCGCACGCCGGAAACGTTCGACCGGCTGCTCGCGCAGGCCGACCGCGATCTCGGCTGCGGCTCGGAGGAGTGCCGCATCTGACGCCGCGCGCGTAGCAGGCAACCCGCATGACATCCGAGCCTTCGATGCTCACCACGATCGGCACGCTCGCGATCGTGGCGTTTTTTCTCGTCGCGGGCGTCTGCAATCTGACACCCGCGCGCATCCGGGATCATATCGATCGCATGGGCGCGCTCGGCGCGCCGTTCCCGGCCGCGGCGTTCTGGCTCGGCATCGCGTTGCAGTTCTCGGGTTGCGCCTTGATCCTCGCGGGCTGGCATGCGGATATCGGCGTGTGGTGCCTCATCGTCTTCACCGTCGCGGCGACGGCGATTTTTCACCGCTTCTGGAATGCAACGGATGCGCAACGACGTAACACCGGGCGCGTGATGCTGCTCAACAACATTGGCGTGCTCGGCGGCCTGCTGCTGCTGCTCGCGCACGTCCAGTAGGTCGCCTCGCACGT
>CAZMBS010000032.1:14182-21100 GCA_964564295.1 uncultured Streptomycetaceae bacterium
CGCTTAACCCCTTTTTCCGGCGTCCCGCGTTTGCACGGGGGAGGTCCGCCGCCGCGTGCGTTCTCGGCGCTGTGCAGATCACATGATATTGATATAAATCAACAAGTTACGAATACAGGAGCCCATCATGTCTCACGCGCCCGTCCGGTTACTGTCCACGCTGGCTGTTGCCGGCGCCATCACGCTCGCGTCGCTGTGCGCCCACGCAACCGCGCCGCGCAAGACGCTGACCGCGTTTGCGAACGAGCAGGAACTGCAGCAGCTGTTCAGCGGCTGGGCGCAGGAGCACAAGCGCCGCATGGAAGCGCAGCGGCAGCGTCGCGAATCCAACCGCGCGATGGCGGATGCGCCGGCGAGCGCGGCGCCGCAGGCCGGCATCGGAATGGGCGCGCTCGCGCAGGCCCCTGCCGCCGCAAAAGCGGCAGAGGCGGCGAGCACGGATTCCGTGACCAACGTTCAACACGCCGGTGTCGACGAGGGCGGCATCGTGAAACTGCATGGCGACTATCTCGTGGTGCTGCGTCGCGGGCGCCTGTTCACGGTGAACGTGCACGACCGGCAGCTCGCGCCGGTGGACGCCGTCGACGCGTACGGCACCGGCATCGATCCGGGCGGCGCGTGGTACGACGAAATGCTGATGCACGGCAACACCATCGTCGTGATCGGCTACAGCTACGCGCGCGGCGGCACGGAAATCGGGCTTTTCGACCTATCGCGCCAGGGCCGGCTGCGCTACAAGGGCACCTATCATCTGCGTTCGAACGATTACTACTCCTCGCGCAACTATGCGAGCCGGCTGATCGGCAGCAAGCTCGTGTTCTACACGCCGCTCATGATCAATCCGTTCGTCGCCGACCCGACGGGGGCGTTCCCCGCAATGCGCCGCTGGCAGCCGGGCGCGACACCCGCTGATTTTCGTCGCATCGCCCCCGCGACGCGCATCTACCGGACCGACGAGTCGCTCGACCCTTATCAGGGCGTGGCGCTGCACACGGTCTCCGTCTGTGATCTCGCGAAAGCCGAGTTCGATTGCGAAAGCACCGCTGTCATGGCGCAACCGGGGCGCGTGTTCTATGTTTCCGGCGGCTCGGTATACGTCTGGACCACGTCGTGGCGGCGTGGCCCTTCGGCGCAAGCGCCTGCTTCGGGCCTCTTTCGCATCCCGCTCGACGGCGGCGCCCCGAGCGCGCTGAAGGTCGCGGGCAGCCCGATCGACCAGTTTTCGTTTCTCGAAGGCGACGATGGCCACCTCAACGTGCTGGTGCGGTCGCACGGGCGCGGCGACGGCATGTGGGGCGCGGAAACGAACGCGGGCGACCTCGCGTTGCTGCGCGTCGCCCTCGCGGATTTCTCCGACGGCCGGGACGCGGCGCCGCGCGAAAATTACCGGGCGCTGCCGAAGCCAGCTGGTCATGCACTGCAGAACCGTTTTGTCGGCGCGCATCTGCTGTACGGCGCCGGCGCGGGCTGGCACCGCGCGCCGCGCACGCTGACGTCGCAGGCGTACGCGACGCGCTATGCGACCGCGGAAGCGCCGCAGGCGGTGCCGCTCGCGCACGGCGTGGATCGCATCGAAGCGCTCGGACGCGACGCGGTGCTCGTGGGCAGCGACGGGCGCGATCTGCACTTCACGAGCGTGAAGCTCGATGCCGCTCCGGTCGCGACCGACCGCTACACGCGTCGCGACACCGCGCAGGGAGAAACCCGCAGCCACGGGTTCTATTATCGGGCCGAGACCGCGGACGGCGGGCTGATCGGTCTGCCGATCGTCGGCAACGGGCAGCCGGCGGCGCGGCAACTGCGCCAGAACTCGGCGGCAGTGCTGTACCTGCGCAATCAGGCGCTGCGGCTCACCGAGCTGGGTGCGCTCGACGCCGATCCGGATGCGGCCCGCGTGCGCGACAACTGCCGCGCGTCCTGCGTCGACTGGTACGGCAACGCGCGCCCGCTGTTCATCCGCGACCGCGTGTTCGCGCTCATGGGTTACGAGATCGTCGAGGGCCGCGTGAACGGCACGGCGATCGCCGAAGTGCGGCGCGTGAGCTTCGCGCCGGGTTCGATCGCAATCTCGCGGTAGCTGGTGCGGTGGCGCCCGCCTGGCCGGTATCCCGGTGAGAGACGGGCTTTGCATCCCTCTCCCTCCGGGAGAGGGACCGAGGGTGAGGGAAGGTCTTAGCGGTACTTTCGCCTACTTTGTCACGCGCTCCTATTGCCGGTACGCGTCTCGGCGGTGTCGAACTGCAATGATATCGACCAGATGTTCCCTATCGGATATACGATAGATTATTCGCCAGTCGCCGACCCGAATCCGCCAGAGATCGGAGGCACCTTCAAGTTTCTTTACGCCGCCCGGACGCGGCCTGATCGCAAGATCTTCGACGCGTTTGACAATCCGGGTAGCAACCGCATGATCAAGAGCTTGAAGTTCCTTGCGCGCTGAACGCGCAAACAATATTGCGTATTCAGCCACGCGCCTTGCGTCTGCGCCTGACTTCAATCAATCGCTTCACCGTGGCCAGAGATTCACGGGGTTCGTGACGGCGCCGATGAGCCAAGTACGCGTCGTAGAGGTCTTCCCAAAGCGACTTGTGTTTCTTCAGATCGATCAGCACTGCTTTCTTCTGGCCTTTGCGATCGATCAGAAACTCAATTCCGGGCATGTTCATGGCAGACATTTCCCATCGGATGTTGCAAGTATAGCGTTAGAACGGCACAGTCTCTATCAGGTTGTTGCCAGACGCAGCCGCGTGAAACAGGCCCTTACTTGCCGCCGGCTACCGCCAGCAATGCCTTGGGGTTGGTCTGCGCGATCGTGAGCAAAGTGCGTGCCGCACCGCTGGGTTGCTTGCGCCCCTGCTCCCAACCCTGAAGCGTTCGTACGGAAACACCGAGAAGGCTGGCGAATTGCGATTGCGACAAACCCGTGCGTTCTCGTGCTTCAATCGCGGGTGACAGGACCACCTGGGTCTTTCCCGTCTTCATTTGTTTTACGGACTCCAGCAACTCGGCAGCAAGATCACGCCTGGCTTCAAAGTTCCGCAGTTTTGCACCGGTGAGCCGGCTAGTTTTCGATGACACGGCGAATCTCCTTTAACTTGGTTCCAGTAATGTTGTCCGTCCTGGATTTTGCACAAATAAGCAGAAGTACAACTTCTTCCTCGGCTGTGCGCGTGAAATAAATTACGCGAACACCCCCGGACTTGCCGGCGCCCGCGCGCCGCCAACGGACTTTTCGGATGCCGCCTGATTGAGGCACCACGTCACCCGAATCTGGAAACGCGGCGATATATGCGGCAAATTCGCCTCGTTCCACTTCGCTCCAGTAAACAGGCCACTACTTCTGAAACACAAGCGTTTCGACGACGGTAAACAACTGCAAAGTATACGCCTAAGGAGTATAAACGTCCAATAGCTCGATTCATGAGGCATGACGTTCGCGGTGGAATGCGCGTGCAGGCAAGGCGCTGGGCTCATGTTGAAGGGCCCCCGCACGCATTGGGTCAAGCTCGTGCCTGATGGGTATCGGAGTAGTCGACAACCTTGTCGTGGACGTGATCGTCGCGGAAGTTAAAGAGAATCTGAAAATCCTGAAATGGCGACCGCGAGCGATCGAACTTTTCTGACCCTGCCTTTTCTTTTAACGTTCTCTAGATTTGAGGTGGCGAAGCGGAAGCAATATCAGAATGCACACGACTCCCACAAATAAGACGAGATAGTCGCCGGCATGAAGGCTATATCCAACCAAATGGACCTGGGTTGGCTTTACTGGATTGGCGTAAACTCAATGACTTAAGATAATTTAGTGCGTCCTGAATCGGACTGGCAAACACCCCCGGTTTTCGCCACCGCCGATCGCGGGATCCGCTTCGCGATCCGGCGCGGCGATTGCGTTACCGCATACGCACGGCAGCTGCATGCGTCTACCGGGCGCGCTCGCAGTCGTGGTTGGCGCGTCTTGTTCCGTTCGCCCGCTTCCGCGGGGCCGGGCGTGCATGACCGGATATCTCGCCTCATAATTCCTCGCACCGCGGCGCAGGCGAATCCCGCCGGCGCGGCGCGACTCACAAGGAAACGACAATGACCAAACGCTGGAAGCACCGGCCTGCGGGCTCGAACTGGGGCGAGTACGGGGACGACGATCAACGCGGGCGCATGAACGACATCACGGCCGAGCGGCGCCTCGCCGCGCTGCAGGAGGTGAAAACCGGCCAGGTGTTCACGCTGTCGCACCCGCTCGACCGTCCCGGCGGCACGGTGCTGAATCCCAACCGCAAGCCGCCGGTGTTTCACCCGGTGTATCGGGGCAAGGAGACGTATTTCAACCTCGAATCGTCGAAAATCGATCCGCGGTTCAACGACGTGGGCTCGGACGAGGCGATTCTGCTCTACATGCAGTACTCCACGCACTGGGACGGCTTCGCGCACAAGGGCACGGTGTTCGACGCCGACGGCGACGGCGTCGAGGAGAAGGTCTCGTACAACGGCTGGCGCATTGTCGACGAGGACGGGCGCGGGCTGCACGGCGCGCTCGGCGCCCGCGCCGTGTCGGTCGCGGAAATGGCGCAGACCGGCGTGCAGGGGCGCGCGGTGATGATCGACCTGCGGCACCACTACGGCGACGGACGCACGGCGATCACGTACGACATGCTGGACAAGGTCATGCGCGAAGACAACGTGACCGTGCGCAAGGGCGACATCCTGTGCGTGCACACGGGGCTCGGACAGCTCATCCGCGACGCGAACGGCCGGCTCGACGAGTCGATCAAGACCGCGTGCGCGGTGCTCGATGGATACGACAAGCGGCTGCTCGAGTGGATCGCGGACAGCGGCATTGCCGCCATCGCGGCCGACAACCTCGCGGTGGAGCGCTCCTCCACGCTCGGCGCCGATCCGCGGCTGCCGCATCGCGGCCCCGCGCTGCCGCTGCACGAGCATTGCCTCGTGAAGCTGGGCATACATCTCGGCGAACTGTGGTATTTCACGGAACTGGCGGCGTGGCTGCGCGCGAACCGGCGCGCGAGCTTCCTGCTCACCGCGCCGCCGCTCAGAATGCCCGGCGCGGCGGGCTCCCCGGTGACGCCGGTCGCGACCGTGTAGCGCTACTGCGGCGGGATGCCGGCCTTCTGCGCGACCTTGCGATAACGGTCGATTTCCCTCGGCAGCAGATCGGCGAGTTGCGGCGCCGTGGCGATCCATGCCTCCGCGGATTCGTTGTCGAGAAACTTCTTCATGTCCGGCGTCGCCAGTATCTTGTTCACCGACGCGTTGATGAAGTTCAAGCGCTCGGCGGACATGCCGGCGGGCGCGAATATGCCCCACCAAAGCTGGTATTCATAACCCGGCACGCCCGCCTGCGCGATCGACGGCAGATCAGGCATCAGCGGCGACGGTTTCGCGCCGCTCATCGCGATCGCGCGGATGCGACCGGCGCGCAACTGCGGATTGACCGCCGCGGCGCTCGCGATCACGACCTCCACTTCGCCCGAGGCCACCGCGGTCATCGCGAGCGATATTCCCTTGTACGGCACGTGGACCATTTTCGTGCCGGCCGACATGTCGAACAGGGCGCCCGCGAAATGATTGTTGCCGCCGATGCCCGAGGAGCCGTAGTTGAGCCTGCCGGGATTCTTTTTCGCGAGTTCGACGAATTCGCGCACGTTTTTTACGGGCAGGGACGGATGCACGACGAGGATCAGCGCGGAACGGCCGATGCCCGCCACCGGGATGATCGCGCGCGCGGGATCGAACGGCAGCTTCGCGCGCACGGCCGCCGTGCCCGTGTACGACGACGTGTGGCCGAGCAGCACGTGGCCGTCGGGGTCCGCCTTGGTCACCTGCTCGGTGCCGATCATGCCGGATGCGCCGGGCCGGTTGTCGACCACGACGTTGCGTCCCCACGCTTCCGTGAGTTTTTGCGCGACGGTGCGCGACATGATGTCGATGGAGCCGCCCGCCGCGTACGGCACGACCATCTGCACGTTGCGCGCGGGAAAGGTCTGCGCCGCGGAAAGCGGCACGCCGTTCCATGCCAGGATTGCCAACGCCGCTCCGAGTCCGGCGGATCCGTTCCGATAGCTGTTTTGCATCGAATTCTCCGGGAAAAAATGATTCAATCCCATGCCGGCGCGCGGCCGGCGGGGTTCGCGATGCGCCCGTCGGGACGCGCCAATCCATGAATGCGGGCCATGTCGTCGGCCGAGAGTTCGAAATCAAACACGTCGAGATTGGCCGCGATGCGCTGCGGATGGGACGAGCGCGGAATCGGGCAGATGTTGCCCTGCTGAACTTGCCAGCGCAGGGCAACCTGCGCGACTGACCTCCCGTGGGCGCGCGCGATGTCTTCCAGCAGCGGTTCCTTGAACATGCGCCCGCGGCCCAGCGGACAGTACGCGGTGAAAATCAACCCCTTCCTGCGGCAGTACGCGAGCACTTTCGACTGGTCGAGATACGGGTGGTACTCGGCCTGCAGCGCGCACAACGGCTCGGGGCAGACGCGTAGGGCTTCTTCCAGCAGCGCGATGTTGAAGTTCGCCACGCCGATGTGCCGTGTCTTGCCCTCGCGCTTCGCTTTCGCGAGCGCCCCCATGGTTTCGGCGAGCGGCACCTTGTCCATGCTCGGCCAGTGCACGTGCAGCAGATCGACGTAGTCCACCTGCATTCTCGCGAGGCTTTCCTCGACGGACTTCGCGAAATCGGCCGCGCGCAGGTACTCGTGCGAGACCTTGGTGACGAGGAATATCGCGTCGCGCGGCACGCCCGAGGCGCGGATGCCTTCGCCGACGCCTTTCTCCGTGCCGTACTTCCATGCGGTGTCGATGTGCCGGTAGCCGGCCTTCAGCGCAGCCGCGACGATCTCGCCGCAGCTGCCGAGTTGCGACGTGCCGAAACCGATGGCCGGCATCGTGCAGCCGTTTGACG
>CAZMBS010000033.1:0-20507 GCA_964564295.1 uncultured Streptomycetaceae bacterium
GGGTAGGTGACGAGCAGGTTCAGGCAATGCGTGCAGCTCGTGCGGTGCATCCTGCCCGGGATGAGCCCGAGCGTGATCGCCGCGGCCGTGCTCATCTGCACGTACTCCGGCGAACGCATTTCCGGCGTCCGGACGTGGTAGTCGGGGCGGTAGAAGCGGATCGGCTGTGCCTGGTCCATGCGAGGGTCCTTTCGGTCAGGCTGTCGCAAAAAATTCGGGAAACGCGATCCAGCCGCGTTTATGCGCTGCGTCGTCGGCCGCGCGCGGCGTGTTCCAGACACGTTCGAGTTCGCGCCGGCGCGCGAGGCCGCGTTCGAGCGATTCGGCAAACTGATCGCGGATGTCCTCCTCGTACGCGGCAGCCGCCCGCGCGTCGCCGTCGCACAGCGCACCGACGGCCGCGGCCGCGCGCTCTCCCGACGCAATCGCGGCGGCGATTCCCGCCCCGGTCACCGGGTGCGTGAGGCCCGCCGCGTCGCCCGCGAACAGTATGCTGCCCAGCGCGAGCGGCCGTCGCAGACCGCCGACCGGGATGGCGCCGCCGGTGCGCGAGAGTATCTGCGCGCCGACGCGCCCCTGCGCCGCGAGCCTGCGATGCAACGCGTCAAGCGGCCCCTTCATGTCGCCGGCGTAACGCGAATCCATGCCGAGTCCGAGGTTCGCGCGCTCGCCCTTCGGAAACAGCCACGCGTATCCGCCGGGATAGTCGTCGGACAGCCAGATGTCGGTGTCGGTGGCCGGACGCAGCAGCGGCACCGTGTACTGGCGCGTGCCGACGGTTTCCAGCGGCGGCAGGGCCGCCAGCGCGGCCACCGCCGAATGCGGGCCGTCGGCTGCAATCAGCACGCGATAGCGCAGCACGTGTTCGCCGGTCGCGTCGCGCACTGTCGCCGCGGCATGCGCGGGATCCAGTGCGCGCAGCACGCAGCCGGCAAGGATCCGCGCGCCGGCCGCCGCGGCCTGTTGCGCGAGCGCGCGATCAAACGCCGCGCGATCCACAATGAGTCCCTGATACGCTGTTGCCGCGACGGCGCCCGACGGCAGCACCGTCGTCATGCCGCGAATGCGCTGCGCGACGACCCCGGACGACTGCGCGTGCCGCGCGATCGGCAGCGGGATGAACTCCGCGCATTGCACGGGCACGCCGATCTCGCGCTTTTTCTCTATGGCGACGACGCGGAATCCCTGCCGCGCGGCCGCCGCGGCCGCCGCGCCCCCGGCCGGCCCCAGCCCGACGACCAGCACGTCGCAGTGCGTTTCGGTCACGAGCCGGACGCCTGCACGGATTGCGGCAACGCGAGCCGCAGCACGGCGAGAAAGTCCGCGGGCGTGAGCGACAGCATGTCGACCGCGCGGCCGGCGAAAAAGGCGTCCATCCGTGCCTGAAGGCGATCGAGCGGCACATCGCGCAGCGCGGCTTCGAGATCGGCCACCATGCGGCGCGGGCTCACGAACACGTCGCCCGTGAACCACACCTGGCGTATCACGCCGGCGCGCGTGTCGAGCGTCAGCGCGGCGCGCAGCATCCCGCCCGCAAACTTGTGTGCGGCTTCGAGTATGGGCAGGTCCGCCATCGGCTGCTTCACGAGATGCACCCAGTCGGGCGTGTCGATTTCGCGCAACGCGGACTCGTAGCGCGCCTGCTCGGTGAGCGTGAGCTCGCTTTCCTGAAACTCGACGCCGAACTCGCTTTCGAAGCCCTCGACGAGGTTGCGCTTCACCAGCGCGATGTCGGGCGCATGCCCGAGCAACTCCCTCAGATTGGCCACGCGCTCGCGCGCCGACGCGATCGCCTTGCCGGACAGTTTTTCCGCCGGGATGCGCAGTACACGCAGCATCTTCTCCACGTCGAAATCGACCAGCAGCGTGCCCTGGAACATCAGCGCCGCGCCGTCGAACGCCCCGCCGGTGCCGGAGATCTTGCGGCCGTCAACCTCGATATCGTTGCGGGGCCGGTAGCGCGCATCGACACCCAGCGCGCTGATCGCGGTCGCGGCGGCGTGGCAGATGCGCTTCGATATCGCCTGCATGTCGGTGGTGCCCAGCTCGCGTCGGTGCAGGTACAGCTCCCAGCCGATCTGCGTTTCGTCGAAATAGATCGCGCCGCCGCCCGTGATGCGACGCTGCACGGTCACGCCGTGCGTCCTGCAGTATTCGACATTCAGCTCCTGCTCGGCACTCTGGTGATAGCCGAGCAGCGCCGACGGCGTGAAGCGCAGAAATCGCAGCGTGCTGGGAATCTCGTCCGCCAGGCGCGCTTCGAGCAGCGCGCGGTTGAGCGCGATGTTCTGCGCCGCGGGGCGCAGCCCGGTATCGATGACGCGCCAGAACGGCATTGAATTAATATAATAAAATCAATGTGTTACGATCGGTATTCCCGCGAGCCGCGCGGCGGCGCGCGGGCGCGCGCGATCGCGCTCGATCACCGATTTCGGATCGATGGTCGCGCCGGGCGCGCCGGTGAGCGCCATCACCTCCTCGCCGACCGCGATCGAACAGCAGGACGGCGTCACGCGCACCTGGCGCTGCAGCAGTGTCGCGAGCTCGACCATGCCGTCGGCGGGGTGCGCGATGCCGTTCAATCCGGCCATCACCGCATAAGCGTCGATCTCGATGCGCGCGCGGCCCGGCGGACGGGCGCAGCCGAGCAACAGCGGGATATCCGGCAGGCGTTCGCGCGCTTCGAGAAAAAATGCGCCGACCTCGCGCGGCACCGGCGTCGCGAACGGGCGGCCCGCGGGCGCGTACTGCGGCATCACGACGACCAGCACCAGCGCGTCGGGGCGGTGGCGCGCGACGATGTCGAGCGCGTGCCACTCGCCGAGCATGCGCCCGTAATGCAGCCCGATCACGATGTGCGGCACGACCTTCATCGGCGTCGCGACGAGACACGCAAGCGAGCGCTCGAAATCCGCGACGGGCCGCTTCAGGTGATAGACCTGCGTGATCGTGTCCTGCGCGCCGATGACGTCCATCATCGCGGCATCGATGCCGGCGTCCGCCATGCGCGCCGCGATGGCGTCGTCGACGAGCGCCGTGTGCATCGCGATGCGGAACGACGGAAACGCGTTCCGGATGCGCCGGATCGTGCCGTAATAGGGATCGTACTCGACCTCGTTGCGATGATTGGAGCCGCCGGTGAGCAGCATGCCCTGCGCGCCCGCCGCGACGCGTTCGTTGACCACGCGCCACAATTCATCCGGCGTGCGCGCCGGAATCATGGGCTCGAGGATTTTGGCCTTGCAGTGATCGCACGCGAGCTTGCAGTCGCCGCCGGTGATCGACACCGCCGGCCATGCATTCCTGCCGCATCCGGCGATCTCGGACGTCGAGTAGGTCTTGAACGTGGGCGTATAGAAGTTGATGGCGCCCGCGCCCGCGCGGCGCTGCATCCTGGAGACGAGCGCCGCGTCGAGGTCTACGTCTTCGAGCGGCTCAACGGCGCGCCCGACTGTCAGCCAGGAATCCAATCCGTTCTCGCGCGGCGCTCAGGCGCAACCCGCGAAACCCTCGGCGTTCATTTTCGCCTCGAACGCGGTCGCCGCCGCGGGCCCCGTGACGAGTCTTTCCGATTCGGAATCCCAGTTCGCGGGTTTCAGCCGGATCATCCAGCCCGAGCCGTAGGGATCGGTGTTGATCGTGCCCGGCGCGCTGGCGAGCGCGCTGTTGACCGCGACGACCTCGCCGGCCACCGGCGCGCGCACCGGGCCGACCCACTTGCCGGATTCGACGGTCGCGGCCGACTTGTTCTGCTCGATGCTGCGGCCCACTTTTTTCGGCGTGCAGGTGAGTATCTGCCCGGCGAGCGCGGCGGCGTACGTGGTCATGCCGATCGTCAGCGTGCCGTCGCCCTCGCGCCGCACCCACACGTTGTTCTCGACGTCGTAATAAAGATCGTCCGGAATGTTGCAGCCTTTGACCGTCGCCATGGTTCCTCCCGGGTCAGATGACGCCCTTCGATTTCAGGAAATCGATGGAGTCGCTGACGTTTTCGTGTATCGCGAGCTTGCGCGCCGACAATCCTAGCGCAAGCCCGAGCAGTTGCGTGAAGTAGAGAATTTTCACCCCGGTCCGGATGCCGAGCTTCGTTTCGGCGCGGATCTGGTGCATTTCGAGGCCGGAATGGCAGGTGGGGCACTCCGTCGCGATCACCTCGGCGCCGGATTCCTCCGCCGCCTGCAGCAGGTTCAGCACGAGCCGCGTCGACGTGTCGGAATCCGACAGCGTGTGGGCGCCGCCGCAGCAGGCCGTCTTCAGCGGAAAATCCACGTTCACGGCCCCGGCCGCGGCGAGCAGGTCGTCCATGAAATGCGGCTTGTGCGTCGATTCCGAACCCGGTCCCTTGTCCTTCTCGGGAAAAATCTGCCGCGGGCGCGTGTACATGCAGCCGTAGTAATTCGCGATGCGGATGCCGTTGAGGTTCTTGCGGATCCGCGCCTTCATGCCTTCCGGACCGAGCTCTTCCATGAGCCATTCCAGCAGGTGCACCGTGCGCACGTCGCCGCGGTAGACCGGGTCGTCGGCCTTCTTCGCGAGGTCCTGCACGGTCGCCATCGTCGCCGCGTCCTTGCACTCGTACTCGGCTTTCTTGAGATTGTGGTAGCAGCCGTTGCACGGCGCCATGACGGTATGGATGCCCATCTTTTCGGCGGCGATCGCCATGTTGCGGGCGGACATGTAGGTCTGCAGCATCGGATGGACGTTTTTCACCTCCATCGCGCCGCAGCAGTTCCAGTCCGCGAGATTCACCATGTCGAGGCCGAGCGCGTCGACCAGCACGCGCGTCGAGCGGTCGTACGGCCCGCCGGATCCTTCCAGCGCGCAACCAGGGTAATAGGCGACTTTGGTCATGGGTTACGGTGTAACAGGTTTTTCTGCTCGCTCACGTACTGCCGCAGCACGTCGCCGGTTCTGCCCCACGACTTCGTGCGCGGCTTGACGAGCATCATGAATCCCATCTTGATCGGCCCGACGATGGGCACGCGCGCGAGAAATTCGCGCAGCTTGCCTTCGCGCAGCAGCGGCCACTTGTTCATGCGCGCGATCATGACGCCGAGCCAGCCGGATTTCACGAGCTCGACGAGATCTTCGCCCGTCTGCTTCAGGTGATTGGTCACGACTTCCGTGTCCTCGATGCGGCCGCGTTCGAGGCACTGGCGCGTGAACTCCGCGTCGAATTGCGTCGACGGCGACGGCGGCACGTGGCCTTCGTCCTCCATCCAGTGCTGGATCGCCTTCATGACGCTTTCCGGACGCACGTCCTTCGGGCAGACGTTCGTGCATTTCATGCACGACACGCACTGCCAGACGATGTCCCTGTCCTTCAGCAGTTCTTCCTTGAGCCCGATGTTGACGAGGTAGATCCAGTAGCGCGGGTTGAAATCGGGGTTCACCGTATTCATGGTGCAGGAATTGGTGCACGAGCCGCACTGCCAGCAGCGGCTCACGTTCTCGGCGCCGGGATAGCGCTCGATCACGCGCTGCAGGTCCGCGTCGTAGTCGCTGACGTAACGCGGCTTCATGAACGTGTTCCAGTGCCCGGACACGTCCACGCCGTCGACGACGAGTTTTTCCGTCGTGACCAGGTCGCCCGGCGCGAACAGCGATTTTTCGTGGATGGGCATGTGCGGGGCTAGGCCGTTTTTCTGACGCGAACGCGCGCGCCCGGCGCGACATCGATGCCGAGCAGCTTTTTCAGTTGTTCCGCGGGCGGGGTGCCGCGCCCGAAGTCGCCGCCGAGGTTGCCTTCGGTCACCGAGCGCAGGTAGTGGACGTACGCCTGCGCCTGCACGAGATTCACCCACATCGGCACATCGCGATAATGTCCCTCGGTGGCGAGTTGCGCGCCGATCCATTGCCGCGCGCCCTCGAACAGCGCCGGGTCGTTCGCGAACGGCAGTTCGCGCATCGCGTCCCCGCCGCGCACGAACTCGCGCAGCGCGCCGCTCTGCGTCGACTGGTCCCATACCCAGCGCGTCATGAGCGGGAAGCGGTCCGGATCCGAAAAGTGCAGAAATTCCGCCGCGAAATCCCATGCCGCGCGCCGCAGCTTCGCGGCGGCTCGCAGGCTTTCGGCGTCGGTCGCCGCTGCGCCCGGCATCGCGTCGGCCAGTGCCTGCAGGCGCTGCGTGACCGCGCCGGGGCCGGCCACGAGCGCCGCGAGCAGCGCGGTCAGACGTTGCGCGCCCACCTGTTCGAGCGCCGGATAGAGCCGCCGGCGCGCCGTGAATACCCGGCCCAGCAGCAATTCAATGTCCGTCATCGCAAGGCCGCCGGCTTCCGCCCTCGCCGCGGCGGCCGCGAACGCATCCCGCTTGGCGGCGAGCGCGTCGAGGTGTGATTCGACGCCGCCGTCGTCGTTCGCGATCGCGAGCATCTGCGTGTAATGCGTCGCGAACAACTGCGCGTCGAGCGCCACCGGCAACTCGGCCGGCGGAATTGCTTCGACAGGCACGGGCAACGCGGCATCGCGCCGCTTGCTGAACCACAGCATCAGGCGGCCCTGCGCGCCAGATCGTGAAGGTCGCCCGTCGCGCGCATCGCCATCGCGAGGCCGTGCGCGATGCACGTGTCGATATCCTCCGGTGCGAGGGCCGCGCCGCCGACGTAGATGCCGCGGCGCGTGCTCGCGAAACTCGACGTGTAGTGCTCGCCGCGCTCGATGAAGCCATGCTTCTCCAGCTCCACGCCGAACACCTTCGCGATGCGCGCGTTGTCGAGGTTGGGATCCATGCCGATGGCGTGCACGACGAGGTCGAACGGGATGACGATGGGGCGTTTCACGAGCGTGTCTTCGCCCTTCACGAGCAGGCGGCCGTCGGGTCCTTTCGTCACTTCGGCGATGCGCGCCTTCACGTACTTGGTGCGAAATTCTTCCTGCGAACGCCAGTAGAACTTGTCTTCGTAGAGCCCGAACGTGCGGATATCCATGTAGTAGATGTACACATCCGTCTTTGGATGTAACTCCTTGATTTCCATGGATAAATTTGCAGACACCGTGCAGCAGATCTTGGAGCACCATTCGCGCCCGATCAGGCGGTCACGCGAGCCGACGCACAGCAGTATGCACACGCGCTGCGGCGTGCGCCCGTCGGACGGGCACACGACTTTTCCGGCGTTGATCATCTGCTCGACCTGCGTCGTCGTGACGACGTCCTCGTAGGTGCCGAACCCCCACTCGGGTTTGTTGATCGAGTCGAAGTGTGTGAATCCCGTGCCGAGGATGATCGCGCCTGCTTTCGCCGTCTGCCCGTTCGAGAGCGTCGCGGTGTAGCCGCCGAAATCTCCCGCCACGTTCTCGACGGTCGCGGACCTGTGTATCGTGATGCGCGGATGGCCTTCGACGCGCGCCACCATGCGGCCGATCGCGTCTTTCGCCCACTCGCCCGACGGCACGAGTTTCGCGTAGCCGGACAGTATCGGCGCGCCGCCGAGCCGGTTTTCCTTCTCGACCAGCACGACGTCGCGGCCGGCGCTGGCCGCGCCGTGCGCCGCCGCGAGCCCAGTGGGGCCGCCACCTACCACCAGTATGGCATCGCTCATTTGCTGATCGCCAGTTCCGGGTCGTACAGATACTCGATTCGGCCCGCTTCGACTTCCTTCAGGTACGCCTCGAAATTCTTCTTCGACGCGTCCCACGAAACACCCATCTTCTCGACCACCTCCTCGCACGGGCTCGCGTGCCACTGCAGTTGCGCGATCTTGAACGGATCCGCGCCGCAGGCCAGCGCCGCGAACTGGATGTCGGCCATGATCGGCACCGAGTAATTCTTGTCGTGCGCCTTGCCGATCCACTGGTTCTTGTCCATGGTCGTGATGCAGCCGGTGTCGATGCCGAGCATCACGTCGGCATTCGCCTCCTCCCGCGCGACCTTGATCTTGCGGTCGATCGTGAACGAGCGCGTGAACTCGCGCTCGGAAATGATGTGCCGGAAGCCGAAGCCGCAGCAGTCGTACCAGGTCGAGTAGTCGATCACCTGCGCGCCGAGCGCCTGCGCGACCGACGTGCCCACCGCGGTGCGGTTGCCGCCGAGCACCGAGTCGTCGTATATCGCATCCTCGTGCACCATCTTGTAGTAGTGGCACGCGGTATGCACCGTGACGCGCAGCTTCGAGACGTCGATCGTCTGCAGTTCGGAGGCGATGCGGTTGCGCATGACGTGCACCCACTCCGAGTAATGCACGATTTCCTCGGGGATCACGAGCTTGCCGTCGACGAGCCGCCCGAGCTTGGCGAGAATCTTGCGCACTTTCTCGCGCAGTTGCGGCGACTCGATCAGGTACTTGCGCACCTCCTTGTAGTTGCCGTACGAGGTGCCGCAATGCACGAGCGGAAAGAAATGCCCGGCGCCATGGCCGTGCTGCTGCCCCGACACGTAGCTCTGGTGAAAATTGCGCAGGAACACCGCCGCGAGCGACTCCAGATTGCCCACGCCGGAGCCGTGGTAGTTCCACGCGGTGCAGGAGGTCTGGTCGGTTTCGTCGAGGTAGTCGCGTCCCGGCACCATGCCGAGCTTGTTCATGGTCCACAGCAGCGCCGTCGGGTAGCCCGGGATGTTGCCGCACTGCCCGCACGACTTGTGATGCCAGAGCTGCTGCGTCGGAATCTTCTTGTTCCAGCCGAACAGCGTCTTCACGTCCACGGGACGATGCGCGTCGGACACCCGGTGGACGATGATCTCGCCTTCCTTTTCCAGCTGCCACATCTGCTCGCGCACGTCATCCATGCGTTCAGCAAGGCCGATGGTCCGGCGATCGACGTGTTTTTCGACCCACGCCGTCGCCTTCGCGGCGTCCGCGGGTGAAAGATTCGTCGGCTGAAAAAACGAGCCGTGGCCGGCGATGCCGGTACCGTCACTCGGAAACTGTTCTGCGTTCATGCGCTACTCCTCGTCCTTGGCATCTTCGAGCATCTCTTCGTACTCTTCCTTCTTCTCGTCGATGAAATCCTGGATCACGTCGAAGAGGTTTTCGTCCATGGTCTCGAGCTGCTTCAGGACCCCGGTCATTTCCCAGATGGTGTACATCTCGACCGAGGTCTTCAACGACACTTCCCACGAGGTCGCGGTGGTCTGCAGCGTACGCACCGGTATCGCCTTGCGCAACGTCTTGAGGTTGCCCTGCACCTTCTGGATGTTCGGCCCCCAGTCGGGAAAATGGTCCGGCTGGATCATGTCGGGGGAGAGCTGGTTGCCGGTGGTGATGAGTTTCAGCATCACGCGCCCGAACGGGCGCAGCACGTCCTTCGCCGACTGCATGCCGTGGTCGATCGCCACTTCGCGCATGATCGCGACCAGGCCGCCCGGTGAATTCTTGAACGGACAGCGCGCGGCGCAGGTCATGCACTGGGCGCAGGCCCAGATTTTTTCCTGCATCACGTCGTAGATCTGCTCGACGTTCTCGGTCCACAGCAGCTGCACGATTTCGCGCGGGCTGTAATCGTAGAAATGCGCCGACGGACAGGTCGCGGTGCAGATGCCGCAATTGAGGCAGCCGTTCAGTTCGTGTTCGTACCGCGGATCGGACTTGATGTCCTCGAACACCCTTTCCATTTCCGCGTACGTCGCCACATCGGCCTCCTGAAGCGCGCAGGTATCGGGACGGCCCGGGGGCCGACCGCGACAACTACTTCTTCTGCATGAAAAACACGAACTCGTCCGCCGTCTTGTCCGAGTTGAGCAGCGGGTTTCCCGTCTGCTTCGAAAACGCCTGAAAGTCCTTCACCGAACCCGGATCGGTCGCCAGTATCTTCAGCACCTGACCCGAAGTCATGTCGGTCAACGCTTTTTTGGTCCGCAGTATCGGCAGCGGGCAGTTCAGCCCGCGCGCATCAAGTTCTTTGTCAAATTGCATGAGACGCCCTACCTTGTAAATAAGTATACAATTAAACTCTAATATAGTGTAGCCCCAACCGAGCCGGACAGAACGGCCGCCCGGCGGTTGTTGCGGCGCAGCAGCCCTGCTTCAGGCGGCCGCGGACCGCCGTTGCAACAGCGTGCGCAGCGCGTTGTTGCGTTCCTGCAAGTCACGCGCGAGCTGCACGGCCACCATGTACTGAAGATGGTGCCCGATCGGCGGCGCCGACGAAAACAGCTTGTGAAAAGCGTCGCGCGGCAATACAGCCGCCGTCACGTGTTCTTTCGCCGAACAGGTTGCGCCGGCGGCAAGATTGTCCACCAGAGACAGAAGTCCGAAAAGTTCTCCGGCGCGCAATTCACGCGCCTCCTCGGCCTCGCCGGTGGCTTCGTTGACGCGACTCACCTCGACCGCCCCGTCCATCAGCAGGTACATCGCCTCACCCTGCTGACCCTGCTGGATGAAATTGTGGCCGGGCTCGAACTGGCCGAGCGTCATCGCACCGGACAGCGTGTCGATATAGGTCCCCGTAAACCGCTCGAAGGCCGGCAGCGTGCGCAGGAACTGCTTGATATCCATGGCGTACGTTCTCCTCGTCAGCCGCCGGGTGAACGATCGAAAAACGACTTCAACCAGTTCTTCCCGCCCGGCGCGGGCGCATTGCCTGCCGCCGCGGGTGCAAGCACGGGTCCGCCGCCCTTCCTGAGTTCCTCGAACGTGACCGCGGACGACCGCAGGCGGTCCGCCAGCATGGTTACGAAATGTCGCAGCAGCACCGTCGCGACTTCGTAGTTCGACATGATCAACTCTTCCAGCGCCTGGTGGCGCAACCGAAGGAGTTTCACCGGAGTTGCGGTGCGCACTGTGGAACTCGCGAGCAGTTCGCCGGACAGCACGGAAACCTCGCCGAGCACCTGCCCCGCTCCCACGCTGCCGAGCTTCACCGATTTGCCGTTTTCCTCGACGGTAATGTCCACTTCCCCGTCGAGCACGAGGTAGATGGAATCGACCGGCATGCGATCCCGGATCACGATCCGGTTCGCGGGCAACTCGAGCTCCGAGCACTTGTCCAGCAGCACCTTGGTATTGGCCGCTCCCAGAGCGTCGCTCCATGCCCGGAAACGATTGCCGAATTCTTCTTTCATTGCCCCCTCGCCACCCCCATGCCGCCTGCCGGGGGGATTCTACGCCACGGCCTGAACCGTATCACATAACCATCGGGCAAAAAAGCAAAAATCGCCCGGATTGCGCAGCCCCGGCGCCGGCGATTTTAGACCCGAAAGTCGCGGCGTTAGGATAAAATCCGCAAGGAAAATCGAGGTTGGAGAGATTGCCGATGACAGGGCTGGCGGGCGCGTGCGCACTGATACTGATGATGGCGTCCTTTCCGGCCTTCGCGGGATTGCAGGAAGGTCTCGCCGCATACAAGGAAGGCGACTACGTCACGGCGCTGAAGGAATGGCAACCGCTCGCTGACAAGGGCGACCCCGACGCGCAGAACAACCTCGGCGTGTTGTACGAAAAAGGCCAGGGCGTGCCGTTGAACCTGCCGGAGTCGGTAGTCTGGTACCGGCGCGCCGCGGAACAGGGCCACGCACAGGCGCAGAACAATCTCGGCGTGATGTACGAGAAGGGTCTCGGCGTAAAACCCGATTTCAAGATCGCCGCGGACTGGTACCGGCGCGGCGCACAGCGCAACAACGCCAACGCGCAGAACAATCTCGGCGTGCTGCATTTCACCGGGCGCGGCGTGCCGCAGGATTATGCGATCGCGATGCAGTTGTATCGCCGGGCGGCCGCACAGAAAAACACCAACGCCATGAACAACATCGGCGTGCTGTTCGAACGCGGACTCGGCATCGCGCAGAATCACGCCGAAGCGGCGCGCTGGTACCGGCAGGCGGCGGAGGTCGGGCACGCTCAGGCGCAGAACAATCTCGGCGTGCTGTACGAAAAAGGACTCGGCGTGCCGCAGGACCAGAAAATCGCCGCCAACTGGTATCGCAGCGCGGCCGATCAGGGTCACGCACAGGGGCAGAACAACCTTGGCGTGCTGTACGGCAGCGGACGCGGCGTGGAACAGAACATGCTGCAGGCGTACGTCTGGTTCGCGCTGTCCGCCGCGCGCGGAAACCAGGACGGCGCGAACAACCAGGAATTCGCCGACCGGCGGCTTTCCCCCGAGCAGCGCGAGCAGGCGCAGAAAATCGTGCGCGCATGGCGGGCGAAGCCCATTCCCCAACGCTGACGCCGGCCGCAGGCCACGCGCGCCATCAAGAATACGAACAGGAAACACCGGTTGCCGCTCTCGGCTGAAAAGCACCCATCGCTGGCGACCGCGCTCTTTGCGCTCGCCGCGCTGGGCGCGAGCGTGTCGGCGTGGGGGCAGGCCGGTTTTACGCCGGGCCGCGTGCTCGACACCATCCCCGATCGCAAACCGGCGTTGCCGCCCACGCCGCCCGAGGTCATTTTCCCGCAGACCCGCTCCGACGCCGTGCACGATCCGGCGGGACCGCGCTTCACGGTCAATGCGTTTTCGTTCGTCGGCAACACCGTGTACTCCGAGCCCCTGCTGAAGCGCGTCGTAGAGCGTTTCGTGGATCTGCAACTCAATCTCTACGACCTGAATCGCGCCGCGGACGCCATCACGCGCCACTATCGCGACACCGGATATCCGATTGCGCGGGCGATCATCCCGGCGCAAAAGGTGGAAAAGGGCGTCGTGCGCATCGAGGTCATCGAAGGCCGCATCGCCAGCGTCGCGGTGGTCAACAACGAACGTTATGCCGATGACACGATCACGGCACGCGCGGCAGGGCTCGCTTCCGGCGGCCTCGTCACGCTGCCGCAGCTCGAGCGCAGTCTGCTGCTGATGAACGATCTGCCGGGCCTGACCGCGCGCGCCACGCTGCAACCGGGGGCGGAGTTCGGCTCGACCGACCTCGTGATCAAGGCGGAGGAAAAGTGGTTCAACGCGTCGCTGTCGCTCGACAACCGCGGTCGCCGCGAAGTCGGCGAAATGCGGCTCGACGCGGCGTTCGATCTGCACAACCCGCTGTCGCTCGGCGACCAGTTGTCGCTGCGCCTCATCGAGTCGCAGCACAACCTGCTCACGTACGGGCGCGTGGGCTACAGCGTTCCGGTGGGAGCGAACGGGCTGCGGCTCGGCGCCACGCTGTCGCGCACGGAATATCGCATCGGCGGCGATTTCGCGGCGCTGGGCATCGACGGCGACACGACCAACTACGAATTCAACTGGACCTACCCCTACGTGCGCAGCCGCGGCCGCAACATGGTGTTCAGCCTCGGCGGGCGGCGCACGGAAACCACGCAGCGCACGCTGGGTGTGCAGACTTCCGGCAACGACATCACGCTCGCCACCGCGGGCGTGTTCAACAACTGGATACACGGCGACTCGTCCGCGACCAATCTCAACGTGAGCGTGTCCGGCAACGGCGTGAAAAACCCGCTCGGCGCGCGGCAGGACGCCCAGTTCGGCAAACTCGATATCGATGCCAATCACCTGCGCGCGGCCACCAGGGACTGGGACCTGTTCTTGCGCGGCAACCTGGTGGTCTCGCGCGATGCGCTCGCCGACACCGAGAAATTCGGCCTCGGCGGCCCCGACAGCGTGCGTGGCTACCGCTCGTCGGAACTGCGCGGTGACCGCGGCTGGCTCACGACGATGGAGCTGCGGCGGCAATTCGTGCTCGGCAATACCGTGGGCGTCGCGCATCTGTTCGGCGACATGGGATCGGTCAAGGCGCGCGGTTTCGGCGGCACCGACCAGTTGCGCGCCGTGGGTGCGGGACTCACGATCTTCCCGCACCGCACGCTGCGCGCGAAGGTCGAGTACGCGCGCGCCGTGAGCGACCAGCGGGCCTCGGACGGCAAGCGCGATCGCGTGTGGTTCCTGCTGACCGGAAGCCTGTAGGACGACCGCGGTGCGCCCCGCGCAAGCAGCGTGAACTATGTCACGAAGTGGTTGAGTTTATTGGGCTATTTTGCAATGTTCGCGGTAACCTTCACTGCTATACTGAAATGCGTTTGAAGGGCTCACCCGCTGGAGAATACGATGCCTGACTCCCGACGCCCACGCCGTTTCAAACCGGTGCCGCTCGCGGCAGCATTGACGCGCATCGGATTCTGCTCTCTGCTGGTTCCGGCGCTCTCGCCCGGCCTGTTGCACGCGCAGCAGCTGCCCACCGGCGGCGCTGTCGTTCAGGGCGCGGCTACCATTCAGAACGTCGCACCAACGCAACAGCGCATCACGCAGAGCACCGATCGCGCGATCATCAACTGGCAGGGCTTTTCCATCGGACAGGGCAATGCCGTGCAGTTTGTTCAGCCGGGCGCCGGTTCGATCGTGTTGAACCGCGTGGTCGGCAACGATCCGTCGTCGATATTCGGCAGCCTCTCGGCGAACGGCCAGGTGTTCCTGGTCAATCCGCGCGGCGTGTATTTCAGCCCCACCGCATCGCTCGACGTCGGCGGACTCGTCGCCTCCACGCTCAACCTCCGCGATGACGACTTCATGGCGGGCCGTTTCATGTTCCGGCGCGATGCGTCGTCGCCCGCGACCGCGTCGGTCGTCAACGAAGGCGTGATCCGCGCGCGTGAAGGCGGATACGTCGTGCTCGCCGGTGATTATGCGGCGAACCGCGGCGTGGTCGAAGCCCGTCTCGGCACGGTGGCGCTCGCGTCCGGCCGCCAGATGACCGTCGACCTGCAGGGCGACAGCCTCATCAATCTCGCGGTCAACGAGAAAACACTTGCGCAGCTTGCCGGCGTCGCGAACAGCGGAGATCTCGTCGCCGACGGCGGACGCGTGGTCATGACGGCCGCGGTCGCGCGCGATCTCGCGGGCACCGTCGTCAACAACACCGGCCTCGTGCGCGCGACCGGCACCGTCGAGCGCGACGGCGCGATTTACCTGACCGGCAGCGGCGGCGACGTGAACGTCGGCGGGCGCGTCGCGGCGGGCGGAACGCGCGGCGGCACCGTGCACATCGAGTCGTCCGGCACGACGCTCGTATCGGCCGGCATCGATGCGAGCGGCAGCACCGCCCGCGGCGGCAGCGTGCGCGTCCTCGGCGAACGCGTCGGCCTGGTCGACAGCGCGCGTGTCGATGCGTCCGGCGCGACCGGAGGCGGCTCGGTGCTCGTCGGCGGCGACTTCCAGGGGCGCAATCCGGATGTTCAGAACGCGCAGCGCACGTATGTGGGCGCGAACGCCGCCATCAACGCCGACGCCACGCAGGCCGGCGACGGCGGCAAAGTCATCGTCTGGGCCGACGACGTCACGCGATTCCATGGCGCGATTTCCGCGCGCGGCGGCGCTGCCGGAGGCAATGGCGGCTTCGCGGAAGTCTCCGGAAAACAGTCGCTGATCTACGCCGGCACGGCGGACCTGCGTGCGCCGCAAGGCGCCACCGGAACGCTGCTGCTCGATCCGAAAAACCTGCGCGTCACCGCTGCCGGCGCGGATGCCGTGGCGGGCAACAGTCTGTTCGGCGACAACGCGGCCGGCACCTCGGAACTGTCCGCGGCCAACGTCATCGCAGCGATGAACGGAGCGAACCTGACGCTGCAGGCCAACAACGACATCACCGTCGAAACCAGCGTCGATGTCACCACCGGTGCCGGCACTGCGGGTCAGAACCTCACGCTGCAGGCGGGCCGTCACATCATACTCGCGACGACCCCGGATACCGCGACGCCGACGAACAGCACCGGTGCCGTCGCCATCACGATGAACGGCGGCACCTTCAGCGCGACGAACAACGTCAAGGATCCGCCGGTTGCGGGTTTTCTGCAGGCGAACCGCGATCCGGGACAGGCGCAGTTCTTCATGGCGCCGGGATCGTCGATTGCGACGAGCGGCGCGGGCGGCGTGTCGATCCTCGCGGGCACCAACAACAACCCGGTCTCGGAGAACGAAAACGCGGGCAACTTCACGCTGGGGGCCATTACCACCGCAGGAGGGCCCGTCACGGTCACCGCGCGACGGCCGGTGTTCGTGAATGGCCTCATCAACAGTGGCGGCGGCGCGGTTTCGATTTCGTCGGACGGGCACCTTACCGTGAACAGCGCGATCGCCGCCGGAGCCGGCGTGGTCACGTTGACGACCACCGAAACCCTGGATCCGGTGCCGGCGCTGCCGGGCGGCGGCGTGGACGCGGACATCATACTCAACGCCAATCTCTCGAGCAGCACCCGCGTTGTCCTCAACGCCGCGGACAAGATCACGCAGGGTGGCGGCGTCGGCGTCACGTCCCCGCAGCTTGCCGTGCGGGCCGCGGAAGTGAATGTGGAAACGGTGGCGCTGACGGGCACCAACAACGTCGGCACGATTTCCGTGAGCATGACCGGCACCACGACGCCCGGCGCCAACGCGTTCAGTTTCAACAACGGCACGAATGCGCTGACGGTGGGCAATGTCGACGGACTCGTGGGCATCAATCTGGCACCCACGACGCCGCCGCCGGACACGGCCGTGTCCCTTACCGCCGGCGACATGACGATCAGCAGCGCGATCACGACGGGAACCGGCAACGGCACGGTCACGTTGCAGCAGCCCGCGGGTTCGGCGATCAACATCAACGTCGGAACCAATACCGCATTCGGGCTCACGCAGGCCGAATTGAATCAGGTCACAACCAACGCATTGCGCATCGGTAATCCGGCCAGCACCGGCGGCGTGAGCGTCACGGCGCCCATCACGGCGCCGGCGACCTGGGATACGCTCGTGCTGCGCAGCGGCGGCACGATTTCCCAGACGGCTCTCAGCACGCTGACGGTGGGCAGTCTCGGCGTGCAGTCCACGGGTACGACGACGTTGAACGAAGCGAATGTCGTATCGACCTTCGCCGGATCGACGGGTTCCGCGATGCAGTTCACCAACAGCGCCGGATTCACCGTGGGCTTGGTCGACACGATCACCGGAATCGACAATAGCGCGGCCAGCGCCAATGCGACGCTCTCGGCCAGCGGCATCATCAACATCGATCAGAACGTGAACGTCGGAAGCGGCGTGCTGACCCTGAATACGACGACCGGCGGCGCCGGTCAGGGTATCGGCAGCGTCATCACGGCGGGTGGCGTGCGTATGCTGGGATCCGGCACGTTCAATCTGGGCGAAGTCAACAGCAACGACAACAGCATCGCGAATGTCGCGGCCAACATCGCGGGGGGCGGCGTGCTGGTCCGCAACGCCGCGGCCACGACGCTCGACGTGGACACCGTCAGCGGCACGGCCGGCATCACGACCGGCGGCGGCAGCGTCACGCTGATTGCCGACCAGATGACCTTCACACAGGGCGTCAACGCGGCCGGAGGCAGCGTCACGCTCACGACCAGCAATCCGGCGCTTGCCATCAACGTCGGAACCGGCGCCGGCGGTCTTCAGTTGCCCGATGCCAAGCTTGAAAACATCACGACCACCAATATCCTGACCATAGGGGACAACGCACACACCGGCGCCATCACGGTATCCGGCGAAGCGGTTTCGCCTTCCAACGCGACCGGCGGCATCAATCTGCGCAACCAGATCGGCGGCATCGCGATCAACAGCGTGCTGACCGCGCCCGGTACCGGCGGCGTGAATCTGATCGCGGATGGCAATGCCGCGGCTGCGGGTGCCATCACACAGGGACCCGCGGGCGGTATCGTTGCGGATGCGCTCAATACGCGCTCGTCGGGTGGGGCAACACTCACCGGATCCGGCAATGCGGTCAATTCGTTCAACGCAGCCGAATTCGGCGGCGGCACCGTATCGCTGACGAACACGGGCGCGCTGACGATCAACGGTATCCAGACCAGCAACGTCGCCGGCCAGACCATGCAGGATGCCGTCATCAGCACGACCGGAAACCTGACGGTGAGTCTCGCCATCCAGACGCAGAATCCGGGCGATCCGATGGGCGGGCCGCCGGTGCCGCCGACACCCAATCCGTCGAGCAGCGTATCGCTCACGTCGACGACGGGTTCGATCGCGCTCAATTCCGACGTCGGAGCGGGCAGCGCCGGCACCGTGACGCTCAGCGCCGCGTCCGGCGTGACGCAGGGCGGCGGCGCGATTACCGGCGGCAGTCTGCGCCTGTCGGGATCCGGCGCCGGCGCATTCACGTTGACGCAGGCCAACAACGATGTCGGCACGATCGCGGCGAACATCAACGGCGCGCTATCGTACAACGACAACACCGCGCTCACTGTGGGCTCGGTCGGCGGAACGAACGGCATTACGACCAACAACAATCCGGTCACGATCACCACGGGCAACACGCTGACGCTCGCGCAAAGCATCAATGCCGGCGGCAGCGGCACGGTGTCGCTCACGACCACCGCCGGCGGAGTGAACCAGACGGGCGGCACCATCAACGCGATCGCGCTGGCGCTCGGCGGCGCCGGCACCTATACGCTGCCGGCGGCAAACACGGTGGGCACGCTCGCAGCCGCGGTCACGGGACCGATCAGTTATACCGATGCGGATGCGCTTACCGTCAGCAACGTGTCGACGGGGGGCGGCAACATCACGCTGAATACCGGCAATACGCTGTCGCTCGTCGGAACCGTGGACGCAGGCGCGGCCACGATCACGCTGAATCCCGCTGCCGGCGGCGTCAACCAGACGGGCGGCGGTGTCGTCGCGGACAACCTGCTGCTGACCGGCACCGGCACGTTCGACCTGAACCAGCCGTTGACGAACCACATGGCGACGCTGGCCGCCAACATCAACGGCCCGCTGACGTACGCCAACAACACGTCACTCACCATCGGCACGGTCGGTGGTGTCAACGGCGTGACGACCAACGGCAATGCGATATCGATTTCAGCGGCCGGCGCGCTGAATGTCAACCAGCACGTGAATGCCGGTGCGGGTGACGTGACGCTGACCACCACCGAAACGATCGCCGGCAATGACAACATCAATCTCAATGCGGTGCCCAACGCCGTCACCGGCAACACCGTGCGACTCATTTCCGCTGACGCCATCGTTCAGGCGGTCGGTGCGGCGATCAACGCCAACAATCTGTTCACGCAAGCGGAGTCCGGCAACAACGTGTCGGCCACCGTTACCGGTGAAGTCTGGTACGACCTCGCCGGCGAAACGAATTTCACCCAGAACGTTACCGCCAACCGGGTCGTTTTGTGGTCGTCCAGCGGCAGCCCCACCGTCAACCAGACCGCGGGCTCGATCAACGCCGCGGAACTTCTGTTCCTGGGCTTTGCGGGCAATCCGACGTTCAATTTCACGAGCGCATCCAATAACGTCAACACGATCGCGGGTTCCGGCGCGTTTGCCGCTTTCGGTTTCGTGTCGGGCTCCCCTTCGGTAAATTACCGCGACGCGGATGCGCTCAACGTGGGCCTCATCAACACGAGTTCTTTCGCCGGCACGGTTCGCGGCATCAGCAACAGCAGCGGCAACGTCACCCTCACCACAGGCGGCGCCCTCACGCTGAACGAGGCGATCAACACGACCGCGAGCGGTGGACGCGTCACGCTCAACGTCGCGACGGGCGGCATCAATCAATCCGCGTTCGCACCGGTGATATCGAGTTTCCTCAACATGACCGTCGACGGCAACATCAACATGGCGCTGGCGGACAACAACCTGCTTGCGCTGGGCGAAAATGCAGGAATCGGCATCACGATCACGAACGGATCCACGTTCGGATTCAAGGAGTTGAACAACGTCGAGGTCCGCGGGCCGATCAACATATCGAACGCTGGCCCGGTTGCGGTCGATATTTCGGGCGGGGGCGCGGTCACCGTCACGAGCACGGGATCCATCTCGGCGACAAGCACCGGAAACATCGCGCCCGCGACCGTCACGTTGTCAGGGTTCTCGGGCGTGGGCATCAACGGTCCGATCAACGTGACCGGCGGCGGTGCGGGCGCCGGCGTCAATGCGGGGGTATTCGTCAGCGCGCCATTGGGTTCGATCTCGATGGCCTCCGGCGGATCCATCAACGCGATCGACAACGGTCCGTCGACCGCGAATCCCGCCGTGTTGCCGCACAGCGCGGAAGTCACTTTCACCGCCGGCAATCGCACGGCCGACCTGGGCTGCATATTCCTCGGTTTCACGTGTACTGCGCAGGCCAGAAATATTGCCGTGACCTCCAACAACGGCCGGGGCGTTATCGATATTTTCGGCCAGGACGGCGTCACCGTGCCCGGCAATCTGACGGCCACCGGTCAGACGCTGCCGTTCATCAAGGTCACCGGCAACGCCATAGACTCCGACGACAATCTGGTGACCTCTCGCAGCGTCAGCACGAGCGGCGCGATCACCGTCAACTCCAGCTCGCCGGCGACTCCGGTAAACGCGACGACCGATCTTTCCGGCGGCATCCAGATCTTCGGCGCGAACGTCAGCATCGGCGGCGCCGTGACCGAAAACGGGCCCGATGCCATCGTGCTCGATACGCAGAATGCCATGGACATTTTGGCGCCGGTCTCGCAGACCGTGAGCGACTCCGGCGTCAGCCTCAACGGCAATGGCAACGGTCTTGTTCGAACCCTCGGCGCGGGCATCATCAACGCGCGTTCGCTGACGCTGACCGCGAACAAGAGCACGCGGGCCGGATTCATCGGCGCCGACTTCAACATCCTGACCAATTTGTCGAATCCCGGCGGCGTCGCGT
>CAZMBS010000034.1:0-8915 GCA_964564295.1 uncultured Streptomycetaceae bacterium
AACGTCCCCATGGTGCTGTCCGGCGCGGCGCTGACCCCGCTCGAACAGGTGCGCAAGGAAAGCGATCACGCGTGGTTCCAGGCCTATCTGCCGGGCGACGACGCCACGATCACCGAACTCGTGCAGCGCGTGGAGCGCGCCGGTTACGACACGCTCGCGCTGACCGTCGATGTCGCCGTGGCGGCCAATCGCGAAAACAACGTGCGCAGCGGCTTCCATACCCCGCTGCGCCCCAGCCTGCGGCTCGCCTGGGACGGCATCGTCCGCCCGCGATGGCTGTTCGGCATGTTCTTCCGCACGCTCGTCAAACACGGCATGCCGCACTTCGAAAACATGGGACCGCGCGTGCCGCTGCTGTCCCGGACCGGCGAGCGCGGTCGCGGTCCGCGAGATCAGCTGTCCTGGAAGCATCTGGAGCTCATGCGTCGCCTGTGGAAAGGCAAGCTCCTCGTGAAAGGCGTGCTGCACAAGGCCGACGTGCGCATCGCGCGCGAGTCCGGCGCCGACGGCATATTCGTGTCGAACCACGGCGGACGGCAGCTCGACTACACGGTTTCCCCGCTGCGGGTGCTTCCCGGCATCGTGGCCGAAGCCGGCAACATGGCCGTCATCGTGGACAGCGGCATCCGGCGCGGAACCGACGTGCTGAAGGCGCTCGCGCTCGGCGCGCACTTCTGCTTCGTCGGCCGCCCGTTCCTGTACGCGGCGGCGATCGGCGGTGAAGACGGCGTGCGTCATGCCTGGCACCTGCTGCGCGACGAAATCGCGCGCGACATGGCGCTGCTCGGCATCACGAAACTTTCCGAGCTCTCGCGCGACCTGCTCATGGATGCGCGCGGATTCGACGGACTCGACCTCAACAGGTGACCCGACCATGACCGTATTCCTCCCGCTTGCCGCGGCGACTGTGCTCGCGACGTACGCCGGTTTCGCGACCGCGCAACCCTTTCCGTCGAAACCGGTCGAACTGGTCTCGCCGACCGGCGTCGGCGGCGGCTCGGACCTCGTGGCCCGAGTCGTTGCCGACATCGTCGCCCGGGAAAAACTGCTGCCGCAACCGCTGGTCGTGGTGAACCGCGCCGGCGGCGGCGGTGCAATCGGACAGGACTACGTCGCACGCAAGCGTGCCGATCCGTACTCGGTGCTGCTCGCCGGCACGTCGCTGCTTACCGTGCCGCTGCGCACGGGCATGGACATCGGGCTCGACAAGTTTCAGCCACTCGGCATGATCGGCATCGACATTAACGCGCTGGTGGTCAACGGCGATTCGCCGTACCGCACGACGAAGGAGCTCGTTGCCGCCGCCCGTGCAAATCCGAAGTCCGTCAACATCGCCATCACCTTTCCGGGCGGCACGGCGCACAACCTGATGTACCAGATCGAAAAAGCGTCCGGCGCGCGGTTCAATCTCGTGTCGTTCAAGAGCGGCAGCGATGCCGTCACCGCGGTGCTCGGCGGCCACGTGCACGCCACGGCGGAGAACCTCGGCGAAATCATGCCGCACGTCGAATCGAGGAAGTTGCGCGTACTCGGCATTCCGGGCTCGAAGCGCCTTGCCGGCCTGCCCGATATCGCCACGCTGAAGGAACAGGGCTTCGAGGCGCACAGCGGCGCGTTCCGCGGTTTCGCGTCGCCCGCCGGCATCCCGCGCGATGCGGTGACGGCCCTCGAAGACATGCTTGCAAACGTGTACCGGCATTCGGCCTGGAAGGACTACATGGCGAAGAACCTGTACGAGGACGTGTACATGAACGCCGACGAATTCGGCCGGTATCTTGCCGCGCGCCAGGTCGAAATTGCCCGGTATCTCGGCGAACTCGGCCTCGTGCTGAAGAAATAACCAAGGACCGCGCGGCATGAACTACTGGACCGACGACCAGATGCGGTCGATCGACTGCATGCTCAATCCGCGCTCGATCGCGGTGGTTGGCGCGACGCCCAAAGGCAGTTACGGCGGGCGCTTCATCAATGCAGTGCTGAAATCGAGGGACCGGGTCCGCGTTTATCCGGTCAACCCGAACTATCCCGACATCGGCGGCGCGAAATGCTACGAAAGCGTCGCGGCGCTGCCGGAGGGACCGGACCTTGTGGCGGTCATCGTGCCGTACCAGCGCGTGATGGACGTGCTGAAGGAGTCTCACGCGAAAGGCACGCGCGCGGCGATCGTGATCTCGTCCGGGTTTGCGGAGCGCGCGACCGAGGAAGGCCGCGCGCTGCAGCGCGAGCTCGGCGCGTTCGCGCGCGACACCGGGCTGCGCATATCGGGTCCGAACTGCCTCGGCGTCGCCAACGTGAAAGACGACATCTGGCCCACGGCGTCTTCGGTCCGCGCGGACGCGCCGCGTGGACACATCGGGCTCGTGTGCCAGAGCGGCGCAACGGCGTTCGGCCCGTTCGTGATACACGCGGTCGACAACGCCATCGGTTACAGCTACATCATCTCCACCGGCAACGAGGCCGATCTCGATTTCGCCGACTACGTGCGCTATCTGGTGGACGATGCATCGACGAAAGTCATCGCGGGCTTCGTCGAGGGTTTCAAGGACGTGCGCAAGTTCCTCGCGGTCGCCACGCTCGCGGCGCAGCGCGGCAAGCCGATCGTCCTCATCAAGATCGGCCGTTCGGAGGCGGGCGCGCGCGCGGCGAGCTCCCACACGGCATCCCTCACGGGCGAAGACCGCATGTACGACGCGGCGTTCCGGCAGCACGGGATCATCCGCGCGCAGGACTACGACGAGCTCATGGAAATATCGCACCTGCTTGCCCACAGCCGCAGGCCGGTCCGGTCCGGCGTGGCGATCGTGTCGCACTCGGGCGGCATCAGCTCGTTGACCGCCGACATGTGCGGCCAGGCGGGACTGGAACTGCCGCCGCTCACGCCGCGCGCGCGCGACGGCATCCAGGCGATCCTCAAGGGCTTCGGATCGGCCGCGAATCCCGCGGACGTTACCGGCTACGCACGCAGCGATTCGTTTCCGCGCATCATGGACCTGCTGATCGAGGAACCCGACGCCGGCACGCTCGTGATCGCGAGCCGGGGTGCCGCCAACCAGGCGGACCAGGTGACCGCGCTGCGCGACCGGACCGAAAAGAACATCGTGTTCCTGTGGACCGGCAGCCGCGCCGATGCGACCGGTTTGGCGAAACTGAAGGCCGCGCACATTCCGGTGTTCTATTCACCGGAGAAAATGGCGCGCGGCATCGCGTGCCTGACGGAGTACCACGCATGGCGCGAGCGCTGGACCGCGCGCGGCACCGCGGAAGTGCCCGACATCAATAACGAACAAAATCAAGTGCTTGCGGAAATCCGATCCGCCCGACGCGGCGCGCTGTCGGAAGCCGAAAGCAAGCGCGCGATCGCCGCATGGGGCATCGCGTCGAATCGCGAGTTGCGCGCGCCGAGCCCGGATGCCGCGGTGGCATGCGCGCGCACGCTGGGCTACCCGGTCGTGGTGAAGGTCGACTCGCCCGACATTCCGCACAAAACCGAAGCCGGCGCGGTGCGGCTCGACCTGCGCGACGAACAGGCGGTGCGCGCGGCATGCGAAAAGATACTCGCGAACGCGAAGGCGCACGCGCCTGCGGCGCACATCGACGGCGTGCTGGTACAGGAGATGGTGACGGGCGGCGTGGAGATGATCGCCGGCATCCAATACGACCCGCAGCTCGGCCCGATGCTGCTCTTCGGCACCGGCGGCGTGATGGTCGAAGTCTACGACGATGTTGCGCTGCGCCGGTGTCCAGTCACGCGCGACGAGGCGCGCGACATGATCGGCGAAGTCCGGGGCGCGAAACTGCTCGATGGATTCCGCGGTGCGCCGAAAGCCGACGTCGAGGCGCTCGCCGACGCACTCGTGCGGCTGTCCCATCTTGCCGTCCATCTTGAGGGCGTGGTTGCCGAGATCGACGTGAACCCGCTGATGGTACTGCCGGCGGGACAGGGCGTAAAAGCTGTCGACGCGCTGGTCGTCCTGAAGCGCTGAGCGTCTGCCGCGGCGCGCGTTTCGGTTTGTCCGGTGCAAAAGAATCATTACAGGGATGTTCTGGTAACACAAATGTAATATTTCCTGGTTATCTTGGACTGTTTAACTTGATTCCGGGAAAACACCATGATAATCAATGCGGAAACACTCGATGGCAACGTGCGCAAGATCATTCTTGCCGGACGCATGGATGTGCAGGGCACGCAGGAGATCGACGTCAAATTTTCCGGATTCGCCGCCAACCAGAAAGCGCTCATCGTCGACATGGGCGCAGTGGAATTCCTGAGTTCCATCGGGATCCGCACGCTCATGCTCAATGCCAAGGCGGTGGCGCAGCGTGGCGGCAAGATGGTGCTGCTCAACCCGTCCGAGTCGGTCACCAAGGTACTCGAAATGGCCGGTATCGACACGCTGATTCCGATCTGCCGTTCCGCGGACGATGCCCTGCGGGCAGTCGGCACCTGATCCCCGATTCCGTTCTCGCGCCGCGCCGGACGCCGTCGTCATGATTCGCGCCCGGCTCGTGATCAGCAACGACTTCAGCGAACTGGGCCGGGTGACGGCGTGGCTGCGGGAAGCGTGCTCCGGAGGCAGCCTCGGTCAGGAATTGCTGGATTCGCTCGACCTGTGCGCCAACGAACTCGTCACCAACATCATCAGCTACGCGTACGACGACGACCGCCGGCATGACATCGTGCTTCAATTGAACGAAACGCCGGGCGGCGCACAACTCGTCGTCAGCGACGACGGCAGGCCGTTCAATATTCTCGATGTCCCGGCCCACCGGCAGCCCGGCAGCCTCGCAGAGGCCCGCATCGGCGGGTTGGGCGTCCATCTTGTCCGCCAGCTCAGCACCGGATGCAGCTACCGGAGGGATGACGGACGCAATATCGTCGCGGTGGATCTTCCGCGGTATGCGCGTGCACGCAATGCGTAGCTTCCGCGGGCCGGACCGCCGCGTTCCGCTGAATCAGCCGTCGCCCGCGCAAACGGGCATCGCCGGGGAACGGCGCCGCGGCGGCGATCGCCGCGAACGCGGCTACATTTCACGCCTGCAGCTGTTCATCGCCATTCCGTACGACGTGATCGAGGCTGCGATCGTCGATACCCCGCTGCGCACGGTTCCGGCCGGCGAGGTCCTTCTCGAGCCGGGTCAACCGAACGATGCGATCCACCTGCTGGTATCCGGCCGCCTGCGCATTCATCTCGACCGCAAGGATTCCGCAGACTACATTCCCATCGAGGAAGGCGGCTGCTTTGGCGAGCTGTCGATCATTGATGGACAGCCGGCATCGGCCTATGTTGTCGCCGACTGCAGCAGCCGCATCCTGACCGTGCCGGCAAAGGTCTTCTGGGAACGCCTGGCACGGCATCCCGGGGTCGCCCACAACCTGCTGCGCGTGCTTTCCGAACGCATGCGCGCCAACGGCGAAATCATCGTTCAGCGCCTCGAGGACAAACATAACCTTGATCTGCTGCAGAAAGAACTGCGAATCGCGCACGACATACAGATGGGCATGCTGCCGCCCGGCGCGCACCTGCTGGGGAACCACGAAGGCGCACAAGCCTGCGGCCTGATGGAGCCGGCGAAACAGGTGGGAGGCGACTTCTACGATGCGTTCGAGACACATCCGGGACGGCTGTTCTTCGCCGTAGGAGACGTGTCCGGAAAAGGTATGCCGGCCGCGCTGTACATGGCGCGCACCGTCACGCAGTTGCGTATGGAAGCCGTACGCCTGCGCTCGCCGGCGGCCATACTCGAAGCCGTGAACCGGGCACTGTGCCGAGGCAACGATACGGGCATGTTCGTGACGCTGTTCTGCGCGGTGCTGGACACCAGAACCGGCCGCCTGAGGCATGCCAACGCGGGCCACAATCCTCCGCTGCTGCTCGACGCACAGGGCGGCGCGAAAATGCTGGAAGTGGCCAAAGGACTTGTTGCCGGCTTTGTCGAGGACACGCGTTACCGGGAGAACACGCTGCATCTTGACGAGGGACAGTCGGTACTGCTGTACACGGATGGGGTGACCGAGGCGACGAATGCGGCGGACGAATGTTACGCGGAAACCCGCCTCCTCGATATCGCGGGTTCCCGCCGGTGGCAGCACCCGCGTGAACTCGTCGAGGAGGTTCGTGCCGACATTGCCCGATTCGTGCGGCAGTCCCCGCAGGCTGACGACATCACGCTGCTTGCGATCCGCCGCTGCGGCGACGGGCCCAGTTAGCCCGAGGGAACGCGCCGGTCGCGCGGAAGCGCCGGGCGTCAGCGGCCGAGTGCGGCGCGCTTTTCCGCGTCGCGCCTGGCGCACGCCTCCGCCATTGCTAGCACGACGATGGCCCACTCATCGACTGGAACATCGATCATCTTGCCGTCGAGCGGCACGGCCGCCGTGCCGGCCTCGACTCCCGCTGCGAACGCTTCGCGCACGCGGCGATTCCACTCGACGAGTTCCGGCGTGGGCGTGAACGCGGCGTTGACCGGCGCGACCCATTCCGGAAACGCGCAGATGACGCCTTTCATGCCGAGATTTTTCGCGATGGTGGACTGCGCCCGGATTTCCGGCGCAGGCAGCAGCTTCGGCGCAACGCTCAGCGGATACGTGATGCCGATCGCGTGGACACCCGCGGCGGTGGCTTCCACCGCAAGCCGGCCGCGCGCGTAGACGAACGGATCGATATCCGGCTGCGGGGTGAAGTTCATGCTCGCGGCAAGGCGCGTTTCATCGAGCCCGGCCTGCGTGATGCGCGGACTCGCGCGCAAAATTTCGCGAATGTTCCAGACGCCGCGCGCGGTTTCCAGCAATACGATGATCTGTACCGCATTCTCCGGGAGGCCGCGCGCACGTTCGAGCGCCGACAGCTGCGCCGCCGCCGACACGATGTCCGCCGCGGATTCCGCCGTGGCGAGCACGATGCCGCGCAGACCCGGCCACACACAGGTGTCCAGATCGTCCCGCAGCGTCTCCCGGCCCACACGCGCGAAAACCTCCGCGCCTCCCTTTGCAGCGCGTGCAGCCGCCGCCTGGAAACGCGCGCGGATCGCGGCAGACGCGCCGTCGAAATCGAGCGTCACGGCGTCCGCGTGATGCTGCCACGACACGCGCACGGCCGCCTCGTCGGCGATCCGCACGACGAGATTCGAGCGCCGCACCAGTATGCTCATGCCGGAAAGCCGTACAGCGCTTCGGGATTCTTCACGAGTATGCGGTGCAGCGTCGCCGCATCGGTCCACGTCGGCAGCAAGTCGAACACCGCTGCGTCGTCGGGCTTCACCGCGGCGCTGGGATGCGGCCAGTCGGTGCCCCAGACGAGCCGGTCGGGCGCCGCATCGATGAACGGTCCCGCCACCGCCGCCGCGTCAGCATAATCCGGCGGCCCGCTCTTCGAGATGTGATACGCGCCGGAAATTTTCGCCCAGGCCCGGCGCGCAACCAGCAGTTCGCGCACCACCGCGAATGCCGGATGCCGCGTGCCCGCCGGCATCACGAGCATCGCCATGTGATCGAACACGATCGGACACGGCAGTCGCCGCAGCATGGCCGCGTGGGCGACGATGTCGTCGGGCGGCATGTTGAGCTGCACGTGCCAGCCGAGCGGCGCGATGCGTGCCGCGAGCGGCTCGATCATGTCGATGCGCACCACCGCCGTCTCCGGATTTGCCGTCGTGAAACGGATGCCGCGGATGCCGCCTGCGTCGAGGCGCTTCAGTTCGGCGTCGGCCACGTCCGGCCGCAGCACACCCACACCACGCGCATTGGCGATGCCCAGCTGCGCGATCGCGTCGAGCGTCGCGCTGTTGTCGGTGCCGTAGTTTCGCGGCTGAACGATCACCACGCGCTCCACGCCGAGCCGCTGCTGCAGCTTGCGGTAATCCGCGACGCTGCCGTTCGCGGGTTTCGTCACCGGCGGCTGAAAACGCAAATCGTAGATATGGATGTGGCAGTCCGTTGCGCGGGGCGGCGCCGCGAGTCGTGGCGGCGCGGTACCCGTGGAATTCGGTACGACGGTGGCGATGCCCAGGGCCATGCTCATTTCTCCGGTGACGCTGCAGCGGCCTTCACGCGTGCGACCGCTTCCGCCTTTTCACGATCACGCCCGGCGCACAGCGCCGCCCACTCCAGCGTGCCGCGCGCGCGTTCCGCTTCGTAGCGGTCGATGACGCGGCCTTCGAATTCCATCCAGGTATCGCCGGTTCCGCAGAGCCGTGCGTACTGGTCGAGCACCCAGCGCGCATCGCGAACGTCCTCCTCGCCCGGCGTAAATCCCCTGTTGTGGGACTCGACCACCGCCGGGTTGAGGCCGCCGCCGCCGGAGCGGATGCCGCACCGGCGCGCGGCTTCGGCCTGCCGCAGCGCGTGGCCGCCGTCGCTGACGCTGCCCGTCGTGTTCGGCATGAAGGGCACGGTGCGCACGCAGAGCCCGAGCGCCCGCGCCGCAAGCTCGCATTCGCCCTTCGGGTACACGAACTGGTCGAACGGCTGGAACATTTCGACGCCGAGATCGCGCGACAGGTCGTAACCGCCGGTCGTCGCGCCGAACTCGCGCACGCGCGGACTCGCGCCCGCGATGTCGTGGCAGTTGGCAACGCCCACCGCGGTTTCGATGCTGGCGTCGATCTCGATGCTGCCCTCGGGCACGCCGCGCGCGCGCTCGAGCCGCGTGATCAACGCATCGAGTTCGCGCACCTCGGACGCGTGTTCGGTCTTCGGATACTTGATGCGCTTCAGCCCCGGCCACACCGCCGCCTCGGTATCCGCGACCAGATGCTCGTGATTGATGCGCACGTTCGCATCGGCGCCGCCCTTCGAGACGTTGGGAATGGCGTCCTTCACAAGCGTGCGCGCGTAGTCCTTGCGGTTCTTCGGAACCGAGTCCTCCAGGTCGAGCATGATGTAGTCGCAGCCGCGGCGCCACGCATGATCCACGAAACGC
>CAZMBS010000034.1:9015-20125 GCA_964564295.1 uncultured Streptomycetaceae bacterium
CAGGTCGAGCATGATGTAGTCGCAGCCGCGGCGCCACGCATGATCCACGAAACGCAGCGTGACGATCGGCATCGTGAGCCCGGAACGTCGAACGATATTGGCGCCCATGACTTGCCTCCTGAACCCGATTACCCGTACGCGCGGTTGAGCGCGTCGACCTGACTCGCGCGCACGCACAGCGCGCCCTGGAAACCGATGGCACGGCCCCGCTGCGCGGCGCACAGCGTGTTTTCGGGCGTCGCCAGCAGGCCCCGGTCCGGCGCACGCCACCACGCGCCGACCGGCACGACGCCGGCGGCGCCCGCAATCGTCACGAGCCGCTGCATCAGATACGGCATCAGATGCAATTCGCCGGAGGGCTCGGGCCTCAGATCCATCACGAGATCGGCACGTCCCAGCGTTATCGCGCAAACGCGCGGACTCGCCGTGGCAATCGCGTACGCGTCCTGGTTGCCGCGCGCGGTCTCCAGCGCCGCGACAAGCGCGACCGACCCGACGCGTATTCCGCGCTCATTTTCCAATATATTCAATCGCTTATGGATATCGTCGATCTGTGCGCCGGACTCCGCGCGATTGACGACGATGCCCGCGAGGCCGGGCCACGCGCACGCACACAGATCGACGTTTGCCGCCGCGGGATCGATCTGCGCGAACAACTCCGCGCCCGATTCGCGCAACGACTCCAGCGCGACACGCGCCGACTCGCGCGCCGCAACCTTGTCGCGATCCGCAACGAACTCCGCAAAATCGAGCACGATCACGTCCGCGCCCGATCCGGCGGCCAACCGGATCTCGCCCGGCTTCGAAGCCGGCACCAGCAACCATGATCGGCGCGGTCTGCGGTCGCGGCCGCTCATGTCTTTTTCGGCAACATGCGAAAATTCGCGCTCGCGCGGCACACGACCTTGCCCGTGGAATCGACGACCTCGGCCTCGACGAATGCCACGCTGCGCCCGCCGCGAACGACGATGCCCTTGCCGAGCAGTTCGCCGACAGCCGGCGCGAGATAGTTGACCGTCATCGACATCGTTGCGACCGCGGCGCCGAGTTCCACCGTCGAGCGCACGGCCTGCGACATCGCGGCGTCCACGAGGGACGCGACCACGCCGCCGTGCACTTCGCCTCGCGTATTGCCGAAGTGCGCCTGAAACGGCAGCCGGATCGCGGACTTGCCGTCCGCCAGAGAATCGAGTTGCAGCCCGAGGTGCCGGTAAAACGGCGGCGACGAGCGCCATTGCGCTGCCGCGCGGGAGTCGGGGTCGGCCATGTTGTGAGTGTTCGTCGCGGAGTGAACGGATACCCCGCTATTGTACCGGTTGATCGTCGCCCGAGGCAGTCGACGTTCACGAGTCCACATTGACGCCACGGGATGCTTAATCTAGTCTCGCGGGCTTCCTTGCAAACCGGGCCTTCCCATGACCGCGTTCCACGTGCTCGTCACCGGCAAAACACTGTCTGAACCGGCGCGAAAGATACTCGCCGATGCCGGCGCGACGCTCACGTACATGGGACATCCGGTTTCCGAGGCGGAAATGCTGGCCGCCTTTGCCGCGAAACCGTACGTCGCATCGATACTGCGCGGGCCGGCGCCGTTCAACCCGAAGGTGCTCGACGCGGCGAAGGAACTGAAAATCATCTCCAAGTACGGCGCGGGCGTCGACTCCGTGGACATCGATCATGCGACATCGCGCGGCATCGCGGTCATGATCGCGGGCGGAGCCAACGCCGATGCCGTGGCCGAGCACGCGCTCGCGATGATGCTGTCGCTGTGCCGCGAGCTGCCGCAATACGATGCGCAATTGCGCGGCGGCAACTGGAAAGACCAGAACTACCTGGTGCGGGACTTCAAGGGGCGCACGGTCGGCATCGTCGGCTACGGCCAGATCGGCCAGCGCACGGCGCGACTCGCGGCAGCCTGCGGCGCGAACGTCGTGATCCTGTCGCGCTCCCGGTTCACGCCGCCGCCCGGCATGACGCGCGCGGAAACGCTCGAGGCGCTGCTGCCGCAGATCGACATCCTGAGCCTGCATTGCCCGCTGACGCCCCGGACGCGCGGTCTCATCGATGGCAAGGCGCTCGGCCGCATGAAACCCGGCGGGCTGCTCATCAATACAGCGCGCGGCAACGTCGTCGTGGAGCCGGACCTGATCGCGGCGCTGCAGAGCGGACATCTTGCGGGCGCGGGCATCGACACGTTCGCCAAGGAGCCGCCCGAGCGCTCCAACGCGCTGTTCGCGATGCCCAACGTCATCTGCACGCCGCACATTGCATCGGCCACCACCGACGCGTCGATCCAGATGGGCATCATCGCCGCGAACAATATTGTGAGTTATCTGCGCGGCGAAGTCCCGGACGCGCGCAATTTCCTGAATCCGCAGGCGATGCGCCGCGACTGAATCACGGCACCGCGCGCGACCGGCTACTCGAGGCGTATGCCGGCATCCTTGATGAGTTTGCCCATTTTCGCCATGTCGGAACGCACGAGATCGGACAGTTGCGCGGGTGTTCCACCGAGCGTTTCCACACCGAGCCTGAAGAAATTCTCCCGCGATTCGGTCCTGCCCAGTACCGGCGAAATCAACTGGTTCAGGCGCGCGACCAGCGGTGTCGGAGTCCGCGCCGGCGCGAAGATGCCGTAGATCGATCCCGATTCGTAACCCGGAAGTCCCGCGGCCGCCACCGTCGGCATGCCGGGCTCGAGCGCCGACGGTTCGAGGCTGCAGATCGCCAGCGCGCGCATGCGCCCTGCGGCGATCTGCGGCTTCACGAGCCCGACCGTGCTGAACATCACCTGCACTTCTCCGCTCATGAGCGCGCTCAATGCCGCGCCGCCACCCTTGTAATTGATGCGCGCGATATTGACGCCGGCCATGGACTTGAAGAGTTCCGCGCCGAGATGGTTTGAGGAACCGACGGAACTCGATCCATAGTTCAGTGCACCCGGTCTTTTTCGGGCCAGTGCAACGAGCTCCTTGACGGACTTGACCGGCAGCGACGGGTGCACGACGAGCACGTTGGGCGAGGTGGCGGCCAGAATGACCGGGGCGAAGTCCTTTACCGGATCCCATGGCACCTCCTGCAGCAGCGGGCCGATCCAGAGCGTGCTGCTGTACAGCAGCACCGTGTAGCCGTCGGGCGGCGCCTTGGCCGCGGTCATCGCCGCAAGCGCCCCGCTCGCACCGCCCCGATTCTCGACGATCACCTGCTGGCCGACGTTTGCCGACAATCCCTGAGCGACAAGACGTGCGACCAGGTCGTTGGTACTCGCGACATCGGCCGTCACGATGCGCATCGTCCTCGCCGGAAACTCCTGCCCGAGCAACGACCCGGGCATCGCCAACCCCAGCGCGACAGACAGCGAGAACGCCGAGCGGATACCTATGCGCATGAATCCCCTCCCCACGATCGTCCGTGTGCAAACCGCTGCAAGCATCGCACACTTTGCGGCAGTTTTCGCCCCATCCGGCAGGTTCGGCCCGGCCTGCGCCACACATTGTGGACCGGATGCTGCAATGCGGGCGGGCAAACTGGCACAATGCCGCCTTTGCGCAACAGGACGGACACCAGAATCATGCCAGTCTCCAACAGAAAAATCGCGGTGCTGGGCTGCGGCGCGATCGGCAGCAGCACCAGCGCCGATCTCACGGTGGCGGGATACGACGTCACCGTGATCGACCAGTGGCCCGCGCAGGTCGAGGCGATCCGCACGACCGGGCTGCACATCCAGATGAGCGACGGCGACGTCAAAACGAAGATCCGCGCGTTCCATCTGTGCGAAATGGCCGCGCAGAACGTGGAATTCGACATCGTGCTGATGGCCGTGAAGGGCAACGATCATCGCTGGCTCGCCGAGTTCATCAAGCCGTACCTGAAAAAGGACGGCGTTTTCGTCGCGATTCAGAACGGCATGAACGACGACTCCGTCGCCGGAATCATCGGACGCGATCGCACGCTAGGCTGCGTGGTGGAACTGTCGGCGGAAATCTTCACGCCCGGGCTCGTGCAACGCAACACCACGCATAAAGGCACGTGGTTCACGGTTGGCGAGCTCGACGGCTTCGTCACGGACCGCGCAAAGGAAATCCGGTCGATACTCGCCCACGTCGGCGTGTGCGACGTGACGAACAACATCTACGGCGCGAAGTGGACCAAGCTCATCGTGAATTCGATGACGATGGGACCGTTCGGACTGTTCGGACTGAAAAACTGGGAGGCCGTGGAACTGCCCGGCATCCACGACATCTGCGTGCAGATCGGGCGGGAAGCGCTCGCGGTCGGCGAGAAGCTCGGCTATCGCATCGAGCCGATTTTCGGCCTGCGCGCGGACGAATTCGCCGGTTCCAGCGATGAAAGCCTGATCACTGCGATGAAAACGCTCATGGGCCATGTCGGCAGCCGGTCCCGCACCGCGCCGATCCACGACCACATCAAGGGCCGCCGGAGCGAAATGGACTACATTACCGGGCAGGTGGTGCGCAACGGCGCGAAACTCGGGATTCCGGCCTCCTACAACGCGGCCGTGCTGGAAATCGACGGCATGATCAATCGCGGCGAGATCCGGATGGATGGATCCAATTTCGAGTTGCTCAAGTCGAAGGTGGGGTTCCGCGGCTGAACGCCGCGGCGGACGCTACAGCGTCGCGAGGAACTCCTCGATCAGCGCGTTGACGCGGTCCGGATTCTCGGTCAACGGAAAATGCCCGAGACCCTCGAGCCTGACGTAGCGGGAGCCCGGGACGGCATCGTGAATCTCCTTCTCGTAGTCGGGCGGGCTGCCGTGGTCGTCGAGCCCGCGCAGCAGCAGGAGCTTCGGCCGCAGCGCCGCGATGCGGTCACGCACGTCGAACGCGTCTATCGCCATCAAATCATGGTATTGCGACATCGGACCGACCTGCCGGTGGCGCGCCATCAGCGTCTCGCGCAACACCGGGTCGACAAGCCGCATCGCGTGCCGCTGGAACGCGAGCCATTCCCCGTATGCCGCGGGATCCTGCGCGGCTTTCAGTCGCATGTCATAAGTACCCGGCGCGCGCACCTTGGGCCGCGCCGCGACGGTCATGACCACGAGGCCCGCGACTTCGTCCGGATAATCGAGGCCGTACTGCAGCGCGATGGACGCGCCCAGCGTGTAGCCCACGAGCACCAGATTCTTGTTGCGGCCCTGAGCCCACAGCCACCCGCGCACCCACTCCGCGTAACGCGCGACGTCCGGGCAGCGCGTGCCTTCGAGATGCCCCGGCAACGTGGGCGCGACGCTGTCGGGGAAACGACGGCGTTGATGGACAAAGGCATCGGCGCACGCGCCTGCGCCCGGTCCGTGCAGAAAAACGAGTTGCGGCATGCGAAAATTCCCGGTTACCTGTTGCGCTGCAAATCCAGTTCGCGGTAAATAGCGAAGTGTAACGTCTTCCCACTTTTCCGAGGTACACGCCATGCTGATCGTCGACTCCCAGATACATCTGTGGCAGAACGGCAAGATGAGTCCGCACCACCGGCAGATTCCCACCTATTCGGTGGAGGACGCGCTCGCCGAAATGCGCAGCGCGGGCGTCGATTGCGCCGTGATTCATCCGCCGGGCGCGCTCGGCGAAGCGGTCAACGTGCTGGCCGTGGACGCCGTGCGCAGGTATCCCGACACATTCTGCATCCTCGGACACTTCGACCTGTTGAGCCCGGACCGCGAGAACATCGTCGCGCGCTGGCGCGAACGGCCCGGCATGCTCGGCTTTCGCTACACGTTCAGCGACGCGAACCAGAAATCGTGGTGGACCGACGGGTCGCTCGACTGGTTCTGGGCGGCCGCGGAGAAGGCGGATCTGCGCGTGGGCCTGCTCGCCAGCGGGAAAAACATCGGCGTGCTCGGCAAAATCGCGCAGCGGCACCCCGGACTGAAACTGCATATCGACCACATCGGCCGCGGTGGCGGCAGAGCCGACGTCAAGGACGACGCCGCGTACGCCGACCTCGGAGACATGCTCGCGCTCGCGAAACTGCCCAACGTGGCCGTCAAGCTGTCGGGCGCGCCCAGCACGTCGACGCATCCGTATCCGTACCGGAACGTGCACGACTATCTGAAGCGCATCATCGACGCGTTCGGCCCCGACCGCTGCTTCTGGGGCACCGACATCACGCGCATGCCCTGCACCTACCGGCAATGCGTGACGATGTTCACCGAGGAGATGCCCTGGCTCAAGGGACGCGACCTCGAACGGGTGATGGGCGGCGCCATCGTCGACTGGCTCGGCTGGAAGCGCGGGAACGACGCCAGCGGGAGATGATCGTGCAACACGCGTTTTCGGGCATCAAGGTCCTGGCGGTTGCCCGCGTCGTCGCGGCGCCCTTCGCGGCGTACCAGCTTGCGATGCACGGCGCGGACGTCCTGCACATCGAGCAGCCGGGGGTCGGCGACTCCGCGCGCACGTCGGGCAATCTGAAGACGCCGTTCCACGATGCGGCGATGGCGCATACGTTTCTCGCGTACAACGCCAACAAGCGCTCGATCACGCTTGCCATCAATACACCGGCCGGCCAGGCCGTGTTCCGCAGGCTGGCCGAGTCCGCGGATGTCGTCGTCGAAAACCTCAAGGGCGGCACGATGGCGCGCTACGGCCTGGGCTACGACGACTTGAAGGCGATCAATCCGCGCATCATTTTCTGTTCGGTCACCGGCTATGGCCAGACCGGCCCGAAGAAAAGCGATGCGGCCATCGACGGCGTGGTTCAGGCCGTGAGCGGCATGATGAGCATCACCGGCACGCGGGAATCCGGCCCGCTCAAGACCGGATCCACGATCGTGGACTACACGACGGGATACGCGGCGGCATTTGCCATCGTCTCCGCGCTGTTCCAGCGCGAACGCACCGGCGTCGGGCAGGTCATCGACGTGGCCATGCTCGAAACCGCGATGACCATGATGGGCGGAGAAGTCCTGCGCGCGATTACGGCGGGTGAGACTCCGCCGCTCGTCGGCAATGCCTCGGGCAAGGGCGGCTACGTGAGCGACACCTATCGTTGCAAGGAAGGACATCTCTCGATTGCCGCCGGCGCGCCGAACCGTCGCGAAAAGCTGTGGAAGGCGATGGAAGCCACCGACATCCCGCAGGACCCGCGCTTCGCGACGGATGCCGCAGTCGCGCAGAATCTGCCGGCGCTCAATGCGGAGATCGAACGCCGGCTCTCGACCCGGACGGCCGCGGAATGGGAAATCGTCCTGAACAAGGCAGGCGTGGCGGCGATGGAGGTGTTGCCGCTCGCGCGCGCGGTGCATCACCCCCAGCTTGAGCATCGCCGGTTCTTTCACCGGTTCGACAACACGGTGGAAACCGGATTGCCGCCGTTTGCCGTGCCGACTGCGCCCTACCGCCTGTCCGCAAGCCCGGCCGAAATTCGCGCGATGCCGCCGCGACTCGGGCAGCATACGGACGAAATCCTCGCGGAATACGGCTACTCGACGGACGAAATCGCGCAGCTGCGCGCCGACGGCATCGTGTAGCACCGCACGCGAATCCCGCTTCCACCCCAGCGCATTTTCACAGGAGCCAGCCCATGATCCACGTCGTCGCCCTCATCACCACCAAACCCGGCATGCGCGAAACCGTGCTGCAGGCCTTTCGCGCCAACGTGCCCGCCGTACGCGCGGAGGACGGCTGCATCGAGTACGGTCCCACGATCGATGCCGAAGGACTGGGCAGCTTTCAGGCCAGGGTCGGTCCCGATACCTTCGTCGTCATCGAGAAGTGGCGCGATGCCGCCGCACTCAAGGCCCACGCGGCAGCGCCGCACATGGCAGCGTACGCCGCCCGGGTCAAGGACATGATCGCGAGCCGGGTCATTCATGTCCTCGCGCCCGCCGATGCGGGCGCATGACCCGCGGCGGCTCTGTCCCCGCCCCGAAAGCATCATGCGGTTTCAGTCGGCCGTGATCCCCGCGGCCTTGATGACCTTGGCCCACTTGGCCGCCTCGCTACGCATCCGCTGCGCCATCTGCTCCGGAGTGCTGGCCACGATCTCATAGCCCTCGCTCGTCAGACGTTCGTGCACTTCCGGAAAGCGCACGGCCTTGCGCGCTTCGTGAAGCAACCGGTCGACGATCGCCGGCGACGCGCCTGCGGGCAAGAGCATTCCAACCCACGAGGTCATTTCGTAGCCCGGGACCCCGGATTCCGCGATGGTGGGCACGTCGGGCGCAGCGGCAGACCGTTTGTCACCGGTCACCGCGAGCGCTTTGAGCCGTTTCGACTTGACGTGCCCGATCGCCGACGGCATCGTCGCAAACAGCAACGCGCATTCACCGCTCAGCACGGCGATCACGGCGGGCCCACCGCCTTTGTAGGGCACATGGACAAGATCAATCTTCGCCATGTACTTCAGCAACTCCGCCGCGAGATGGTTTGATGCGCCCGGTCCGCCCGAGGCGTACGTAATCTGACCGGGGCGGGCTTTCGCCAGCGCCACCACATCCTTGACAGACCGCACCGGCAGACTGGGATGCATGACCAGCATGTTCGCAAGCGAGGCCACGATCGTAACCGGCATCAGGTCTCTCAGCGGGTCGTAACCGATCCGCTTTTGCAGGCTCTGGCTCACGGTCACCGGACCGTTGGTGGTAAATAACACCGTATAACCGTCTGGCGGTGACCTTGCCGCGAGTTCCGCGCCTATGGCGCCGCCCGCACCACCACGATTGTCGATGACGATGGATTGGCCCAACGCCTCGGACAGGGGCTGCGACAATCTCCGGGCCAGAATGTCGGAAGATCCCCCCGGCGCAAATGGCACGACGAACCGCACCGGCCTGACCGGATAATTCTGCGCGGACGCATGAAACGCGAGCGCCAGCACGGCGGCAGCAGCAGCGAAACGGCAATCTGGCAATCGATGCATGATGTACGATCGCGGCTTCAATCGAGCCTCGCTCCCGAGGCTCTGACGACCTTGGCCCAGCGCACTGTTTCAGTCTTGATGAATTCCAAGTACTGTTCCGGGCTGCTCGTCATGATGTCGATGCCCTGCCCGGCGAGACGCTCGCGCACGGCCGGCAGCCCAAGAATGCGGATGATCTCGGTATTGAGCCTGCCCACGATATCCGTGGGCGTCCCCGCCGGCGCGAGAACGCCGAACCATGTGACCACGTCAAAAGTGGAATAGCCGCTCTCGATCATCGTCGGGACTTGCGGCAACGTAGGCGCACGTTTCGCCCCCGTCACGGCGAGCCCCCTGAGCCGTCCCGTTCCGACATGACTTGCGATGCCGGCCGAAGGCAAGCTGGGGCAACTGAGCGCAACCTCTCCGCCCAGCACGGCCAGAACCGCGGGCGACGCACCCTTGTACGGAACGTGCACCATGTCAATCTTCGCCATGGTCTTGAACAGCTCGACCGACAGATGTTGAGAAGTGCCGGTGCCCGAAGACGCGTACACCACCTTGCCTGGCTGGGCCCTGGCGAGTGCAACGATATCCTTCATCGTTCGTGCGGGCACTGACGGGTGCGAGATGAAGATGTTCGGCACCGAGGCGATCAGCGTTATCGGCGCGAAATCCTTGATCGCGTCGTAAGGCATCTTCGTGTAGAGCGACGGGTTGATGGCATGGGTCCCGTTGGTTCCCAGCAGAATCGTGTACCCGTCCGGGGGCGCCTTTGCCACGATGTCGGCGCCGAGATTGCCGCCGGCGCCACCGCGATTGTCCACGACGACCGTCTGCTTCCAGCTCTCCTGCATGCGGGCGCCGATCTCGCGCGCGAGTATATCCGTCGTCCCGCCCGGCGGAAAAGTGACCACGAATCGGATGCTGCGGGAGGGGTAGGTCTGCGCGATGGCTGACGCGGCAAAGCCCGCCAAAACGGCTGCCGATACCGCACACAACATGATCCTGGATTTCATGCTGTTCTCCTTGAATGATCGATCTCGACTTTCCGCGTTACCGCGAGGCCCTTTTTCGTCACGATCGACGCTGCAGCATCCCCGTTACCCGTGTCATCAAACCCGTCACGCTGGGCTCGCCATCGATATTCGTCAGCGCCCCGACGATCCGCTCGACAACAGCATCCGTACTGTCGAACCCGCCCGCCGTCAGGCAATCGGAAACCTTCGCCAGCAGTTCGTCGGTCGTAAGCGGCGCTTCGGCACTGCCACGCAGCACCCTTGCCTCCCGCACCAGCACGCTGCCATCCTGCCGCGTCACGCGCACTGTTGCGGGAGCGTAGTTGGCCCGGTTTTCCGGATCGACCGTTACCCGCACACGCGAAACCAGCTGCGCAACTTTCGGATCGCAGGCAGCCGCATCCCGGATGCCGGCGATGCCGAGACCCCCGTCGATCAGTACTCGCGCCAGCGAATACCGGATGCTGAACTGGGCCGCCACCTGGGGCGTGGCACCCGGCTCGTATGGTGCCCCCACCAGTCGATCCATATACGGCGATACGACGACCTCGATCTCCGTCACGTTTCCGGCATCGAGCCTGTGCTCGGCCTTCAAGGAAAGCAGCGCATCAATCGCGGCATGATTGCATTGACAGCTCGGGTACGGTTTCACGCTGATCTGCGCGTTCTCGAACACCGCGCCGAGATTCGTCGTGATGGCAGCTGTATCGCCGGCCTCGTACAGCGCATACAGCCCATGGCGGCCGGACAACCATTCGCGCGGTCCGGGGTAACCTTCCGCCGCGAGCCGGCCGCACAAGATCCCCGATTCGGCGGCGAACGCCGCCAGGGCCCGCTTGCTCAGGGAACGCTCCGTGACCGGTTGATAAGTGCCCGCGGAATTCATGAATCCCAGCCCCATCGCGTCTGCGATCGTCTCCAGCCGGGGCTTCAGGAGTCGAGATGTCACGGCGGCGGAAGCGATAGACCCGTATATGGAGGTGTAAAACCAGCCGTTGTTCTCGCGCGTGGCCCTGGCGAGACGGCACATCAAATCTCCGCCCATGGCAATTGCACACAGCACATCGCGGCCCGATGCCGACAGGGATTCCCCCAGGGCGAGCGCAACCGGAACGGCGACAATGTCCGCATGCATCGCGGCCGCCGGATAGATGCTGTCGAAATCCAGTGCCGCCGCGGTCACGCTGTTGACGAAGACTGCCGACCGCACGGAAGTCTTGGTACCGGTA
>CAZMBS010000035.1:0-16430 GCA_964564295.1 uncultured Streptomycetaceae bacterium
AACTGTTTCACCGCGCCGGGCGGCGCGATGACGACATCGAACGTGTCGCCCGCCGCCACGCGCTTCAACATCTGCGGCGTCGTATTGAACGTGATTTTCACCGTGTGGCCGGTTTCCTTCTCGAACGCCGCAGCGGCGGCCTTCAGCCCCGGCTCGACGGCGCCGCCGGACATCACCGTGATTTCGGCGGCGTGAGCGGCTGCGCACCACAGCAGCAACCCGACCGCCGGCAGGTGTCGCATCGCCTTCATGTCGTTCCCTCCCGTTTTCCGGTCAGTCTATGCCTGTTGCCGCGAACACCGGCCTGGCCTCGGCGCTGGCGAGAAACCGCGCGAGATCGCCCGCGGCGTCAGGCGCACCGCTCGTCGCAACCGCCGCGGCATGGTAGGCAGTCACGTTCTGCACGGCGTCCGGCAATGGCACCGCTGCCGTTATCGCGACGCCCTTCTCGACGAGTTCGCTGATTTCCGCGAGTTGCCCGACGCCGATTGCACGCGCCGTGGAGCCCGCGACGTGTTCCATCACTTTGACCGTGTCCGGCAGCTTGCGCACCTTGTGCCGCGCCGCTTCAGCGATGCCGAGCTGATCCAGCAGCTTCAGAAAGTAGACGCCGCTGTTCGCGACATTGCAGACGATCTCGCCGGCGTCGAGCAGCGCGCGCGTCATCGATTCCGTGCTTGCGAAGTCCGGCACGGGTGCGTCCTTGCGAACCGCAACACCCATGCGTGAGCGACCGGCGAGTCCGCGCGTGCCGGCGGCGATGCGACCCGAACGGTCGAACTCGTCCATCGCCGATTGCGGCACGACCACGACGTCGACCGCCTCGCCGGCCATGATGCGGTCACGCACGCCCGGAGCCCCGGCGAACTCGATCGTCACGCGACACCCCGATCGCCGTTCGAACGCCGCGGCGAGCTGCGTGACGCCGCGCTTCACCGGTCCAGAACCGGGTATTTTCAAGTGTGCCAAGTTAAACTCAACGCCCCGGGGCCCGCGACAGGGGCGCACACCGGGCGAACCACGGATTCAGACGACCCACGGAAGACGCGGAATTGTAAGGCCGCCGTCTTGGGAACGCCATGCCCGTATGGTATTCTCCGCGCTCGTTTTCCGCCGGCGCCAACGGCTTCCATTTGAGGGGTCATCATGAGCAAATCGCAGCGCATCAAGGGGGTGCTCGCGCCCGTCTGCACACCGTTCAAGGCCGATCTGAGCCCGGATTCCAACCGCTTCGTCGCGCAGTGCAAGTGGATGCTGTCGCAGGGATCGGGCCTCGCGGTGTTCGGCACCAACAGCGAAGCGAACTCGCTGTCGATCAACGAACGCATCGCGCTGCTCGACGCGCTGCTCGCGGCGGACGTCGATCCGGCGCGCATGATGCCCGGCACCGGCTGCTGCGCGCTGACCGACACCGTGCGGCTCACCGAACATGCGGTGAAGGCCGGATGCGCGGGCGTGCTGATGCTGCCGCCGTTCTACTACAAGGACGTGACCGAGGACGGGCTGTTCCGGTCCTTCGCGGAAATCATCGAGCGCGTGGGTGATGCGCGGCTGCGCATTTATCTGTACCACATTCCGCCGGTCGCGGTGGTCGGCATCACGCCGAAACTCGTGGAGCGCCTGCTGAAAGCCTATCCGAACGCGATCGCGGGCATGAAAGACAGTTCCGGCGACTGGAACAACACCAGGGTATTTCTCGATGCGTTTGCAAAGTCCGGGTTCGACATGTTCGTCGGCAGCGAATCGTTCCTGCTCGCCAACATGCGCAACCACGGCGCGGGCTGCATTTCCGCAACGGCCAACGTGAATCCCGCCGCCATCGACAAGCTCTATCGCGAATGGAAGGGCGCCGATGCGGACGCGCAGCAGGAAGCGCTGAACGCCGTGCGCAAGACGGTCGGCCAGTACGTGATGATTCCCGCGCTGAAAGCGGTGATCGCGCATTACGCGAAGGACCCGGAATGGGCGACCGTGCGCCCGCCGCTCGTGGACCTGACCCGCGCGCAGGCGCAGGTCGTCATCGAGGGCCTGCGCAAGCTCGAATTCACGATGCCCGGGCTCGCGAAAGCAGACGCGCTGGCAGCCTGAGCGGCGCTCCGGTGCTCTCGCGCAACGCCGGCGCCGCCGCGATCGGCGTCATGCTGCACTTCGCGACGGGCGGCGCGGCGCTGGCCGGCAACACGCTCGCAGGCGTGCGCGCCGACGCCGGCGTCACGCAGCCCGGGAAACCGGTCACGCTGACCGTCACCACCACCGACGACAAGACGCCCGCGAACTGCGGCCTGCGAATCGAGTTCGGCGACGGATCCGTCGAGGACATGGGTGCCGCAGGACCCGACGGACTGTTTCCGAAAACGTTCAGCAAGATGTACGGCCAGCCCGGCAGTTTCACGGTCCGGGTGAGCGGCCGGCCGTTCGGCGCGCTGGCGCCCTGCGCGGGATCTGCCACCGCGACCGTCCGCGTCGATGCACCCGCTCCCGCCGTTGCGCCGACAGCCGCGGCGCCGTCGGCCGCTGCTGCCGCACCCGTCGCCCCAGCCGCCGCGCCGGCCCGCAGCGTCGTTCAGGAATTCAGCCTGTGCCCGCCCGGCTGGAAGCCCGCGGGAGAATCGGCGCAAGACGGCAGCTTCGTCTGCAACCAGGTGAAGCCCGCCAAACTCGCGTGCCCGGAAGGCCTCGCGTACTTCGAGAAGCCGGGCGTCATGGGCTGCCGCAAGCCGGCGGCGAAACGCTGAGTCCGATCCGGGGGTATCATTCCGGCAACTCGCGGAACAAGGATTGAAGGAAAACGCCATGGACACCGTAACGCCTGCCCGACTCGACACGCGTCCGAGCGGAAAACCTCTCGGCACTGAAATTTCGGGCCTCGATCTTTCACGCCCGCTGGACGGCCCGACGTTCGCGGCGGTGAAGCAGGCGGTCGACGCAAACGGCGTCATCTATTTTCGCAACCAGAAACTTTCCGCGGAACAGTTGCTCGCGTTCAGCCGGCCGTTCGGAAAGCTGCACCGGCACGTGCGTCAGGAATACGCGCTGCCGGGCCATCCGGAAATACACCTGATCTCCAACGTCAAGGACGGCGAACGCTCCGTCGGCAGCGCGTACGCGGGCGACGACTGGCACACCGATCTCTGCTTCATGAAGCACCCGTGTCACTACGCGATTCTCTACTCGATGGAAGTGCCGGTGAAGGATGGCGTGGTGCTGGGCGACACGGAATTCGCGAGCACGCGTTTTGCCTGGGATACGCTCGACGGCGAAATGCGGCAGTGGCTTGCGGACAAGCGCGGCGTGTTCGAGTACCACCGCGCGCAGGCGCGCAAACAGCAGCAGCGCTCGAAGGACCACGCGCGCCCCGACCTGACGCCCGAGCAGAAGGCCGCGACGCCGGACGTCACGCACAACGCCGTCATCACGCATCCCGTCACCGGCGCGAAATGCCTGTACGTGAATCAGACCTACACGTTCGGCATCGGCGGCATGACCGAAGTGGAAGCGGCGCCCATCCTGCAGCGCCTGTACGCCCACATCACGCGGCCCGAGTTCGTCTATCGTCACCGCTGGCAGGTCGGCGACGTCCTGATGTGGGACAACTATCAGACCCAGCACAAAGCCATCGGCGACTACGCGCTGCCGCAGCGGCGGCTCATGTACCGCACCGCGATCGACGGCACGGTGGACGTGTAGCCGCCCGCATCCCGAAAACAGCGGGCCGCGGCAGGTCTACTCCGGCGCCCGCCAATTTCAGCCGGCTCGCGCCGGCGCGGTGTTACGCGAGCCGCACACCCGTCGCATTTTCCCAATATCGCACGATCTCGGTCTGATCGAGATCGCCGCCGAGTTGCTGCGCGGCCGTCGCCCAGAGTTCCGCGACTTTCTCGCCCAGCGGCACGGCAGCGCCGAGCGCATGCGCCGTATCGACGGCGATCTTCACGTCTTTCGCGATGAAGCGCATCGCCATGCCGGTGCCGAACTTGCGCGTGAGGATCTGCGGCACCACCTTTTTCTCGATCGGATGGTTGCGCCCGGCGCACATGGGAATCAGCGCTTCCGCCATGCGCTTCGGGTCGAGACCGAAGCGCTTGCCGATGGTCATCGCCTCGATCGCGTTGATCAGCGCGCAGGCATTGATGTAGTTCGCGAGCGCCTTCATCGCATGCGCGGAGCCCACCCCCCCGCACGGAATGATGCTGCGGCCCATGGCTTTCAGCAGCGGCGTCACGCGCTCGACCAGCGCCGCGTCTCCGCCGGCCATGATGTCGAGCGTCGCGTCTTTCGCGAACACGACGCCGCCCATCACCGGCGCGTCGACGACGTGGATGCCGCGCGGCGCGAGCGCGTCGCGCAGCGCGACGGTATCGGTCGGATTGCAGGTGCCCATGTCGACGATCACCGCGCCTTGTGCGAGCGTTGCCGACACCCCGTCGCCCAGTATCGCCTTTTGCACGATCTTGCCGTCGGGCAGCATGGTGATGACCGCATCCGCGCCATCGCCCGCCGCCGCAAGCGAGTCCGCGGCCTTGCCGCCATGCTGCGCGACAAACGCCTGCATCGTTTCGGCGCGCAGGTCGAACACGGTGACGTCGAATCCCGCCTTGACGAGATGGCTTGCCATCGGCGTGCCCATGTTGCCGATGCCGATAAAGCTGATCCTGCGCAGTGCAGTCATGCGACTCTCTCTGTTAACATATTGATTTTATTGATGTTTACCACACCGCGCCCCGTGCGGTAATCGGCCACAGCGCTTCGACACGCCCGCCCCGCACGCAAACATAGTGGTCGTACAGATTGACCGTGGGATCGCAGTGCCCCGGGATGAGTTTCAACTTGTCGCCGAGCGCGATCGCCGCGCCATCCGCGACCCGCAACACGCCGTGCTCGTCCGAGGCCTTGACGTACTCGACGCCCGCGATGTCCGCGACGCGCGGCATGCCGGAATCCAGGCTCGACGCCTTCAATCCCGCGTCGACGATGGCCCGCTCCGGCGCGGTGCGGCTCATGACCGTCGTCCAGACGAACAGGCTGTGCTCGAAACGCGGAATGCCCGATTCGGTCCAGTCGTTTTTCGCGTAATCCGCATCCATGAATATGTACGAGCCGGGCTGCAACTCGTCGTACACCGCGCTCGCCGCTTCGAACAGGTAGGTTCCCGTACCGGCGCCCGTCACTTTAGGGCAGGCGAGACCGGCCGCGCTCAGGCACGCAGTCGTAGCCCTGACTTTTCCCACGGCGGACTCGATCGCGGCGCGCCGCTCCGCGACGCCACGCACGTGCTGCGCCGAACCGTGATACGCCTGCAATCCGGCGAACCGCAGGCTGGCACGCGCGGCGATTTCCCGCGCCAGCGCCGCGGCGGGTTCCCCGGGCTCCACGCCGCAGCGATTGGCCCCCACGTTGATTTCCACCAGCACGTCCAGCCGCGTCCCGGCTGCGCGCGCGGCCGCGTCGAGCGCGGCGACGTTGCCGGCGTCGTCCGCGCACACCGCGATCTTCGCCCGGCCCGCGAGCGCCGCGACGCGCCGGAGTTTGGCCGCGCCGACCACTTCGTTCGCGATCAACACGTCCTTCACACCGCCGTCGATCAGCGCTTCGGCCTCGCTCGGCTTCTGACAGCAGACTCCCACCGCACCCAGAGCCACCTGACGCAGCGCGATTTCCGGACACTTGTGGCTCTTGGCGTGCGGCCGCAGCGCGACGGCGCTGCCCGCGAGCGAATCGCGCAACCGCTGCAGATTGCGCTCGAACGCGTCGAGGTCGAGGATCAGGCTCGGGGTATCGACATCGGCAAGCAACATGCCGACGTGGGCGGGCGGTATGCGCGTCATCTGAATTTGTGGCAGAACCGGAAACGTGGCGGGACGCAGTCCGTGCGGGGCGAAGGCGCAGCATAGTGACCGGGTCCGAAGCCGTCAATCCGCATCGCATCCGGCACGCCCGCCGCGGATGACAGGCGCGCACACCGCCTGTAGCATGGAAAGCGGGTTATCGGAACAAGACCGGAGAGGAGAACATCATGCAGGCCATCACGCGCGCCGGCTGCTTCATCTGGCTCATGCTGGCGGCGGCAGGCGCCGCCATCGCACAGGACTGGAAGCCGTCTAAAACGGTCGAACTCGTGGTGGGCTCGGCGCCCGGCGGCTCGCCCGACATCATGGCGCGGCTCATCCAGAATATTTTCCAGAAAACCGGGCTGGTCACGAACACGGCCGTCGTCAACAAGCCGGGCGCGGCGAACACGATCGGCTGGGCCTACCTGAACCAGCATGCGGGTGACGGGCATTACATCGCGACCATTTCGCCGGCGCTGATCGGCAACCGGCTGATGGGCACGACGCAACTCACCTACACGGATTTCACGCCGCTCAATATCCTGATCCGCGAGTACGTCGTGATCGCCGTGAAAGCGGACTCCCCGATCGGGTCGCTCAAGGACCTGACGGCCCGGCTGCAGAAGGACAATCAGTCGCTCACGTTCGCGTTCGCGACGGCGCGCGGCAACCACAACCACATCGTGATGAGCATGTATCTGAAGGCGATCGGCGTGGATCCCAAGGCGGCGAAGGCCGTGGTGTACCCCGGCGGCGGGCCGGCCGTCACGGCGCTGCTGGGCGGACACATCGACGTCTACGTCGCATCTCCGCGCAGCATGCTGCCGCTGCAGAAAGAGGGTCGCGTCCGCATTCTCGGCATTTCTTCCGCGAAACGCAGCGAAGGCCCGAAGGGCGAGATTCCGACCTTTCGCGAGCAGGGTGTCGACGCGGTGTTCTATACCTGGCGCGGCTTCATGGGGCCGCGCGGAATGAAAGCGCCCGAAATCGCATACTGGGACAACGTGTTCGTGAAACTCGTTCAAAGCGAGGAATGGAGAAAGGACGCCGACGCCCAGTTCTGGAGCACCGAATACCTGCTTTCCGCGGATTCCCGCAAGCACATGGAGCGCGAAACCGAAGTCACGCGGACGATCCTGACCGATCTCGGCCTGACCAAGTAACCGGTCGCCGCGCCCGCGCCGTCCGGCGTCCTACGCGGCCACGGGCACCCCGCCCTTCACCTGCGTGCGATAGAGCGTGCGCGTGTAGCGGTCGAACGCATACGGCGTCGCGCGATGCAGCGTGCACCGGTTGTCCCACATCAGCACGTCGCCAGTCTGCCAGCGATGCGCGTACAGGAACTCGGGCCGCGTCGCGAACGCTTCGAGCGCATCGATGATGCGGCGACTTTCCGCCTCGTCCATGCCGATGATGCGTGAGACCACGTCCTTCGAAACGAAGATCGACGGCTTGCCCGTGGCCGGATGCCGCACGACGAGCGGGTGCTCGACCGGCGGCACCTTCGCCACCTGTTCCGCCGTGAGCGGCGGCCGGCCGGGATACAGCATGGAATACCGGAAATTGCGGTCGTGCACCGCGGTCCGGCCGGCGATTTTCTCCCGCAGATCGGCCGGCAGCGCGTCGTAGGCCGCGACCATGCTGACGAACTCCGTGTCGGCCCCTTCGGGCGGACACTCGACGCCGTACAGCGTCGTGACGAGCGCCGTTGTCTTCTTGTACGAAAGGTCCGAATGCCAGTGCATGCCGCCGCGCGTGATGCCGATGGTCTTGCCGCCCTTCTTCGCGTTCGACAGCACGCGCACGTACGGCAGATGCGGAAACACGTGCTCCGTCATGTGATGGATGTCGAGCTCGCCGAATCGCGCGCTGAACGCCGCAAGAATCTCCGGCGTGATGTTCTGCCCGCGCATGAACACCACGCAGTGCTCGTGAAATAGATCGAGGATGCGGCGGAAGGCCGCATCGGACAACGGCTGCGAAAGATCGACGCCATGAATCTCGGCGCCGAGGTGCCGCGCGAGCCGTGTCGCGGATATCGACTCGGGGGCGTTCACCGCATCTGGCATGGGGTTGCTCCTTCGTTACAGTTCTGCCTTGAGTCCGGCTTTCTCGACGCCGTGGGCGCAGCACGCGGCATCCTCCTCGCCGGAGCCGCCGCTGGCGCCCGCCGCGCCCAGGATGTTGCCGGCGGCATCGCGGATCAGCACGGCGCCGGGCTGCGGCAGGAAGCGGCCCTTCGCGGTGGCCGCGAGCGTCAGGAAGAAATTCGGATTGTCCTTCGCGCGTTTCGCCAGCGCGCCGCTGGAGCAGCTCATCGCCACCGCGCCCCAGGCCTTGCCGAGCCCCACGTCGAACCGGAACATGCTCGCGCCGTCCTCGCGCTGCGCCGATACGATGTTTCCGGCGTCGTCGAGCACCACGACGGCGAGCGGCTTCACCTTCGCGTCGCGCGCCTTCTGAAATGCGTTTTCGATGATCGTATTGGCCTGTTTCAACGTCAGTTTTGACACGATGGGATTCCTCGCGGGTTGATGGACGGTCGGGTTGAAAAACGAGCGCCGATGTTACGGCGCAAGCGCATCATGTGCAACACCGGTTACGTGTCGCCGGTTTCGACTTTCACGGCCCCGCCGCGAAACCGCAGGCGGCTCAGGATGGCGGGAGCCGCGAGCGACAGCACGGTCAGCGCGAGAAAAAACACGACGATCGGGCGATCGAGCGCGGCGACAAGGTTGCCCTGGGTCATGATCATCGACTGACGCAGCGCCTCCTCCATGCGGTTGCCGAGCACGAGCCCGAGGATCACCGGCGCCACGGGGTACCCGTAGGTGCGCATGTAGTACCCGAGCACGCCGAAGGCGCAGAGCAGCACGAGGTCGAGCGTGGTCTGGTTCGCGCTGTACACGCCGATCACGCAGATCACCATGATGACCGGCAGCAGGAACCGCATCGGCACGTACAGCAGGCGCACGAACATCCCGACGAGGGGCAGATTGAGGATCAGCAGCATCACGTTGCCGACGTAGAGCGCCGCGATGAGCCCCCACACCACGTCCGGGCGCTGCTGGAACATCAGCGGGCCCGGATGCACGTTCAACGCGATCAGCGCCGCCAGCATGATGGCGGTCGTGCCCGAACCGGGTATGCCGAGCGTGAGCATCGGCACCATGTTGCCGATGCTCGCCGCATTGTTCGCCGACTCCGGCGCGGCGACGCCGCGAATCTCGCCCTTGCCGAACCGCTCCGGGTTGCGGCTCACCTGCACTTCGACCGCGTACGACAAGAATGCGGCGATGCCCGCGCCCGCGCCCGGCATGACGCCGATGATGAAGCCGATGAAGGTGCCGCGCCCGATGGCGCCGAAACAGTCGCGCACTTCCCGCCACGTGATGAAGAGCTTGTGCCGGATCACCGTCCGTATCGTTCCGGCGCGGATGTCGTTGGTGTTGAGCAGCACTTCCGACACGGCGAATAGCCCGATGCTCACGAGCAGGAATTCGATGCCGCCCATCAGTTCCGGCAGCTTGAACGTGAAACGCGCGACGCCCGTGAGGTCCGTGCCCACCGTGGAGATCATGAGTCCCAGCGTCATCGCGATGAGCCCCTTCACGATCTGCTCGCCCGACAGCGCGGCGACGGCCGAGAGTCCGAACGCCATCAATGCGAAATACTCCGGCGGGCCGAAATCGAGCGCCCATTTCACGATGAGCGGCGAGAACAGCATCATTGCGACGATCGAAAGCGTGCCCGCCACGAACGAGCCGATCGCCGCCATGCAGAGCGCGGGTCCCGCCCGCCCCTGGAGCGCCATCTGGTGGCCGTCGAGGCAGGTCACCACGGACGAGGACTCGCCGGGCACGTTGAGCAGGATCGACGTCGTGGAGCCGCCGTACATGGCGCCCATGTACAACGCCGACAGCATGATGATCGCGCCGACGGGCTCCATGTTGAGCACGAGCGGCAGCAGCATCGCGAGCGCGCCGGCCGGACCGATTCCCGGCAACACGCCGATCACGGTGCCGACGAGCGCGCCGATCAGCGCGAGGCCGAGGTTCAACGGCCGCAGCGCGATTTCGAACCCGTTCAGCAGCAGCGGCCAGATGTCTCCCATGGCGCCGCCTCAGGCAAGTCCCGCGAACACGCCGAGCGGCAGCTTCAATCCGAGCGCCGTGCTGAAGAGCCCCCAGAGCGCGGCCGTGATCGCGATACTGATACCGATGGCCGACGGCCATCCCGGGTGCTTCAGATACCGCAGCGATACGGCCAGAAACACCACCGTGGCGAGCGGGAACCCGAGCGGCTCGAATGCGAGCACGTATGCGAGCAACAGCGCAGCCGGAACCAGCGCGGCGAGGTCGGAGCCGGATTCCGCGTCGTCTTGCGGGGCGGCCGCGCGCGGCGCGGCCCGAACGAACAGCAGGATGCCGAGCACGAGGCCCAGCGCGGCAAGAATCTTCGGAAAAAACGCGGGCCCGATGACATCGACCTGAAGCGAGGCTGTGAGTCGCGCGCCATCCCAGCCGTACACCGCGACGAAGCCGATAAACAATATCGCCGTGAGGCGGTCGGCGCTGAAAAACCGCGCCGGCCCCGCCGCGCGCGGCGTTTTTTCCGAAGCGCTCACTTCATGAGGCCCATTTCCTTGTTGAGCTTGAGATAGGTCTTCTCCTCCTCGGCGAGAAAGCCGGTGAGCTCCGCGCCCGTGACCCAGAAATCGGCGAGTGCGGCACGCTTCACGTACTCGCGCCACTGCGGCGTCTGGCGGGTGCGTTCCAGCAGCTCGACCCAGTGCCGGGCGGCCTCGGGCGCGATGCCCGGCGGCGCCATGATGCCGCGGAACTGCCGGGTGAACCGCACGGACACGCCCGCCTCGGCGAACGTCGGTGTTCCCGGCAGCGTCTCGAGCTTCTCGGTCGCGGCGAGCGCGCGCATCTTGCCCGTCTGCACGTGCTGCGTGATTTCGTTCGGATTCTCCATCATGAATTGCACGTGTTTGCCGAGGAGTTGCGGTATCGCCTCGCCCGCGCCCCGGTACGGCTGATACGTGAACGACACGCCCGCGTGATCGCCGAGCATCTTGCCCGTGATCGACGCGCTGCTGCCGTACGAGCCGCCGCCCTGCAGTATTTTCTTCGGATTCTGCCTGGCCGCATCGACGAGATCCTTCACCGTTTTCCAGGGACTCTCGGCGTTGACCACGAGCACCATCGGATCGACGGCCATCATCGCGACCGGCGTGAAACTGCGCCAGCCGGTGTCGGAATTGATCAGCAGCGGCAAGTTGAGGCTTTGCGGCGTGTAGGCCGACAGCACGTGCGGATTGCCCTTGCTCTGCACGGTGACATAGCGCCGTGCCTTCTCGCCCTGCGAGCCGGGCATCGGTTCCACGTTGACGCCGCGCGGCACGAGTTTGTTCTTGTTCCAGATATCCGCGATCTCGCGCAGCATCAGTTCGTTGCCGGTGCCGGCAGCGGAATGCGTGACCATGTTGACGCGTTCGGTGGGCGTCCACTGCGCCGAGGCGGCGCCCGGGCACGCCATCAGCACACCGGCCGCCATCGTCGTGACATGCAATAACCTGTTGTTTTTACTCATGTTTCCTCCTCAACTGCGTCTGCAACGGACCACCGGTTCGCGCTAGGTTTTGGGGCGAAATCCCGGCAGATAAACCGGACCGTCTTCGATGCCATCGACCGGCGGACCGCTCATGCCGTGGCTCGTGTCCTTGGCGACGAACGTGAGCACGTCGCCCGCGGCGGACGCGATGGCGCTGTGCCGGCATCCCGGCGGAATGTGCGTGACCGAATGGGGCGGCGCTTCGATCGTTTCCCCGTCGATCTCGTAGATCATCGTGCCGCTGATCACGAAGCTGAACTGCTCGTTGGGGTGCGTGTGCAGCTTCGTGCCCGAGCCCACGCCCTTGTGGATATGCCCCACCTGCAGTTTTTCACCGCGCAACGCGGCGCCGAACGACGAGGACTTTTTCGAAATGAAGTTGCGCGGGATGACTTCGGCGCTGGTGGCGTTCGGCGGCACGGCGTCGAGTCTGGCGATATCGTAGACGTACTGCACTTTCTTGCCGGTCACGTTTTTCGTCTGCGGTTCGGGCAGGCCGTCGGTGCCGATTTTCCATTCGTTCGTGCCGAGCCCGAAACCCGGCAGATGCCGCGGGCCGTTGTACACGCCGTCGACCGGCGGGCCCACGATTCCGGTACGCGTGTCCTTGATCGCGTAGAAAATCACGTCCTCCTCCGCGCTCGAGACGTGGCTGTGCGGCATGCCGGCGGGAATGTGCACGACGTGGCCTTTCGGAACCCGGAACACCTGCCCGTCCATGTCCGCGATCAGCGTGCCCTGAAGCACGTAGTTGAACTGCTCGTTCGCGTGCGTGTGGATTTTCGATCCGGTGCCGCGCGCCTTGTGCACCAGCGCGACCTGCACGCGCTCGCCCTTCACGACCGCGCCCACCGAAGTGGACTTGCCGGTCGTCAGCGTCTCGCCGGACAGCAGGCGGCGCGGGGAGACCACCGCGCTGCATCTGCCCTCCGGCACGCGGTCGAGTTCGTCGAATTTGTAGATGTGACGCACGCGCGTCCCGTCCTGCGTGACTGCGGTCATGGTTCCTCCTTCAGAAAAAGTCCCGGGCCCGGGCCGCGCTCAGCGCAACGACTCGGCAAACCCCGGCATTGTAATGAATCGCGACCAGTTTTCGATTTCCCGCGCGAGCAGCGTCGCGAACGCCGCAGGGGCAGCCGAAGCGGTGGCCTCCGCTCCATCCTTCGCGAACGCCGATTGCACCTCCGGCGTCCGGAGCGCCGCGCGAATCTCGCCGTGCAATGCGCCCACGATTGCCTGCGGCGTTCCGGCGGGACCGAACAGCCCGTACCAGTTCACGAGTTCGAACCCCGGCAGTCCCGATTCGTCGATCGTCGGGAGTTCAGGAAACGCCGTGGCACGCTTGAGCCCCGTCACGCCCAGCCCTTTCAGGCGTCCCCCGCGCACGTGGGGCATGCCGGCGATCGTGCTCGTGAAACCGAACTGGATCTGGCCGCTGATGAGGTCCGCCAGCACGAGTCCGCCACCCTTGTACGGCACGTGGACGACCTTGATGCCCGCCTTGTTCGCGAACAGTTCTCCCGCGAGATGTCCGATGCCGCCCACGCCGGACGAGCCGAACGCGAGCGCGCCGGGCTTCGCCCGGCCGTGCGCGACGAGGTCCTTGACCGATGCGACCGGCAGGTTCGCGTTCACGAGCAGCATGTACACGAGCGAGGTCAGTTGCGTGACCGGCACGAATGCCTTGCGCACGTCGTAGGCAAGCTTCTTCTGCGCGCCCGCGCTCGCGATCAGGCTGCCCGAGGTGACGAGCAGCGTATAGCCGTCCGGCGCGGCCTGTGTGGTGACGTCGAGCGCGATCATGCCGCTCGCGCCGGGCCGGTTGTCGACGACGACGGATTTTCCCCAGCGTTCCGTCAGCTTCTGCCCCACCGCGCGCGCGGTGATGTCGATACCGCCCCCCGGTGCGTTGCCGACCAGGAACCGGATCGGCTTGGCCGGATAGCCCGCCGCGCCCGCGGACTGCGGCTGGGCCGCGAAACACGGCACGAGCGCGGCGCCTGCAATGAGACTGGCGGCCGCAAGCGCGCTGCGAATCCGTCCCGGCATGTTTCAGCAAATCCCCTCGAACAGCGCCGACATGTCCGCGACGCGCTCCACGTCGCGCACGCGCGACTTGAGTTGCTGCGCCTGCCCGTCAGAGAGCGGGCGCGCGCCGAGGCGGAAACACTCGTCGAACTTCTCCTCGATTTCCCGCGGCGTGAACGGATCGTCGGGACCGCCGCGCACATCCTCGACGCGGCAGGTCAGCTCGCCGTGTTTGCGGCTTTTCAGGCGAATCACCACCGGGCCGCGCGTCGTCAGATGCGCGGGATCGACCTTGATCGACACCTTGGGAATGTGCGCGGCGATGGCGGGATCGCGCGCGGCCGCTTCCTGGATCTCGGCCAGCCCCAGCTTGCGGCGCATGAGCAGGCAGGCGATGGTGTACCGCATGTTGAACTGCGCGGCGACCTGCGCATCGCGGCTCGGGTCGTACGCGCCGCCGACGATGCGGTCCATGTACGGCGTCACGGTGGCCTCGACCGATTCCACGTCGTCGGGCTGGAGGTCGTGCGCGTGGATCAGCTTCAGCATCGCCTCGATCGTCGTGTGGTTGCAGCCGCAGCTCGGATACTTCTTGATGCTCACGTTGACGCCGTCGAAGCGCCGGCCCAGCTGGTCGAGCAGGCGCGCGGAATCGCCCTCCTGATACAGGTTGTAGAAGCCGAATTTGCCTTCGATGACCGCCGAGGGCGCGGTGATGCCGCGCTGGGCGAGCAGCGCCGCGTACACCCCCGAGCGCGCGGCGAACGCCGACAGCATGCGTTTCGCGAGCGACGGCTGGATGTTCGCCTGCTGCGTGCCGGCCGCCTGAAAATAGGCGAGCCCCAGCGCGTGCTGCGTCGCTTCCGCATCGAGCCCCAGCAGCTTCGCCGCGGCGGCGGCGGCGCCGAATACGCCCAGCGTGGCGGTGTAGTGAAAGCCCCGGTTCGGACGTTTCGCGGCGACGCCGAGCCGGTACACGAGGTCCGAGCCGATCACCATCGCGGCGAGAAAATCGCGGCCGGACACCCGGTGCTTTTGTGCGATGGCCAAGGCGGCCGGCAGCACGGCGATGTTGATATGCACGGCGGCGCCGCGCCCGATCGAGTCGAAATCCAGCGCGGATGCCGTCATCCCGTTGATGAATGCCGCCGACGTCGCGGGCAGCCGTCCGCCGTACACCCAGGCGTCGGCGTCGGCGCGCCCGCCTTCGTCGACGAGCAGCGCGTGCGCCTCGCGGCAGCCCGGGGCGTCCGAACCCGCCCACGCGACCGCGAACGTGTCGAGCATGAAAAGCTTCGCCTGGTCCAGCGCTTCCCGCGGCATCGCATCGTATCCGGTGCCGCAGATGTAGCGCGCGAGATGATGCGTGAGCGTAGGCGCCGCGAGCGTCGCGGCTTCCGGTGTGCGATCGTTCATGTCACGATGCCTGTGGTAGGTTGAATTTCATGCGCCGCACGGCCTTCATGCGCTGCACCGAATCCCCGGCGAGGTGCGTCCAGATCACCGCATCGCGCGCGAGTTTGTCGACGAACGCGGGCATCGCCGGCGCGCCCGCGCCGCCGTGGATCTCGAGATTCAGAGCCGCGACCTCCTGGATCACGTCGGTCGCGAAATTCATCAGCAACACGTTCATCACCGAATGGTTGCCCGTGCCCGCGTCGTTTTCGCCGGCGACACGCAGCACGAACGACCGCAGCGACTCGGTCAGCATGTGCATGCGGGAAAGCTGGAGTTGCACGCTCTGGTTGTCGCGGAAGTACCGGTTGTCCGGCCAGTGGTCGCGCACCCGCGCCGTCGCGAATTCAAGCGCGGCATCGCACACGCCCACCGCGTTCGCCGCGAGTTCGAGGTCGCCGAAGGTGCCGTGGCGCGTCTTGAAACCCTCGTTCACCCTGCCGATCACGTTCGCGTGCGGCACCCGCGCGTTCTCGAATATGAGCTCGCCGTTCTGGTAGAAGCGCCAGCCCGACTTGTTGAACACCTTGCCCACCCGCAGGCCGGGCGTATCGATCGGCACGAGGAATTCCGTGGTGCCCTCGCGTATGCTGACCGAGGGATCGGTGCGCGTGCTCACGAAAAAAAGCTTGCCGACCGCGCCGTTGGCGATGAAACATTTCTCGCCGTTCAATATCCAGTGGTCTCCGTCGCGCTCGGCTTTCAGCGTCCAGCCCGTGCGCGGCGCCTCCTCGACCGGCAGCCGGTGATCGGAGCCGGAGTTGGGTTCGGTGCCCGCGTGGCCGAGCAGGTAGGTGTCGTCGGCCATGAACGGCTTCAGGAAGCGCTCCTTCTGGTCGTCCGTGCAGAATCCCGCGATGAGGTGGCTCCACTTCCAGCACTGACTGAAGGTTTTTGCCATGGCGCTGTCGCCCCGAGCGAGTTCCGCGATCACGAGCGCCTGCGTGACGAAGTCGATGCCGTGGCCGCCCCACTCCTTCGCGACGACCGCGGTCCGGAACCCGAGCCGCGATCCCATGCGCACGAGATCCCAGTCGAACGTATCGCGCGGATTCTCGATGCGGTCGCGCGCGAGCGATCGCGGCCGCAACTCGGCCTGCGCGAACGTGCGTGCCCGCATCTGCCATTCGCGCTGCTGCTCGGTCAGCATCGTGATCGGTCCGGTGCGCGCGCCTATTTTTTCGGCCCGAAACCGGGCAGATACCGAGGGCCGTCTTCGATGCCGTCGATCGGCGGGCCCGCAAGGCCGTGGCGCGTGTCCTTCGCGACGAAAAACCGCACGTCACCTTCGGCCGACGCCACGCAGGAATGCACCACGCCGGCCGGCATGTGGATCACGTGATTCGTCGGCACCATCACGGACTGGCCGTCGATGTCCGCCTGCAGGGCTCCCTGCAGCACGAGGTTGTACTGCTCGTTGGGATGCGTGTGCAGCTTGGAGCCCGAGCCCCGCGCCTTGTGGATCAGCCCCACCTGGATTTTTTCGCCGACGAGCGCCGC
>CAZMBS010000035.1:16530-19623 GCA_964564295.1 uncultured Streptomycetaceae bacterium
TCCTCGTCGGCACTCGAAACATGCGAATGCACCATGCCGGCCGGAATGTGAATCACGTGGCCCGGCGGCACGCGCAGCACCTGCCCGTCGATGTCCGCGATCAGCGTGCCCTGCAGCACGTAATTGAACTGCTCGTTGGGATGCGAATGCAGCGGCGATCCGATGCCGCGCGGCCGCACCACGCGCCCGATATGCACGTGCGACCCGCTCAGGACCGGTCCGCGCGTCGTGGACTTGTCCCCCGGGCCGGCAGCGGAGGTACGGCCCGGCGCCACCGCGCAACTCGACGGCCCGCGAGGTACTTCCGCCAGATCTTCCAGGTTGTAGACGTAGCGAGTGCCGGGCCGTTGCGCGACGATTGCCGTCATGATTTTCCTCTTGAATACGCGTGATTCGCGCGCGGATTTGCGCTTTCTTCTACTGTATCATACGGCCCGAAACCGCAGAGGAAACCACATGATGGACAAATGGATCGCCGCGATTGTCGTGGTGCTGTCGGGCGGCGCCACTGCCTTCGCGCAGCAGTATCCGGTGCGTCCCGTGCGACTCATCTCACCGAATCCGGCCGGCGGCGCGAACGACGTCATCGGCCGCATTGCCGCGGCACGCCTCACCGAAGCGCTGGGCCAGCAGGTCGTCGTGGACAATCGCGGCGGCGCCGGCGGCATCATCGGCGCGGCGCTGGGCGCTCGCGCGGCGCCCGACGGCTATACGCTGCTCGCGGCATCGCTCGCAACGCACTCCGTCGCGCCGCACCTGTACCGAAACGTTCCGTATCACGCCGTCAACGACTTCGTGCCCATCGCGATGTTCGCGCAGGTTCAGAACGTGCTGTCCGCAAGCGCCGGATTCGCGCCGAACTCCGTGAAGGAGCTCGTCGCGCTCGCGAAAGCGAAACCCGGCACGATCCACTACGCGAGCGCCGGGCCCGGCTCCGCAAGCCATTTCTCGGGCCTCGCATTCGCAAAAGCCGCCGGCATCGACATCGTTCACGTGCCGTACAAGGGCGGCGCGCCCGCCATGGCCGCGCTGGTCGCGGGCGAGGCCCAGTTCAATTTCGGCCCCGCTCCGGCTTCGATACCGCTCGTGCGCGCGGGCCGGCTCAAGGCGCTCGCGGTAAGCGGAGCCGTGCGCACGAAGTCGCTGCCGGACATCCCGACCGTGGCTGAAGCGGGCGTTTCCGGTTACGTGTCGGTCGGATGGTTCGGACTGGTCGCGCCCAAGGGCACGCCGCGCGCGATCGTGACACGGCTGCACACCGTGCTCGACCGGTCCATCAACTCTCCGGAAGGCGCGAAACAGCTGTTGAACGTCGGGGGTGACGCCGTATCGATGACGCCCGAGGCGTTCGGCGCGTTTATCCGGTCGGAATACGACCGCTACGCAACGCTCGTCAAGGAAGCGGGTCTGAAGGTGGAGTAGTCGCGCCGCGGGCCGGTGCGAACAGCGCCGGGAGTCATCCCGCGAACGGGAACCGCGATTCCTGCACCGTAACGAGCGTCGCGCCCTGCGTTCCCGCGATGATGCCGTGCGTCACGCCCGGTGGCGCGTGAATCGCGCAGCGGGTGCCGACCCTGTGCGGCGCGCGGTCGACATAGGCGTGCACGTCGCCCCGCGCAACGAGCGTGAACTGCTCGGTTTCGTGATCGTGCGTCGGAATCACCGCGCCGGGCGCGAGTTCGAGCACCGCCACCTGCAGCCGTTCGCTGACGAGCAGCCCGCCGCGCACTCCGACCGGCAGCTGCAGGTTTTCCGGCGCGATCGCGCGCGCGCTGTCGGCGCGGCCCGGCCGCTCGCGCAGTTTCGCGAAATCGTAGATGTACCGCGTTGCCGCGCCTTCGGGATCGGTGCCCGCCCCGGCCATCAGCTGCGCCGTGGTCTGCTTCGGCTCGTGCTCACGCGCACCGAAGCCCGGCAGGTAGTTCGGCCCGTCGTAGCGGCCGTCCACGGGCGGCCCCACGATGCCGTGACGCGCGTCCTTCATCGCGAAGAAAATCAGGTCCTCGTCCGGGCACGCCTGACCGGTATGCACCGTCGTCGCAGGGGTATGCACGATCGCGCCGGCCCGCGCGAACGTCTGCTTTTCGTCTCCGATATCGGACACCATGACGCCCTGCAGAACGTAATTGAACTGCTCGTTGGGGTGCGTATGCGCCTTCGCGCCGGAACCCGCCGCCTGCGTCGCCAGCGTGCAGATGATGTTCGCCCCCGACAGCACGGCACCGACCGTCGAGGACTTCCCGGATTTCAGCGTCTCGCCGGACAACAGCCGGCGCGCGGCCACCCGCGCGCTCGTCGGCCTTTCGGGAACGGCGTCGAGCGTCGAGAAATCGTAGACGTACTGAACGAGGACGGGCGTAGCGACGGTCATCTGGATGTTAGCAGTCTGGCGGATTGGCGATGCACCGTTTACAGTATCATAAATGCACAAATCCCCGAGGAGGCACCGCATGATCCGGATTACCCTGTTGCTGGCTACGCTGCTCCCGCTGACCGGTCACGCGGCCGCGCCCAAGAGCGCCGCGGATGGTTATCCCAACCGCCCGATCCGGTTGATCCTGTCGAATTCGCCCGGCAGCGCGACCGACATCATGGGCCGCATCGCGTTCACCCGCATGTCGGACGCGCTCGGACAGCAGATGGTCATCGACAATCGCGCCGGCGCCGGCGGGACGATCGGTGTCGAAACCGACATGCGCGCGGCGCCGGCACTAACGAATGTCAGTGGCTGGGCGACTGAGCTGGCGAGCTTCAAAACGAGCACCAGCGCCGAACGGCAAGTTGTGACCGACCTCCTGCGAGTCGGCCAAATCCGATCGACGACCGGCACGGCGACCAGCCGCAGCGCGATCCGTTTTGAAGCCCTGCTGCGTCCGTCGGCCAAGGAATGGGCCAAGTTCCTCGACGGCTCGGCGACGTGGGCCTCGTTGCCGTGGGTTCTCGGACAGCAAAGTGCAAACACGGGCCTACGCCAATCGACCTGTCGCATCGAACTCCAATTCCGACCTGGCGAATCGGGCAGCGACGCGACCGACCAAATGCTTCCTTTCTTCGGCGCGGCGAGCCGGTATTACCTGATGAGGAAGCCATGAT
>CAZMBS010000036.1:0-18458 GCA_964564295.1 uncultured Streptomycetaceae bacterium
GCCGCGATGCCCGCCGTGCAGAAGGTGCTCGCGCTCGTCCCCGAACTCCAGGTGGACGTCATCGAGTCGAGCTGTTGCGGAATGGCGGGCAGCTTCGGCTACGAAGCCGCGCACTTCGACGTGTCCATGCAGATGGCCGAGGCGTCCCTGTTGCCGGCGCTCCGAAGTGCGCCGGAGAACGCGCTGGTGGTCGCCGACGGCACGAGCTGCCGCCACCAGATTCGCGACGGCTGCGGGCGGGACGCACTGCACGTCGCGGCCGTGCTTGCGCGCGCGCTGAAGTGATCGAGCGGAAACCTACCGCCGCCGGAAGTTTTGTCGCGGCCGCGGGGCCATCGGCGCGCGCTCATCCTTGTGGCGGAAACTGATGCGGCCCTTGGTGAGGTCGTAGGGCGACATTTCCAGCGTGACACGGTCGCCGGCAAGTATGCGGATGCGGAACTTGCGCATCTTGCCCGCGGCGTAGGCGATGATGTCCGCGCCGTTTTCGAGCGTGACCAGGAATTTCGTGTCGGGCAGCACTTCCTTCACCACCCCCTCGAACTCCACCATCTCTTCCTTCGCCATCGATCGCACCTTGACGTAAGCCGCCGCGCGCGGGACCGGACGCGGCATTCATTGACCAATCGAGGAAGAGACCAGGCGGCAGCGCCCGAACAGGGCACGCAGGACCAACCGACTACCCAATGACGGCGCGGAGTATGCCCGCCCGGGCGTCGGATGGCAAGGCGGCCCGACTTTCACGCCGGGCGGGACACCGTGCTGCGGCCCATGATCCATGCGGGAATCAGCGCCAGCACGAATACCACCCCGGTGATCAGGAAACTGTCCCGGAACCCCATCGTGTAGGCCTGGGCGTGGATCATCCGGCCGAGGTAGTGCAGCGCGCCCGCCGATTGCAGTTCGGGCGACGCGCCGGCCTGCGCGAGCAGCCGTTCCATCGTGCGCAGGAGTTCGATGCTCGCGCTGTTGGCCGCCGTTTGCAAGCTCGTCAACGTGTCGCTGTGAAAAAACGTGCGGCGGTCGAGCATCACCGACAGCAGGTTCACGCCGAACGCGCCGCCGAGCTGTCGCGTGAAGTTGATCATGCCCGCGCCCTGGCCCAGCAGTTCCGGCCGCAGCGCGCGCAGCGCGGTGACATTCAGCGCCGGTTTGATGATGCCGAGCCCCACGCGCGACAGCGCGACACCCCACGCAACAATCCAGAACGGCATGTTCGCGTCGATACCCGCGAGCCAGAATGACGACGCGGCAAAACACAGCAACCCGATGATCACCAGCACGCGCGCCGGAAACCGGTCGCTCAGATAACCGCCCAAAGGCATGAAAAGTCCCAGCACGATGCCGGCCGGCATCAGCAGGAGCCCGGCGGCGAGCGGCGTGTAGTGCTGCACCGTCTGGACGAACAGCGGCACGAGATACACCGTTCCGAAGAGTCCCGCGCCGAACGCGCATGCGACCGCCGCCGCCGACGCAAAGCGCGCGCTCGCGAATACGCGCAGATTCACGAGCGGTTCCGGATTCCGGAGTTCCCACAGCACGAACGCCGCGCACCCGGAAATCGCGATGCCGAACAGCGTGATGATGTAATCGGAATGCCAGCCTTCGCGCTGCCCGTTGGACAATCCCGTGAGCAGGCAGCCGAGCGACGTCGTCAGCAGCAGGAAGCCCGTCCAGTCAAAGCGCATGCGCGGATCCGACTCGTCACGTTCCGGCATGAAGAGACTGCCGAGCAGCATGCCCGCCGCGCACACCGGCACGGCGAGGTAAAACACGAAGCGCCAGTTGAAGTGCTCGATCAGCACGCCGCCGAGCGTCGGGCCCAGCGCCGGACCGAGTATCACGCTCATCCCGAAAAGGCCCATCGCGGTGCCACGCTGGTTGGGCGGAAACACGAGAAACAGCGTGAACATCGCGAGCGGCTGCAACAGTCCCGCCACCGCGCCCTGGAATACCCGGCACAGAATCAGCACGTGTTCGTTGGGACTCGCGCCCGCCCCCAGCAGCGCCACGATGAAGACGCCCAGCGCGCCGACGAAGGTCTTGCGCTGCCCGAACGTGTTCATGAGCCACGCGTTGAGCAGCATGCCCACCGTCATCGCCGCGAGATTGCCGGTGGACAGCCACTGTGCCTTGTCCTGTCCGATGCCGAACGCACCCATGATGTCCGGAATCGCGACGTTGATCGTGGTCGAGGTCAACTGCGCCGAGATCGTGCCCAGCATGACCGTGCACGTGACGATCCAGCGATAGCGCGGGCCGTAGCGCGCGAACAGCGCGTCAGCGGTCTCGGAGGCCAATGCTTACCTCGACCATCATGCCGGGACGCAGGCGCGGGTCCTTGTCGGCAAGCAGGATGCGCACGGGCAGGCGCTGCGTGATCTTGGTGAAGTTGCCGCTCGGGTTGGGGTCGGGCAGCAACGCGAACTTGTTGGTCGCGGCCTGTCCCACGCGGTAGACCTCGCCCGCGAATACCTTGCCGCGATAGGCGTCGACGCGCACTTCGGCCGGCATGCCCGGTCGCAGCAGGCCGACCTCGGTTTCCTTCACGTTGGCGTCAACCCAGATTTCCTTCGGATCGTGGAACATCAGGATGCGCTGGCCCGGCGATACGTGCTCGCCCTTTTTCACGAACGTCATCACCACCTTGCCGTCGGCAGGGCTCAGAATCGCGCGGTCCGTGAGGTCCACCTCGCGCCGCTTGATCTCGGCGCGGATCTCGTCCGCCTGCCGAGCGAGCACGAGCAGTTGCTGCTCCATGACTTTCAGCTGACGCCGGCTGCCGCCCGCCGCCGCCAGCGTGCCGCGCACGGCCGCCGCTTCCGAGACGGCTTTGCGATGCCGTTCCTGCACCGCCTGATATTGCGTGCGAGTGCGCTCCATCGCCTGCGGCGACAGCCACTTCTGCGCCGCGAGATCCTGCGCGCGCCTGTAGTCGTCCGCCGCCTGCCGGAGTTCGGCATCGAGCGCCGCCATTTCCGCCTCGGCGGCCGCAAGCCGGCTCGATTCGCTCTGCATCCTGCCGAGCGTCTCCAGGTCCACCTGCCCGGTTTGCGCACGCATCGCGCCCATCTGCGTGTCGATGGCTCGCAGCTTCGCAGTGAGCACGTCGCGCTGCAATTGCGAGTCCCGGTCGTCGATGCGCAGCAGAACCTGGCCCTGTTTCACGTCGTCGCCCTGGATCACCGTCATCTCGGTGATCCAGCCCGACACGCGGCTCGACAGCGTGATCACCTCGCCGTCGATGCGTGCATCATCGATGTACACGTGCGTCCAGCGGTAATGCACCCAGTGCGCGCCCCAGGCCAGCAGCAGCAATGCCAGAAAACCGATAATCCATGATTTGGACTTTTCGGGAAATACGGTGCGCGACCGGGGCCGCGCCGGGGCCGTTGCGTCCTGTGTGCGGTCAGGCGGTTGTGTCGCCATGGGCGGCGTTGTGCTCCTGTGGATGCCACGCGCATTACAGAGGAAATGCGCGGTCGCGGTGGTGCCTTGCGCTTGTCGCATTATCCCGCCGGGGGTTTTGCGGAAGCAAGGGAAGTCGGTTGCCTGCGTCGGCGCGCGGCGTTCACCTGTTGGAACATCTCGCCGGGGGCGTCGCTCAGGGGTTGGCGGCAGCGGGTAACGGCCTGATAGACTCTGAGACTCCGCGCGAGGCCATCCATGTTCACCCGCATCGACCACGTCATGATCGCCGTGCCCGACCTCGAGCAGGGCATTGCGCAGTACCGCAAGCTCGGATTCAACATTCACGCGGGCGGCACGCACCCCGGCAAGGGCACGCACAACGCCATCGCCTTCTTCCACGACGACTATCTGGAACTGCTCGCGATCCGCGATGCCGCGGAGCAGCGCGCGGCTGCCGTGCGGCCCGGCAGCCCACACGCCGAACTTGACAGCTTCGTCGCAGCGGGCGGCGGCATCCGTTACGTCATCGTGCAAAGCAACGATCTCGCGGCCGATGTTGCCGCCATGCGCGCGCGCGGCGTGGAAGTGAGCGAGGTCATGGATGCCGGTCGCCGCACGCCGGCCGGGCGGGACTTGAAGTGGAGGGCCGCCGTACTCGGCCCGAAAAATCCGCTGCCGATTTTTTTCATCCAGCACCTGACGCCGCTCGCCGACCGCCGCACGAGCACACCGGGCGCGGGCGATCATCCCAACGGCGTCTACACACTCGAGCGCACCTACATCGTCGTGCCCGAAGTGAATGCGGCAGCCGCGGTTTACGCCAGAGTGCTCGGCATGCCACAACCCGTTCCGCACAAGGGCACCGTCGTCATGGCCGACATGGCGATCTTCGAGATCGGCCCCACCGGACTCGGCGTCGTCTCGCCGTACGCGCCCGGCCCTGCCGCCGATGCGCTGGAGCGTCGCGGCCCCGGACCGTTTCAGGCGCTCTATCGCACGACCAGCATGGGCGCAGCCGCGCGCTGGATGCAGCAGCAAGGCCTGCCGCCGCTCGCGCGCGGCGTGCGCAATACCGGCGAGCAGGCCATGCTTGCCCCACCCGAACTTGCCGGTGGCGCATTCATCGGGTTCGTCGGGCGGGAGTAGGGACCCGGTTTACGCCCACCCCGCTTTCGCCCGCAGTTCCGCCACGGATTCGAGCGCCTGCTTCACCACTTCCGCGTGGTCGAGCGCGGTGAAATCGTTGGCGCGGCGCAGGATGCGGCCGTCGGCGATCACGGTGTCGATGTTACGCGGCTGGGCGAAGGTGACGAGCGCTTCGTAGGGATCGCTCGACAGCGACATGTTGATGTCGCGGGTGCGCACGAGTATCAGATCCGCGCGCTTGCCGGGCGTGAGAGAGCCGGTGCGGTCGGCGATGCCGAGGTCCACGGCGCCGTCGAGTGTTGCGAGCTGCACCAGCCGCTTTGATGTCAATCGCGGCTTGGGGCCGATCCGGTGCAGGTGCAGCGCATACAGGATACGCATGCACTGAAAGTAGTCGACGGCGTAGCTGCCGATGTTGTCGATCGAAAGACTCACCTTGACGCCGGACTCGAGCAACTCCGCGAGCTGGATTACGCCCACGCGCGCCGAACGCCGCGATTCGCCCGTCGGCGAGGTGCTGTAACTCACGCCGCGTTTTGCGAGTATCTGGCGTTCCGCGGCGGTCGTCAGCAACGGGTGCACGAGCTGCACATCGGGGCCGAGCAAGCCGTGCTCCTCGAGCAGCGTCACCGGGCTCGGGCCCGAGGTGTGCATCGTGATCGGCAGGCCGAGCTTGCGCGCGCCGCCCCAATCCCGGCGCGCCATGTCCACGGATATGTTGCCGCGCAGCGGATTCGTGGCGTCGCCGACATTGCGCGAGCAGATGCCGAGCGTCAGCATGCCGTCGTTGGGCATCCACTTGCGATGCGTTGCCGCAAGTCCGTCGAGATCCATGACCTGGTCGTCCGGATAAGCCATCGGCGTGCCATAGGCGAGGCGACCACGAACCCCCATATCGCGCATCGCGCTTAGTTCGGCATCGGCGTGCGCGGGCGAGCGGATGTTGTGCGCCCAGTTGTGCACCGTGGTCGCACCGGCGGCGAGACCCTCGGCGAGCCCCAGCCGCACGGCGCGGTAGCTGTCCTCCGGCGTGTAATGCCGGCCGAGGCTGTTGGTCACCGGTTGATAGCCGCGCTTGGGATCGTCGATGCGGATCATGTGCCGCAGCGAGCTTGTCCACAGGTGCCAGTGCGTGTCGATGAAGCCGGGCATGCAGATCATGCCGCGCGCGTCGATGACCGTAGCGCCCGGAGCTGCGATCTCCGGCGCCACCGCGACGATGGCACCGTCGCGTACATGCACGTCGCCATTTGCGAGGTCGCCGATCGCGGCGTCGATGGTCAGTACGTTGGCGCCCCGAATCACGAACTCGCCACGCGCAGGCAACGATTGCACGGATCTCCCCGCCCCCGTCTGCGCGAACGGCCCCGAAGGCGCGAGGCCGGTTGCCGCAAAGGCCGCAGCGGCTTTGAGCAGCGTGCGGCGTGCTGGATCGGTCATGTCTGAGGCTCCCGAAATTTCAGATTGTCGAAGCGCCACTCTACCCCCGTAAGGGAATCCGTGGCGAGGCCTTCGAGGCTGCCGGACTGCCTGCGCTGCCTTCTGCCGGAAGTGGTGGGACATTTCCCGCAGCCGCTATAATCAACACCAGCGCCGTATCGGCTCGGTGCGCTGGAGATGTCACGATGCGCGGACATTCGACTCGGTCGACTCGATGGTTCAGCTGTGCGATGCGGTGCTTGGCGGCATCTGGCGCCATGGCGGTCTGCGCGGTCGCCACCGCCCAGCCGGCCGCGTGGGCCCCGCAAAAGAATGTCGAAATCGTTGTGCCCATCGCTCCCGGCGGCTCGCTCGACGTCACCGCCCGAGAAATTCAGCGCATCTGGACCGAGGCAAAACTCGTCGACGCGACGAGCACGGTGGTCAACAAGCCCGGTGGCGGGCACGTGATCGCGTACGGCCATGTACACGCCCATCCCGGCGATCCGCACGTGCTCGCCATCGCGTCGCCGACGCTGCTCACGAATTTCATCACAGGCAAGGACAAGCTGCGCTATTCCGACGTGACGCCGCTTGCGATGCTGTTCAGCGAATATCTCGCGTTCGCGGTGCGTGCGGACGCGGCCACGGGCGTCGGCCGGGACCTGCTCGATGCTGCGCGCAAGGATCCGCAGTCCATAAGCTTCGCGGTCGCGAGCACGTTGGGCGGCGCCAATCACATCAATCTCGGACTTGCGTTCAAGGCGGCCGGCGTGCCGATCCAGAAACTGAAAGTGGTGGTTTTCAATTCCGGCGGCGCGTCGCGCACCGCTTTGCTCGGCGGCCACATCGACGTGGATGTGACTCCCGTATCCAATACGCTCGCGATGCTGCAGCAGGGCAAGCTGAAGGTGCTGGCGGTTGCCGCGCCGGCCCGGCTTCCGGGCCCGATGGCCGCGGTGCCGACCTGGCGCGAGCAGGGCGTCGACGCCGTGTTTCCGAACTTCCGCATGATCATCGCACCCCGGGGACTCAGCGCACAGCAGGTCGCGTACTGGGAAAACGTGCTGCACCGAGTGGTCCAGGCGGGCGAGTGGAAGGCGGCGCTCGCGCGCGGCCTGTGGGACGACCAGTATTTGACCGGAGCGGCCGTCGCGAAAATGCTCCAGCGCGAGGACGGCAAGGCACGAGAAGTGCTCTCCGATCTCGGACTTGCCAAGCCCGCGCCATGACGAGTTACCGGACAGCGCGCGCGCTCCCGTTTGCCGTTACTGCGGCACTCCTGCTATCCGGCGCGGCCGTCGCGCAAGCGCAGGCGTGGTCGCCGCAGAAAAATATCGAGATCGTCGTCGGGGTCGGCCCCGGCGGTGGCAACGACACCACGGCACGCCTGATGCAAAAGATCTGGCAGACGGGGCGGCTTGTCGGCGCATCCACTGCCGTCGTCAACAAGCCGGGCGGTGGCAATGCGATTGCCTGGAACTATCTGCACGGGCACGCGGGCGACGCACACTTCGTTTCGCTTGCGTCCGTCGCGCTGCTGACAAACCGCATTACGGGCAGGCCGTCCCCCGGTTATGCGGAACTCACGCCGATCGCGCGATTGTTCAACGAATTCATCGTGTTCTCCGTAGCCGCCGGTTCTCCGATCAAGTCCGGCGGCGAGCTCATGGCGCGACTGAAGAACGATCCCGCTGCCGTCACGATCGCGATCGGCGCGACGATCGGGGGCCCGAATCACCTTGCGCTGGCGCTCGCAGCGAAAGCCGCGGGCGTGGATATCCGGAGCCTGAAGGCGGTGGCGTTCAAATCGTCAGGGGAGTCGGTTACCGCCGTGCTCGGCGGACATGTCGAGGTCATCGCGTCGACGGCGACCAACGTGGCATCGCACGTTCGCGCGGGCCGCATGCGTGTGATCGCCGTATCGTCGCCCCGACGGCTGGGTGGTCTGCTGGCCGAAACGCCCACATGGAGAGAGCAGGGCGTCGACGCCGTGTTCGGCAGCTGGCTCGGCGCGATCGGCGCCGGCGGGCTTGCCGATGCGCAAATCGCGTACTGGGAGAGCATCATGGCGAAAACCATCGAGACAGAGGACTGGAAAACGCACGCGCAGAACAGTCACTGGGAATCCGGGTATCTGGCAAGCCCGGAGTACCGCAAATTCCTCGCAGCACAGCACGATGAACTCGTGAAAATTCTTGGCGAACTCGGCATGGTGAAGCAATGACGGCAGACACGCTGCATCTGGAGACCGACGTGCTGATCATCGGCGGCGGCGTTGCCGGCATGATGGCGGCTGTCGGCGCGATCCGTAACGGCATCACGCCGACGATCGTGACCAAGGGCACCTACGCATCCGGCAGTTCTTCCATGGCGCGCGGCGGACATTCCGTCGCCATCGGGCATTCGGACCCCAACGACAATCCCGCCGAGTTCGCCATTGACACCATACGCGGGGGATGCGGTCTCAACAATCCGCGGCTCGTCGAGGTGATGTGCGCGGAGTCGATCGACCGCACGCTGGAACTCGACGAATGGGGACTGGGCCTCGTGCGGCTCGACGACGGACGTTACGACCAGAAAAAGGGCGCGTTTCCGCAGCGGTATTCCCGGCTGGTGCACTGCGGGCGGCTCATGGGCAAGCCGCTCATGGCGGCTCTGTCGCGCAAGACCCGGGAATGGGGCGTCGACCCGCTGGAGCACGTCATGCTTGTCGATCTGTTAAAGGACGGCAATCGGGTCATCGGCGCGTGGGGTTTCAAGTACCGCGACGGCACGCCGACGGTCATACACGCGCGTTCGACCGTTTTGGCAACCGGCGGCGCGCCGCAACTGCATGCGCTGAACGACTCGCCGCCGACGATCACGGGCGATGGATACGCCATGGCGTGGCGCGCAGGGGCGGAACTCATCGATATGGAGTTCATCGACTACCAGTTGATCACGGCCGCGCCGAAGAAGCTCGCCGGTTATCCGCCGCATTCGAGCGCGTTCATCGCCGCGGGCGGCTACCTGCTCAACAAGGATCATGAGCGGTTCATGGTGCGCTACGAACCCGAACGGTTGGAGAAGACCACGCGGGCGCTGATCAACCGGGCCGTCGCGCGCGAGATTTTCGAGGGACGCGGCAGCGAAAATCATGCGGTGTATGTCGACGTGCGGCACGTGTTCGACGCGGTGAACTCGGGCGCTTCAGCCGAAGTCATCAAGTCGTTCCGCAAGTCAGGCGTCGATCTGGCGACGGCGATGCTCGAAGTGACGAGCTGCCCGCATACCTATCTTGGCGGCGTGCGCATCGACGAGTGGGGCCGGACGAACCTCGCGGGACTTTATGCGGGCGGCGAGGCGGCCGGGGGCGTGCATGGCGCGAACCGTTTGGGCGGCGCGGCGCTGATCGACAGCTACGTGTTCGGCTACCGCGCGGGTGCGGCTGCTGCGTGCGAATCGCGCAAGCTGGACAAGCCTCACGCGCAGGCGGGCGACTGGCGCGAGGCCGTGGCGCGCGCCGCGAGTTGGCTCGGCCAGACCAGCGGTGATCTGGCCGCGGACACGTGGCGCACGCAGGTGCAGGACCTCGTCGTTTCGTCGGTCGGGCAGGTCCGGCGCGGCGACCGGCTCGTGGCGGCGCTGCGGTCGCTGGACGCGCTCGAATCGCAGTTCTCGCGGCTGAAGGTCGCTGGCGAATCCCCCCGAAAACATTTCGAGTGCCTGTGCCAGTGCCTGGAAACGCGCAACCTGATTCAGGTCGCGCGCCTGCTCGGAACCGCGGCGCTACAGCGCGAGGAGAGTCGCGGCGGGCATTTCAGGCTGGATTTTCCGGAGCAGGATGACGCGCGTTTTCAGGGCAACGTCGTGCTCGGGAACGCGGACGGGCGCGTCACGGCCGAATTGCGCCCGGTGCCCGCGGCGGCGAAAGCGGCCGATCCGCCGGGTCTTGCAGCAACACCGCCGCCGCTCGCGAAAAGCGCCTGAGTCGCTCGCGGCCGCGGCGCGCTACGCCCCGGCCACGACGGGATTGCGCAACACGCCGATTCCGGGAATTTCGACTTCGACCACGTCGCCGGGCTTCATGTTCTGCGGCAGGCCATCGGTTCCCATCCAGATCACGTCACCGGGATGGAGCGTCATGTACTGACTCATCGCGTGGATGTAGGTCTCGACGTCGAAAATCATGTTGGCGGTCGCGAAACGGTCGACCTCCTTGCCGTTCAGCCGCACGATGGTCGTCATTTTGCGGTAGTCGAGTCCCGTCACGATCCACGGCCCCATGGGCTTGAAGGTGTCGGTATTCTTGGCGCGCCACATCGTGCGGTCCCCGCGCTGCCAGGTGCGTTCGCTCACGTCGTTGCCGATGGTCCAGCCGAATACATGTTCGAGTGCTTTTTCCTTCGGGATGCGCTTGCCCTTCTTGCCTATGACCGCCACCAGTTCACCTTCGTACTGAAAGGCTGCGCCGGCGTCCTTGGGCTTCACGATATTTTCGTTGTGGGCGACGAGCGCGTTGTTGGCGCGATACCCGATGTCGGGCTGCGGCGGAAACACGGGTTCCACGCCGCGCTTCTGCGCGCTTTTCACGATATGGTCGCGGTAATTGATTCCGACGCAGTAAAACGTCGGCGGCACCACGGGTATCTGCAGCTTCACCGCGCTGATGGGGTGTCGCGTCGTCGTGATCGTATGCTCCGCGAACGGGCTGCCGTCGACCACCGTCACCTGTTCGTTTTCGACGATGCCCCAGCTCACCTTGCCGCCTGCTTCAAATCGACACCAGATCATGCCGTTCTCCTTGCGCGATGGGCACCGCATTATAATTCCCGCGCCGGACGCGCCGTCCGTTTTCCCGGAGACCAAACCCGTGATCAGCACCGAGCAGCTCGTAACCCGGTTCAGGAACATACTCGATGATCTGCGCGCAAAGACCCGCGCCAGCCGCACGACGCTGCGGCTCGATGTGCCCGAGCGCGGATTTCAGGTGAACGGCGTGGTCGCGGAGTCGCTGGCGCCCGGCATCAACTCGATCGCGGTCGAGACGAAGCTGCAACAGCGCCAGTCCGGCACCGCGAGTCATCTGGAAAAACACCGCAAGATACTGGTGCAGAACGATTGCGCGAACGCGGTGCCGAATCCGCCGAAGGAACTCATGCAGATCTACGGCACCAAGGCACAGATGATGGCGCCGATCGTGCGCGGCGCGGACATGGTGGGCTGGCTGTCGGTTCACTACAACCTGTCCACGCGCGAGTGGAGCCCCGAGGACGTCGCTGCGCTTGATGCGGCGCTTGCCGCCACCCACGCGCAGATGGACGTGATGTAGCCGCGCGGCCCGCGGCGTCGCGGGCGGGAGAATCGCTTGGAACGCAAAGTTGGCCTGGTCGGCATCGGGATCATGGGTTCGGCCATCGCCGCGAATCTGCTGAAGGCGGGTTACAACGTCGTCGGCCATGATGTCGAACCCGCGCGCCTGCGGGAATTCGCCGCGGCCGGTGGCGCGCCGGCGGAGTCGCCGCGCGACGTGGCGAGGCAAACGGACGTGGTCGTGACGCTGCTGCCGGGCGCCGACATTCTGTACGACGTGATTTCCGCTCCCGGCGGACTCGTCTCGGCGGGCAACCGGGCACTGGTCGTGGCGGACTGCGGCACGTTCGAACTCGCGGGCAAGGAACGCTGTCGCGCCGTGATCGAAGCAGCGGGCATGGCGATGCTCGACTGCACGATCAGCGGAACGGGCGCTCAGGCGAAAACCGGCGACCTCGTCGTGTATGCGAGTGGCGACGCTGCGCATTATCGCGCCTGCCTGCCGGCCTTCTCGGCGATCGCGCGCGCGAGTCACCACGTGGGCGAGTTCGGAAATGGCAGCAAAATCAAATACATAGCCAATCTTCTGGTCGCGATACACAATGCGGCGGCGGCCGAAGCAATGGTGCTCGCGCAGCGCGCAGGGCTCGACCTGCAGACGGTTTACGATTTGGTGCGCAGCGGCGCGGGCCAGTCGCGCATGTTTGAACTTCGCGGCGCGGCAATGGTGGCGGGCGAATACGGGCGCAACGTGGCGTCGAAGCTCGATCTCTGGCAGAAGGACATGCAGGTGATCGGCGGGTACGCGAAGGAACTCAATTGCCCGGTGCCGCTATTCGCGCAATCGGCGCAACTCTACAACGCGGCGCTCGCGCAACACCTCGGCGCGCAGGACATGGCTGCGATCTGCAAGGTGCTCGAAGGGCTTGCGGGCATCGAACGCGGCAAGCCCTCCTGAACGCCGTCACTCGGGCTTGATGCCCACCTGCCTGATGATTTTTGCCATGCGCGGGAATTCGTCCGCGATCGCCTTCGATACTTCGTCGGCCGGACCGCCCCGCGCATCGAGCGCCTGCTGAGTGAGGATGTCGCGCACATCCTGCGCAGCGAGAATTTTCACGGATTCGGCATTGAGCCTGCTGACGATTTCGGGCGGTGTGCGCGCGGGCGCGAGCAATGCGAGCCATTGTTCGTACACGTAACCGGCGACGCCCGCTTCCTGCACCGTCGGCACGTCGGGCAACAGCACCGACCGCTTCGCACCTGCCATGCCTAGCGCGCGCAGGCGACCGGAGCGGATATGCGGCAAGGGCGAAGACAGTCCGTTGAACATGGCCTGCACGTGGCCACCGACCACGTCGAGCGTCGCGGCGGGAGCGCCTTTGTACGGCACGTGCAGCATGTCGAGGCCCGCCGCGGACTTGAACATTTCCATCGCCAGGTGCTGCGGGCTGCCCACGCCACCGGAGGAATACAGAATCTGCCCCGGCCGTGCCTTGCCGAGCGCGATGAGTTCTTTCACCGATTTCACGGGAAGACTCGGGTGCACGATCAGCACGGTGGGTATCGTCACAAGCATGGTGATCGGCGCGAAGCTCTTGTACGCGTCGTATCCGACCCTCGCGTAGACATGCGGCAACGTGGTCATGATGCTGCTGTTCAACGCCGTGAGCGTGTGCCCGTCGGGCGCGGCCTTGGCCGCCCGCTCGGCACCGATGAGACCCGCCGCGCCGGGCTGATTTTCCACGACAATCTGCTGCTTGAGCACCGTGGAGAGCCGCTCGGTAAGCGTGCGTACGGCGACGTCCGCCGCGCTGCCTGCGCCCAGCGGCAGAATCACGAGCACGGGTTTGGCCGGATAGACGGTTTGTGCCGCTGACGTGGCGGGTGCAATGGCGGCGAGTGCAGCAAGCCAGGCGAGGGTAGCGGGTCTCATGGCGAATTTTCCCGTGACGTGTGGCGATCACGCCATTCTAGAGCGGGAACGCGCGCCGCACCAACCGGATCAGCCGCCGGAGCCGCGACCATGCCACGTGCGCGCAAGCAGCATCGCGCCCCACGCAAGTGCCACCAGCATCAGCAACACGCCGAAATATTTCATGAATGCGGCCACTTCATGCGCGCGATTCAGCAATCCCAGATCGCCCAGCATGTCGATGTAATCGTGCGCGCCCGTTTCGCCGGTGCGTCCCGTGAGCAGAATCATCACGGGCTGCTTCGCATCGTAGCAATACGGCGCGAGGTCCACCCATTGCGTGCCTTCCCACCACAGCATCAGCCAGCCCGCGAGGTTGTCGCGCCGCCAGTGGACGAAATAGATCCCGAAGCCGAGCGGCATCAGGAACTGCATGAGGCTGCCGCCGGCAAGGTGCAGGAATTCCCCGAACGGACGGAACAGGATGTGCCCGAACTCGTGAAACGGCACCATGGCCGCGTGCAGGAACGGCAACGGAATGTTCGCGAAGTCCGCAACGTCGAAGCGGATGAACCGCCACGTGTACCATGCGGTCAGCAACAACAGCACGGCTCCCGCCGCTGCCCGGCTTTCCCGCCCTTCTGCGGGCGGCTCGATCAGCGTGCCCATCCAGGCCATCAACCCGGTATCCGCGGAGCCGGCCTGATCCCGCGCGCTTGCCGCGGTGCCCCGAATCGGCAACCCCGAGCGCGCGGCAAGCAGTTTGCGAAACTGCACGCCACAGGCGGGACACTGCTCTTCCAGCCATACCTCCGCGCGCGCGTCGGCATGGCCGCACTTGGGACAATTGCGGTACCGCAGGCTCATCGCCGGGCATCCGCTATGGCAATTCCCCTTCCGCACGCAGCGCACGCAACGTTTCGCGCCAGGCGTCCGCCGTAAGCCTGACGTCGTCCGCCGTGTGCGCGGCGGAAACCAACCCGCCGCGATTGCCTTTGGGATCGACGCCGTGATTCATCAGTCCCAGCACGAGCTTCGCCATCAGCCGTTCCCGCTTGTCGGGCTTGAACCATTCAACGGGCACGGCATGGGCATCGAAAGTCGTCGGCCTGATCGGTCGGTTCTCCGGGTTCGTGAAGATGTGGAAAAACGAGTAATCGCCGTAAACGGCCCACGGCACGCCTTCCGCTTCGAGGACTTCGTTGAGCTTCCGGCGCAGATCCGCGGCAGTGGCGGCAGCGCGCGCGCAGGCATCGGTGTCGCGAATGATCTTCAGCGTGGCGATACCCGCAGCCGCGCAGACGGCATGCCCGTTATGCGTGCCCTGATGGCTGATGCGCTCGCGTTTCGCGGCAGCCGACAATTCATAGTCTAGCCAGCCGACGATTTCCCCGCGCCCGGCGACGGCCCCGCCGGGCATGCCGCCGGCAAGCACTTTAGCGAGCGTCGTGAGATCCGGCGTAACGCCGATCTCCGCCTGCAGTCCGCCGGGCGATACGCGAAATCCACTCACGACTTCGTCGAATATCAGGATCGTGCGGTGCCGCGACGTGATGTCACGCAGCGCGCGCAGCACCGCGGGCGGCGTCGGCACGGCACCCGAACTCGTGCCGAGCGGCTCGATCAATACAGCCGCAATGTCGTCGCGCGTCGAAAGCAGATGTTCCACGGCCGCCATGTCGTTGATCGGCAAAAGGATCACGCCTGCAGCGATCTCGCGGAGCACGCCGGGCGTGGGGGAGCCGTCGAGATGGTCCTTCGCACCGAACGCGACGTGGTCGTGCCAGCCGTGAAAATTACCCTGAAAACGGATGATTTTTCCCTTGCCGCTCGCCGCACGCGCAAGACGCAACGCAAGATGGGTGGCCTCGGTGCCCGACGACGTGAAGCGCACGCGCTCGGCCGACGGCACCATCCGGCAGATGAGTTGCGCCCACTCGAGTTCAAGTTCCGTCGCCGCTGCGAAGTGCATGCCCTTGTCGAGCTGAGCGTGCGCTGCGGCAACCACTTCCGCCCGCTGATGTCCGAGCAGCAGCGCGCCGTGACCGCCGTAGTAATCGATGTATTCGTTGCCGTCGATGTCCCACTTGCGGGCACCGAGCGCCCGGTTCACGTAGATGCCGTAGGGCAGGATGCGGCGCGAGTCGTGCACGATGCCGCTCGGCAGCACTTCCACGGCTTCCCGATACCTTGCGGCGGAACGCTTGGTGCGGTCGCGGTAGGTGTCCACGATGCGGGATTCGACGAGGGCTTCGACAGGCATAGCGTGCTCCGGATAAATGTCGAGAAGAATTGAACGCAGAGGATACTGCCGTTCGCGGGCCCATCGCCAGCCTCCCGTTTTACGAGTCCATATGTCGCAATGGATGGGGCGGGACACCACGCGGCGCCCTTGACCGACGCACGAACCTGACGTTATGGTGAAAGCGATTGGCTAATGACGCACCCTTGGGGGCGCCAGCGGAGGTTGGTATGGACGACGGTTCCTGGGGGCTCACAGCAGCCGAGGGCAAACGCGCAATACAGCGGCCTGAGGCGGTAGGCACGCGCGGCATGGTGGGCTCGGCGCACCCGGCCGCGGCGTTCATCGGCCTTTCCGTACTGCAACGGGGCGGCAACGCGTTCGATGCGGCGATTGCAGTGGCGGCGGCGGAGGGGGTGCTGCTGCCCATGAAGTGCGGCGTCGGCGGCGATGCGTTCGTCGTGCTGCACGACGCCGCGAAACGCGAGATGGTCGCTTTCAACGGAAGCGGCGTTGCGGGGTCCGGTGCCATCCTCGACACCTACCTGGCTCGCGGGGACAAGACCATGCCGCTCGACGGACTGCATGCGGCGGGTGTGCCGGGCGCCGTCAGCGTCTATGAGGCGATCTGGAAGCGCTATTGCACGATGCCCTGGGCGGAACTGTGGCAGCCGGCGATCGCGCTGGCCGAGCAGGGCCTTGCGATCACCGACTACGTGAGCCGCCGTTTTGCCGAACGCGCGGACCGGCTCGCAAAGTTTCCGTGGTCGGCGCGGCAATTTCTTCCAAACGGACGCCCTCCGGCCGAGGGCGAGCGATGGTCGGCGCCCGCGCTCGCGCGCACGCTGCGTGTCGTCGCTCAGGGTGGCGCCGAGGCGTTTTATCGCGGCGAGATCGCCGAAAAAATCGTCGCGTTTTCGAAAGCGCACGACGGCCCGTTCGAACTCGACGACTTCGCGTGCCAGCAGGCATCGGTCTATGCTCCGCTCGTAACCGACTATCGCGGACTGACCGTGCATGAAACGGCACCGCCGTCGCAGGGATTCTTGCTGCTGGAGCAGCTCAACATTCTTGAAGGCTGCGACCTCCGCGCGCTCGACCCCATGGGCGCCGAGCGCATGCATCTGCTGATCGAGGCGAAGAAGCTCGCCTTCGCGGATCGCAACCGCTATGCCGCCGACCCGGCGTTCGTGACGTGGCCGCTCGAAACACTGATATCCAGGGCGCATGCGGCGCGACGGCGCGCGGAGATCGATCCGCAACGCGCGCAATGGCCCGCGGGTGCGGTGATTCCCGAACACGGTGGCGACACGAGTTATTTCGCGGTGGCGGACGCCAGCGGAAACGCGCTTTCATTCATCCACAGCCTGTCGAATTCGTTCGGATCGTGCTGCGTGGCTGGCGAGACGGGAGTGACGCTCAACAATCGCGCCGGACGGGGATTCAGTCTCGACCCGGCGCACCCGAACGCGATCGCGCCGGGCCGCCGCACCATGCACACGCTGAATGCCTATCTGATCTGCCGCGACGGTGCTCCGTGGCTCGTGGGCGGCACGCCCGGCGGGGACCAGCAAACCCAGTGGAGCACCCAGGTCATCACCAACGTGGTCGATCACGGCATGTCGCTGCAGGATGCAATCGACGCGCCGCGGTGGTACAGCTTTCCCGGCACCGATCCCGCCAACCTCGGGCGCGCGCCGGTGGTGCGCGTGGAAAGCCGTGTGCCAGCGACATCGCGCGACGGGCTCGCGCAACGCGGCCATGTCGTCGAAACGCTGGGACCATGGTCGGGCGGTGGCGCGGTGCAGTTGATCCAGTTCGACCACACCGCCGGCGTGATTCGTGGGGCGACCGATCCGCGGCCTGGCGGACTCGCGCTCGGTTATTGACCGATCGACGTCAGCGCTGAAATCGGCTCGGCTTCATCGAGTATTCTGGTCAGCCGGTCGCGAGCAGTTCCACCTCGAACACCAGCGTGGCATCGGGCGGTATCACGCCGCCGGCGCCGCGCGCGCCGTAACCCAGCGCGGGCGGAATCGTAAGTTTGCGGGTGCCGCCGACCTTCATGCCGGCCACGCCCTCGTCCCAGCCACGAATCACGCGACCGCCGCCAAGCGGAAACACGAACGGGTCATCGCGGTCCTTGCTCGAATCGAATTTCTCGCCCGTGACGAGCCAGCCCGTGTAGTGCACGGTGACTTCGTGCCCTGAAGCGGCTTCGGCGCCGTCCCCGGTAACGAGGTCTTCGATGACCAGGCCGCTGGCGGTGGTATATGCCGGCATGATGGATCCCTGTAATGGAGTCGCGGCATTATGCCGCAACCATGCGCCGGCGGCGAAGCAGCTGGAATGGCAGCGTGTCGGCGACCACACGATGACTCACAAACGCGCGGCGGGTCAGGGAAATCTGCAATCGCATTGGCGACATCGTTGTGCGTGATCAGCGAAGCCATCAGTCGGGCCGAGTCAATCGCGGCACGACGGGCGCGTTCTCCGATCGTGCTTGACAATCCGCATGGTGGTCAATAGCCTGAGACCACACCAATAACGCAGTGCCTCCGGAGGATGGACCAAGTCATCGCCACAACCGGCGCGACGGCGCCTGCTGCCGCGCCCAGCCCCTGGCTGCTCGAAGTCGAGAATCTCCACGTCCATTTCGTGACGACGCGCGGCGTCGTGCGCGCGGTCGAGGGCATTTCGTACCAGGTGCGCGCGGGCGAAATCGTGGCGCTGGTCGGCGAATCGGGCTGCGGCAAGTCGGTTTCGTCGCTCGCCATCATGCGGTTGCTCGCGAAGCCGGCCGGTCGCGTGGTCGGCGGCCGCATCCTGTTCCAGGGGCGCGATCTGCTGTCGCTGCCCGATGATGCGATGCGCGAGATCCGCGGTCGCGATATCGCGATGATCTTCCAGGAGCCGATGACGTCGCTCAACCCGGTGCTCACGATCGGCTTCCAGATCATGGAGCCGCTGTTGATCCACCTCGGCATGACGATGCCCGCCGCGCGCGCGCGCGCCGTGGAGCTGCTGCAG
>CAZMBS010000037.1:0-18445 GCA_964564295.1 uncultured Streptomycetaceae bacterium
ATCGGATGGGACGAAAGCAAGGCAGTGCTGGAGGCGCTCGCCGACGGCGTGCGCAAGCGGAGACTGAAAGCCGAATCGGCGGAGTAAGGCCTGCGCGCACGACACACGCGTCCGGCCGGGCGGGCATCGAACTCGCGGGGGGGGTGATGGCACAGGATCAACCCGAGGCGGTATCGAATCAGACGAGCCGGTTGATGCTCGAACGCGTGGGCGACGGCACGATGCTGACGGAGGAGATATTCAGCCTCGTCGGCAAGTCGCCGTTTTTCGCGGAGTCGTCGCGCGAGGAAATAGCGGTGCTCGCGGGATACATGGACGTCTACCGCGCACAGGCCGGCGAGACCATCATCCACGAGGGCGGCCCGGGCGACTACATGCTGCTCGTCATCGAAGGCGACGTGGATATTCTCAAGAAGGGCTACCGCGAGGAACAGCAGCACATGACGAGCGTCGGGCCCGGCATGACGCTCGGCGAGATGTCGATGATCGACGGTGAACCGCGGTTCGCCACCTGCGTCGCGACCCAGCCGACCCTGTTCACCGTGCTCACGCGCGACAACATGGCGAAAATCATACTCGACCACCCGTCGCTCGGCTCGAAAATCCTCGTGAAACTCGTCACCATGCTGTCGCTGCGGCTGCGGCAGACCAGCGCGAAGCTGCTGCAATACATGGAAGGCAACCGGTAACGGTGTCTGGCCGGGCCCGCAGGTGCGTGCTGCTGTTCGCTCTTTGGGCATGCGCGACGGGATGTCCGGCTGCTGCGGGGGGCGCCGTGCGCGAGCACGACGACCGGGGAGTCCCGGTCACGCTGTCTGCGCCTGCCGCGCGCATTGTCTCGCTGGCGCCACACATCACGGAGTTGGTCTACGCGGCCGGCGCCGGTTCTCGCATCGTTGGCGTGGTACGGTTCAGCGATTTCCCGGCCGAGGCGGCGCGGTTGCCGTCCGTCGGGGATGCCGCGCGGGTGGATGTCGAACGCATCCTGTATCTCAAGCCGGACCTGGTGCTGGCGTGGCAAAGCGGCAACCCGGTACGCGACATCGATCGCCTGGAGCGCATGGGCGTGCCGGTTTTCGTGACCGAGCCGCGGCGCCTGCCCGATATCGCGAGGCTGCTTGCTACCATCGGCAGGCTGGCCGGCACGCTCGAGCAGGCGCAGCGCGCCGAACGGGAATTTACGAACAGGATCGACGCGCTCGAGGCGGCGTTTGCACGCCGGCCAACGGTGCGCGTGTTCTACGAAATCTGGCACCGGCCGTTGCTGACGGTCGGCGGCGCGCATCTGATCGACGACGTGCTGCGCCGATGCGGCGGACGCAACGTGTTCGCGCGGGAGCGCAGCCTGACGCCGGCGGTTTCATACGAGGCCACGCTGGCCGCGCAGCCGGACGTGATTCTGGGCGGCGGTTCGGAAGGGGACGCGCGGGCATTTCGAGCACGCTGGCGCGACGCCGGCGCAGGACGTCTGCGCGACACGCCGGTCTTCCACGTCGCGCCGGACCTGATCCAGCGCCCGACGCCGCGCATCGCCGATGGCGCACAGGCGGTGTGCGATGCCCTGGAGCAGCACCGGCTCGCGCGGCGCTGACGTCCCGATCGTTCTGCGTCCGCGCGGACGGCGTTCAGAGGATCTTGACGCACTGCCCCTTGAAGATCACGGGCCCTGTCGGTGCGCCGGTCGGCGAGCCGCCTTTCGGCTCGACGGTCAACGCAACGCCCCACGCCTTGCCGATCATGCCGGCGTGTTCCGGCTTCAATTTAACGACCTGATTCTCGTCGAGACCCACGAGCCCCAGCGAAACCGGCGCGGCCTTGCCACCCGGCAGCATCCAGAGTTCCCACGACGTGTTGTCCGGCATGGTCGCATGGTCCTTGATCACCTTGATGCGGACATGCGGTTCGCGCGCGGACTTCTGCGGCGGCCAGGATACGACCATCGCGGGTTCCGCTTTTTCCGTCGACATCACCGCAACCATCGCGACCGGTGGCTCCGGCGCAGGGCGGCTCGCGGTGAAAATGCCCAGCGCGAGCACCGCGGTGGTGCTGGTGACGGCGATGCTGCGCCAGAACGCAAGACTCGCAAATGCGCCGGAGCGGACGACGGCGCCTGCGTTGTCCCGTCCCGCATTGCCTTGTCCCAGACGCGCGAGTATGCGGGGCCACAGGCTGCTCGGCGGCGCAATATCGCTTCCTGCGAGTGCGAGCGGTGTGAGCCGCGTTTCCCATTCCGCGACTCGCCGGCGCAGGTCGGGATCGTACTTGAGCAGGCTGGCAAAGCGCGCGCGCGCCGCGCCACGCATGGTTCCGAGCACGTACTCGGCCGCAAGGCTGTCCCGCAGTTCCGGACTGCCGTAGTTCATGCGGCGCCTTCCGTCGCGAGGCATCCCTTCAGCTTCTCGAGGCCGCGGCGCACCCAGGTCTTTACGGTCCCCAGCGGCTCGCGCATGTGGGCGGCGATCTCGGAGTGCGACAGGCCGTGGAAGAACGCGAGCGCGATGCTTTGCCGCTGCCGGCCGTCGAGCATTTCGAGGCAGTGGGCGAGTGCGGCGCCTTCGGCGCTGCGCGCCAGCGCCTCGTGCGGCTGCGGGGCGTCGTCGGCCCACGATTCCACGGCGATGTCGTATTCATCGCCACCCGATTCGACGCGGGGCCGCCGCAGCCAGTCGAGCGCGCGGTTGCGCACGATGCTGGTCATCCAGGTGACCGGCGCGCTTTTCGCGGCCGCGTAGTCCGCGGCATGGCGCCAGATGTTCACGTAGCTTTCCTGCAAAACGTCCTCCGCCCAGTCCTGCCTGCGTAATATACGCAGCGCGACGCCAAACAGTTTCGCCGAGGTTGCCTCGTAGAGTTCCGCGAACGCGCGTTGCTCGCCGAGTCCGCACCGGGCGAGCAGTGCGGCCAGGCGGGCATTTTGCGCTGCGGCAGTGTCGGCCATCAGCGCTCCCCCCGGTTCTTGCCCTGCACCCACAGGACGTCGCGTCGCCGTCCCGCGCGGTTCGCGACGCGGGCGACGACGAACAGCAGGTCGGAGAGCCGATTGAGATATTGCGGCAGAACCGTAGCAACGGTCTGCCGCACGGACAGCGCAACGACGCGGCGTTCGGCGCGCCGGCACACGGTTCGGGCGAGATGGGCCAGCGCCGCCGCGCGCGTGCCGCCGGGCAGGATGAAATCGCGCAGCGGCGGCAGCGTCGCGTTGAACGTATCGAGCCACTGTTCGACGCGGGCGACGTGGGCCGCGGAAAGCAGCGTATGTCCCGGCAGACTCAGTTCACCGCCCAGGTCGAACAGGTCATGCTGCACGCCTTCCGTTACCGCTCGCACGCGCGCCGGCAGCCGCTCCGCAAGCAGCAGCCCGATCACGCTGTTCAGTTCGTCGACAGCCCCCATCGCTTCGATGCGCAGATCGTTCTTGGCCACCCGCGATCCGTTCGCGAGGCCGGTGCTGCCGTCGTCGCCGGTTCGCGTGTAGATCCTGGTCAGACGTTTCCCCATGACGACGAATTTTACGGGGCAAATCGACCGTCAGAAAATATCTTTTAATATCAATGGTATACAGAAATTCTTGATCAGCGGTCCGCCATCCGGCGGCCACCGTTCAAGCATTGCGCGGCGCCGCGCAAGCGAGCGGACAGGTCGCGCGATCGAACGTGGGGTCCGCGACGCGAGCGTAGATCGCCTCCAGCGCGGCCTCTTCGTCGCGAAACAGGTTGTCCGGTCCGATCAATCGGTCGAGCGCCGTATTGCGCATGACGGTTTCCACCGGCAGCCGGAGTCCGCTGAATACGAGGCTGATGCCGTTCTCGCGCAGACGCATGACGAGCGCGCGCAGCACCTCTTCACCGGAGCCGTCGAGTTCGGTGATGGCATCGCCGACGACCAGCACGTGCCGGGCCTTCGGCTTGTGCGCGACCTCGCCCAGTATCGCGTCTTCGAAATACGGCACGTTGGCGAAGTAAAGCGGACCGTCGAAGCGGATCGCGATGATGTGCTCGCTGGTGGGCAGGTTGTAGAGCCGGGCATCGTGCAACGTTCCGTCCGGATGCCGGCTCAGGATCACGACCCGTGGGTGCATGGTGCGGTAGAGGTACAGCACGATGGCGAGGCTCGCGCCCACCAGAATGCCGCCGTCGAGGTGCGGCGCGAGACCCAGCGTCGCGATAAACGTGACGAGCGCCGCGGCACCGTCATGGCGGTGTGCGTGCCAGGCGTGCCGGATCGCGTTGAAATTCACGAGGTTCACGACCGCCATCATGATGACGGCGGCGAGGACTGCCTGCGGCAGGTGGTACAGCAGCGGCGTCAGCGCGAGCAGCGTGCCGAGCACGATGATACCGGTGAAGACCGACGACATGCCGGTCACCGCGCCGGACGCCAGGTTGACCGCGGACCGCGAGAACGAGCCGCTGACCGGAAACGCGTGGCACAGGCCGCCGACGAGGTTGGCGAGCCCCTGACCGATCAGTTCCTGATTGGGGTCCACGCGCTGCCGGGTGGTCGTCGCCATGGCTTTCGCGATCGAAATCGCCTCCATGAAGCCGACGAGCGTGATCACGAACGCCGTGGACAGCAGCGTCACGATCATCTCCCATGTGAGCCTGGGCATGCCCACACTCGGCAGCCCCGGAGGAATCGCGCCGACGACCTCCCCGCCGCCCGCGAGCGCCACGCTGCCCGCCCCGACGCGGGAAATGCGCCACAGTCTGCCGTCGGTCGCCTGCTCGGCGGGGCGCAATCCCTCGAGGTAATACCGCGGCATGTCACCCGCTTCCCCGGGAACCATCACGAGCTTGAACTTGCCGATTTCCGCGCGCCGCAGGCGCTGTTCGCGCTCGATCACGCGCAATTCGAACCGCAGCAGGTCGACGTCGTACTCCAAGGCGAGGATGCGGGGATGTCCGTCGGGAAAATTCTTCTGGTAGCGCCGCGACTCTTCGCTTTTCGCGGCGATTTCAGTCGCGATTTCGTGGTTGCGGTTGGCCAGCGCCGCGGTGGCTTCGATCGCGTTGCGTACCGACTGCTCCTGGAACTGGCTGATGTCCGCGGTGGCATTGCGTTCGAAGCCGATTGCCCACGATACGGCCGTCGTGACGGCGACGGCGATCAGCACGCCCGGCCACAGCGGCCGAAAATGACGGATCGTCATCATGATCGCGAGCGCAGCGAGTCCCATGAGGATCGAGGGTATGTGGCTGTCGCCTGCCTGGCGCAGCACGCCCCAGATGTCCACCAGAAAATGCTCGCCGCGGTAAACCGGCACACCCATGACCTTGTTGAGCTGCGACAACGCGATGATGATCGCCGCCGCGTTGGTGAATCCGACGATGACCGGATGGGAGACGAAATTGACGATGGCGCCCAGGCGAAACACGCCGAGCGCGAGTTCCATGAAGCCGACCATCAGGGCCAGTGCAATGGCAAACGCGACGAACTGGTCCGTGCCCGGCTGCGCGAATTGCACGAGCGACGAGCCCGTCAGGAGCGCCACCATGGCGACCGGGCCGGTGGCGAGCTGGCGCGACGATCCCCACAACGCGCCGACGATCACCGGCAGGAACGCCGCATAGAGTCCGTAGTAGGCGGGCATGCCGGCAAGCTGCGCATAGGCCATCGACTGCGGCACCAGCACCATGGCAACCGTCGTGCCGGCGACAAGGTCGGCTCGCAGATCCTGCCGCGAGATCGGAAACCAGCGCAGAAACGGCAACAGGGCCGCGAGCCGTCCTTGCGGCGGTGCGCGGTCGTTCGTCAGCGGCTGGGCGGGGAGATTCGGCAAGGTGACGCAACATTATCGGCCAAGCACCGCAGCCCGGCAACGCGGGTGATTTCCCGGAATTTTCGGTTATAATCGCGCTGTCACCGAACCACTCCAACGCCTCGTCCCGAACCGATGAAATTCGACATGAAACCTGCAACCGTACTCGGCATTTCCATTGCGCTCGCCGTTGCCGCGGGTGCGGCGGCCGCCGCCGACGGCGATCCCGTCGCCGGACAGCAGAAAACGAGCATGTGTGCCGGATGCCACGGCATTCCGGGTTACAAGACCGCGTTTCCGACCGTGTACAGCGTGCCCAAGCTCGGCGGGCAGCACTCGGCGTACATCGTCAAGGCGCTGCAGGCCTATCGCGCGGGCGAACGCAACGGGCGCAATCACGCCACCATGCGGGCCATCGCGGCGGGACTGACGGACAAGGATATGGCCGACATCGCGGCCTATTATTCGCAGCAGGCCGTGCAGACGGCGGCGAAGTAAGGCGAGGAAGAGAAAGATGAGAACGTTGCTGCTCGTTTCATCGCTGGTCGGACTGATCGTCGGTGGTGTCGCGCAAGCCGGTAACCCGGCCGCAGGCAAGGAAAAATCGAAGGCCTGTGTGGCGTGCCACGGCGCGGACGGCAACAGCGCGTCTGCGGATTTTCCGAAGCTGGCCGGGCAGAATTACGATTACCTCGTGCGTGCGATGCAGGATTACAAGTCCGGCGCGCGCAAGAACGCCGTCATGGCGCCGATGGGTGCCAACCTGACACTGCGGGACATGCAGGACCTCGCGGCCTTCTATTCGCGCCAGCCGGGGCTCGTCGTCAAGTACTAGGGCCGGGCAGGGCCGGGCGCCAGACACCGGTCTTCCAGAGCTACTCCGGAGTTTTTCCCCGGAATTCGCACAGGTCCCTGATCGCGCACTGCGGGCACTTCGGAGCGCGCGCCGTGCACGTGTAGCGGCCGTGCAGAATCAGCCAGTGGTGCGCGTGACGGCGGAACGCCTGCGGCGTGAATTTCACGAGCCGCTCCTCCACTTCCAGCGGGTTTTTTCCGGGCGCGATGGCGGTCCGGTTGGATACGCGAAAGATGTGCGTGTCGACCGCGATCGTGGGCTCGCCGAAGGCCACGTTGAGGACCACGTTCGCCGTTTTCCGGCCGACTCCCGGCAGCGCTTCCAGCGCGCCGCGCGTTCTCGGAACTTCACCGCCGTGCAGTTCGATCAACATGCGGCACGTGGCAAGGATGTTCTTCGCCTTGGTGTGATAAAGGCCGATGGTGCGGATGTGCCGTTCCAGTCCTGCCTGTCCGAGTTTCAGTATCGCTTCCGGGGTGCCTGCCACGGGAAACAGCCGGGCAGTTGCGAGGTTCACGCTCCGGTCCGTCGCCTGAGCCGACAGCACGACCGCGATCAGCAGTTGAAACGGCGTCCGGTACTCGAGTTCCGTACGCGGCTCGGGGCAGTCGGCACGCAATCGCGCGAAAATTTCGTGACGTTTTGCCGCGTTCATGGCGTGACCGGGAGGTAGTATTGCAAGGTTGCCGTCATTATAATTGGTGCAACATGGCGAATTGGCGCGACAGCGTTTTTTTGGCATATCCGGCAGCGAAGCGGGCTGCCGTTCGAGGCGGCATTGCCATCTGCGCGGTGCTGTTCGCGAGTGGCGCATTCGCGCAGCCGGTAACGCTGGAACGGGACGCCCCGCTTTATTCCGAGGCGCGGTTCGAATCCAGGGTGGTTGCCACGCTCAAACAGGGCAGCGCTGCCGAGGTCGTCGCGAAAAGCGGCGCCTGGCTCCATCTCAAGTCGGCGGACGCGACCGGCTGGCTGCTGTCGTTCAACGTGCGGTTTGCGAGTGGAAAGCCGGAAGCGGCCCCGGCTTCGGGCGGATCGGCGCTGGGTCGGGTATTCGGTCCGCGCCAGAGCGTGTCCGTGACGAGCACCATCGGCATACGCGGCCTCGACGAAGAAGATCTCAAGCAGGCGCGATTCGATGGCGGTCAGATGAAGCTGCTCGACCAGAGCGCGGCGAGCCGTCCCGATGCCGAAGCCGCGGCGAACGCCACGGGCCTCACGCCGGCCCGCATCGACTATTTCGATGCGAGGACGCCATGAGCGCCCGCAAGTTTGTCGTTCTGGCCGTGGCGGGCTCGCTCGCGGCGACCAGCATGGCCGCGTCGTTCGATCTCGGGCGGATTCTCGGCGCGGGCAAGGACCTCGCGACCGCCGCGGCCGGCATCGACGAAAAGGAGGAGATCTCCATCGGCCGCGAGATCGCGGGGCGCGTGCTCGGCGCGGCGCCGCTCGTGAACGACCGTGAGCTGCAATCGTACGTGAATCGCGTCGGACGCTGGATTGCACTGCAGAGCGAACGGCCCGATCTGCCGTGGCGATTCGGCGTGATCGATACCGCGTCGATCAATGCGTTCGCGGCGCCGGGCGGCTACGTGCTGATCACGCGCGGCCTGTACGAAATTCTCGACAACGAAGCGCAGCTTGCCGGCGTGCTGGGCCACGAAATCGGCCACATCGTGAAGCGGCACCACGTCACGGTGATGCAGAAGAGCGCCGCGGTTTCCGCGGGCGCGCAGCTCGCGCAGAGCGGCAGCCGTTCGGCGCTGCTGTCCAACATGATCGGTACCGGTGCCGAGGTCATGGCCCGCGGGCTCGACAAAGGTGCGGAATTCGAGGCCGATGCCATTGGCGTCGTGCTTGCGGCGCGTGCCGGTTACGGCGGTTTCGGTCTCGTCGAGGTTCTGCACAAGCTCGCGGCGCGCGGCACGTCGGATGCATCGCTCGCGTTGCTGTTCAGCACGCATCCGCAACCGGGCGAACGGCTGACACAGCTGGGCGACGCGATGACGCCGCGCGCCCAGGCGCTCGCCGGCGGCAAGGAACCGGCGATCCGGATCATCTCGGCCGAGGCGGGCCCGGCACGCAGTGCCGATCCCGTGCAGGCGCCGGGTGCGAGGGGATTGCGGGAGTCCGAGCCCGCGGCGTCGACGCCCCCGCCATCGGGCGGCCGGCGTGGTGGTGGCGTCGATCCGTCGGGAATCCTTCGCGGAATCCTCGGCCGCTGACCGCGGCCTGTTGATCTACCTAATCGACCTGATTATTTGTTTTCGCTGTCGTTTACCCGGCTGCGCGCCAGTCGGTCGCGCGCGCGCGCGACGGCGCGTGCAATCGTGGCGTGCTTGCTGTGTTCGCCGGATTCGTCGTCTACCGGCTTGCGGTGTGCACGCGAATCGCGCGCGAGCCGCGCGTTCCGGGCGTCGTAACGCCGCCGGGCGCGAGTTGCCATTGCCATCGTGCGGTCGTGCGTGTCGGCTTCTCCGGTCGGCACGATCGTGATGCAGTCCACCGGGCACGGCGGTATGCACAACCGGCAACCCGTGCATTCCGCCGCAATGACCGTGTGCATCCACTTCGCGGCGCCCACGATCGCATCGACCGGGCAGGCCTGTATACACAGCGTGCAACCGATGCATGCGGGCTCGTCGATAATCGCCACCGACGGCGGTTCGTGGTTCCCGAAACGCGGGTCCAGCGGGCGCTGCGCCACGCCGAGCAGCTCCGCAAGCGCGCGCACGCCCGCATCGCTGCCCGGCGCGCACCGGTTGATGTCGGCCTGCCCGGCGACGATGGCCTCCGCGTACGGCCGGCAACACCGAAAACCGCACTGCGCACATTGCGTCTGCGGCAACAACGCGTTTACGGCATCAACCGGACTGGACTGCTCGGATCGGAACGGCATGGCGGGATTTTAACCGCGCCGCGCGATGCGGCACCGTCAGGCCGATGCGCGAAGGTCTATGCGGCGCGAATGCGGCCCTCGTGCAGCGGCGTCAGGACCAGCCAGTACAGGCACAACGCCACGATCCAGCACACGAGTCCCGACCATAGCGTGTGACTCAGAAAATGCGCGCCCTGGATCATGCGGCCGGTTCCCAGCGCGACGCCGAGCAGCAGACCCGCCGCAAGTCCGGCCCGCGAGAGGAAGCGTCTCTGCAACGCGCGTCCGGCAAAGTAGAACGCCATCAACGTGAACCCGGTCGATGCATGTCCGGCGGGAAAACACCGGCCGGGCCTGATCGATGGCGGCGCCGGATCGAGCAGGCGCGCGTACGGGACAAGTCCGCCGAATTCTTCGAGATCCCACGGGCAGTGTCTGGCGCTCGTCGTTTTCAGCACGCTCACCGTCGCCGGGGCGATCGCGAGCGCGAGCCCGAGGTACAACAAGATTCGCCGCAGGGGTTCGAGCGCGGTGACGACGTAGGAAAGCAGGAACCCGGCGATCACGAGACACGTCACCAGCGCGACTGGAACCTTTGCTCCGTGGTGCATGACGGTGTCGAGGAAAAAAGCGTGGCGCAGCGGAAAGCTCGCCGTGGCGGGGTCGAAGAACCAGTGCGCCACGATCCGGTCGATGTCGATCGTATCGAGTACGACGAGCGCGCAGGCCATTGCAACCGGCACGGCGATCCAGGCCCATTGGAAATCGCGGTCCGGAGTTGCAGATGGGACCGGCGGCGGATCAGCGCGCCTGGTATTCACGGCGCGAGTACAACGCGTAAGCAATCTGGTAGACGCTCGCGGCGTCCTTCACGCCTTCCATATCCGTCGGTGCGCGCGTCTGCCGGCGCGACGCCGGGTCGTAATCGAGCGTGGCCGCGGTCTTGCGGAATCCGAGTTGGTGCAACCTGCCATCGCGAAAGAGCGCAATGTCGCGGTTGTGGTTGAGAAAGTGGGCGGCATTCTCCGTGCTTCCGGCGAGCGCGTCGCGACCGAAGAATGCGCTGTCGTGAGTCAGGTTGAGCAGACCCAGTACCGTCGGCGCCACGTCGAGCTGACTCGTGACCGTATCGACGCGGCGCGGCGCGACATGGCGCGGGCTGTAGACGATGAATGGAATTTCGTAGGTCGGCAGCGGGATATCTTCGCGCCCGTACACGCGGGCCCCATGGTCCGCCACGATGACGACCATCGTGTCGTCGAAGTAGGGTCGTTGTCGGAGGTCTTCGATGAAGCGCCCGATCGCGTAATCGGCGTAGCGCACCCCTGCCTCGCGGCCGCCGCCCTTCGGTTTCACGCCCGCGATTCCCGGCGGAAACGTGAACGGCTTGTGATTCGAAGTCGTCATGACCACCGAGAAAATGCGCTCGCCGCGCGCGTGCTGCCGGTCGAACTCCCGCAGCGCGTTGCGAAACAGGTCTTCGTCGGAGACGCCCCAGATATTGGCGAATTTCGCTGCGTCCATACCGGATCGGTCCATGACCCGATAGCCGTTGTTTCCGAAAAAATGGTTCATGTTGTCGAACGTGCCGTAGCCGCCGTAGATGAACGTCGGGCTGTAGCCGTTCTCGCGCATCACCGTCGACCAGTTGAACATGCCCTCGTTGTGCTCGCGCTTGATGATGGCCTCCGCGGGGACCGGCGGGAACGACGCGGTTACCGCCTCCATGCCGCGCACCGTTCGGGTGCCCGTGGCATAGGTGCGCGTGAATACCAGGCTCTCGGCTGCGAGACGATCGAGATGCGGCGTGTAACTCTGTGGCGCACCATAGGCGCCGACGAATTCCGCGCCGAGCGATTCTTGCAAAAGTACTATTACATTCAATAACTTGGGTTTGCCCGCATATTGGACGTGCCGGGCCAGGGGATTCGCGGCACCCGGCAGAAACGTCGCGCTGGGCTGGGCGACGAGGCGCCGCGCGCGCGCCACCGCTTCCGATTCCGGGAGCGTAAGGTAGAACGCGTCGTAGTCGAGATGGTTGGTCGCGGCTGCGTTGAAAAAGGAGTAGATGCCGTTTGCCGCGATTTCATCGGCCACGCGATTCACGTTGGCGCGGCCGGTCTGGCTGTCGATCGCCAGATGAGCCGCCGCAACCGCGCCCAGCAGGGCAATTGCCGGTTTCAGCCGGTGTACGAGGCGGGACTCCGACGCGAGCGCCACGCCAACGCGCGTGCGCACGATCCACACCAGGCATCCGGTGACGAGACCGGTCGCGATCAGCACCATGCCGACCGGATAGGATTGCCAGATATTGACGAATACTTCATGCGGATAGATCAGGTACTCGACCGCGACGAAATTGAACCGCGAATTGAACTCGTCAAAAAAGAAGTATTCGACGGCGCCAAGGTACGTCAATCCGAAGATCGTTACGGCAAGCAGCACCCACACGATGACCCGGTGCGCCGCGCGACGATACAGGCGCTGCGGCGCAAGCAGCACATACAGCGCGAACGGCACGGCAAGGTACAGGCTCGTCACGGCATCGTGAACGAATCCGGTGGCCATGACGTACGGCAGGTCGGTCGCGACGATCTGCGTCGCGGCAAGCGCTCTGGAGGCGAGAACGCAGCGCGTCAGCGTCGAAATCACGCCATAGACCGCCGCAACGATCCAGATGAGCGCATAGCGCTGGTGGCCGCTTGACGCGGGCACCGGGACGGCGGGCAACAGCGGGTTGAGGCGGGCGACGGACACGGATGATTCCCCTGGCACCCGGGCGCGGGCGATGTGATTCGACCCGGAAGGCTACCAAGCCGCCCGCGAAGAATTCATCAAATCCGTGTGAAGGAAACGTGAAGGGCGGGGCCCCGGAACGCGCAGGACAGTCGCCGGGCAGGCCGCGTCAGGGAAACGTGATACTGAACGCGGAGCCCTCGTCGGGGGCGCTTTCCACGACGATGCTCCAGCCGGCGTGCTCGCAGATACGCTTGACGATCGCCAATCCGAGACCGAGCCCGTCCGGACTATCCCCGCCGCGATAATAGCGCTCGAAGATGCGCGGCAGCGCTTCCGGACCGATGCCGGTGCCGGAGTCCGCCACGGTGATTTTCCGGCCGGCGTAGGTTACCCGCACAAACCCGTGCTCCGTATGGCGCGACGCGTTCCGGATCAGATTGGCGAGCACGATGTGCAACGCGCGACGGTCGGCATCGACCCGGTCTTCCGGCGCGACCGCGACGTCAAACGCAACGCCCTTGCGCGCGAGTTCACCGCGAAACGGATCTGCTGCATCCTGCACGCACGCGCGCAGCGCGACGGACTCGACGTTCGCCGGTTCCGGTTCGCGCGCCAGGAACAGCAGCGTATCGAGCTGTCCCGCCATGCGTTGCGTGCCGGCGGCCACATAGTCGATTCGTTCGCGCGCCTTGTCCGAAAGGCCCGGTTCGAGCGCAAGAAGCTCGCAACTGGTCTGGATCGCGGTGAGCGGAGTCCGCAGTTCGTGGCTGGCATTGGCCGTGAACTCCTGCTCGCGCCGGATCATGCCGAGCATGCGCGAATGATACCGGTCGAGGGCACGCGCCAGAGCCGCGACTTCCCGGTCCTGCCCGCTGCGTTCCAGTAGCGCATGGGATTCATTCGTCGCGCGCACGGATACTCGATTCGCAAGATCGGTTAACTGGCGCGTGAGCGCCACCGCCAGAAGATAACCTGCACCGAGCGAAATCAGGGCCACCGCGGCCAGTGCGAACAGCAGCAGATTCTTGAACTGCTGTTCGCGCCGTTCATGCGGCCCCACGTCATAAACGACCAGAAAGCGCGTGTCGCCGGACTGCTGCACGGCGACATGCCGTTCTCCCAGTCCATGTCCGAGGTCGAGTTCGTGCCGGCCCGGCCCCAGCGCGCGCAGGACCGCCGGCAGGTTTGCCGCGTCCGCCGGCGTGCGCACGATATGGTATTGGAGGTTCGGCCCCGGCGCAGGTACGTAGCCGGGATTCGAGCGGTGACGCTGGACCAGGAAATCCAGCTCTTCCGACACGATCTGTTCGACCAGCGCTTCCTCCATTTCCTCGGATGCGATGTACAGCGTCACGCCGAGCGCGCCGACGATGGCGATGCACGCGAGGGCGATCGCAGCCGCGATCCGCAGCCGCAGGTCGAACTTAATCATCGGTGTCGGACGTCAGGCGGTAACCCAGCCCATGCACGGTCTCGATCGGATCGTGGCCGCCCGCACTGGAGAGCGCGCGGCGCAGCACGTGCATGTGACTGCGCAGCGTGTCGCCGGACTTCTGCGCTTCGCCCCAGATCTTCGCTTCAATCTCCTCGCGACCCACCACGCGGCCCGGCTCCGTCATCAACAGTTCCAGGATGCGGATGCATTTTGGCGGCAGTTTCACCTTCGCGCCGTCCATCCGGACGGCGAGTGACCGCGGATCGAACGTAAGCCCGCCGGATCGCAGCGTGCGTTGGGTCATTTTCCCGGCGGCCCGTTTATGCAGCGCAGTGAGTCGCGCTTCCACTTCCTTCAGCGCGAACGGCTTCACGAGGTAGTCGTCGGCGCCGTGCGCGAATCCCGAGAGCTTGTCGTGAAGCGCATCGCGCGCGGTCAGCATCAGGATCGGCGTCTCGACGTGGGATTCTTCGCGCAGTTTGCGTGCGAGCGCCAGACCATCGATGCCCGGCAGCCCGAGGTCGAGCAGAATGACATCGAAGGGCTGGGTAACCGCAAGGTGCAGTCCGGTCACGCCGTCCGCGGCATGATCCGGCGCATGGCCGCGCACTTCGAGAAAATCGTACAGATTGGCGGCGATCGCCGGATCGTCCTCTATGATCAGAATGCGCACGGCGGGCTGTGCTCGCCCGGAAATTCAGGTGGAAACCGGCTGCCAACGGCCGCCGATCAGCCCCTGCATCGGCTGGAAACGGACCTTGTAGGCCATTTTTCGGCTCTCCCCGATCCAGTATCCGAGATAAAGGTACGGCAGGTCCAGTTCCCGGCAGCGTTCAATCTGCCACAGAATGTTGTAGGTGCCGTAGCTCGCGCCCGCCATGTCCGGATCGAAGAAGGTATAGACGGACGACAGGCCGTCCTGCAGTTCGTCGACGATGCTGACCATGCGCAGCACGCCGTTCTCCCGGAACTCCACGAGACGGGACTCGACGTTGCTCTGCAGCAGGAAATGCCGGTACTGCTCGCGACTGTCCTGATCCATGCCGCCGCCGCTGTGTCGACGCGCCTGGTACCGGAGATACAGCGCGTAGTGCTCGGCGTTGTATTTGAGGTCCAGCAGCAGCGCGGTGAGCGTCGCGTGTTTCTTCCACGCGCGGCGCTGCACGCGATTCGGCGCGAATTCCCCGGCGACGATGCGCACAGGCACGCATGCGCGGCAGTGATCGCAGTACGGGCGGTAGGTGAACGCGCCGCTGCGCCGGAAGCCCGCGCGAACGAGTTCGCTGTAGACCGGGCCGTCGATCAGGTGGCTGGGGGTTGCGACCTGCGAGCGCGCCATCTGGTCCGGCAGGTAGCTGCACGGATACGGCGCGGTCGCGTAGAACTGGAGGACCGACAGCGGAAATTCAGTCAAATAAGTCATCGTCGAGTCGCCACACGCCCGCGGATGGCTCGTAGTTTACCAATTCCCCGAGTTTTCGCATAAATTCGGCACGCGGAATCTCGCGTGCGCCGAAACGGGCGAGGTGAGGCGTTTTCATCTGGCAGTCGATCAGGCCGAAGTTCCAGCGGGACAGCTGTCGCACGAGGTGTGCCAGCGCGACTTTGGAGGCATCGGTTGCGCGCGTGTACATCGATTCGCCGTAGAACATGCGGCCGATCGCGACGCCGTACAGCCCGCCGACAAGTTCGCCGTTCAGCCATGCCTCGACCGAGTGCGCGTGCCCGCATTCGTGCAGAACGCGATAGGCGGCGACCATTTCCCCGGTGATCCACGTGCCCGGCTGACCGGCGCGCGGCGCCGCGCAGGCACGCATCACCACCTCGAACGCCGTGTCGGCGCGAACGTCGAACGCGCGCGCGCGCAGGCGCTTGCGCAGCGATCGGGACAGATTCAGCTCCGCGGGGAACAGCACCATGCGCGGGTCCGGGCTCCACCACAGCAGCGGTTCCCCGTCGCTGTACCACGGAAAGATGCCGAGCCGGTACGCGGTCAGCAGCCGGTCCGTGGAAAGGTCCGCGCCGGCGGCGAGCAGGCCATTGGGTTGCCGCAGCGCGCGCGATACCGGCGGGAACGGATCGTCCGGGTCAAGCCACGGAATCATCGGCGCGAGTGGTCATGCCGCTTTTCGCAGCGCGTGGTTGAGCGCGATCGCGATCGTCAGCACGACGAGCGCACCGCCCTGGTGCGCGGTGCCCAGCCCGACCGGAACCGCGTTCAGCAGCGTGGCGATGCCCAGCCCGATCTGCGCGAAAACCGCGCAGAGCAGCGCGTGACACAGCCATCGCGGCCTTCCCGGCATCGTACTGCGCGCGCCGCGCCACCAGAGCCACGGCACCAGTGCGGCGACGAGCCACGCGCCGGCGCGGTGATTGAACTGAACCGCGGCGACGTTGCTGAAGAAATTCTCGTGCCACGGCTGCAGCGTAAAGTAATCCGGCGGAACAATGTGACCGTGCATCAGCGGAAACGTGTTGTAGGCGAGTCCCGCGCGCGTTCCGGCGACGAAACCGCCCGTGACGACCATGTAGGCGACAAGTCCGGTCACAACCCAGGCGAGCACGCGCACCGGTCGGGTGTCGCCGCCCGTCGCGGCGGCGCGGGGCGCGGTGATGTCCAGTGCGATCCAGAACATCGCGCAATAAATCACGAAAGCGAGCGACAGGTGCGCCGTCAGCCGGTACTGGCTTACCTGCGGGTTGTCGACGAGTCCGCTTTTCACCATGTACCAGCCGAGCGCGCCCTGCAACGCGCCGAGCACGAAAATGCCCGCCAGTTTCCAGCCGAGCGGCGGCGCGATCCGGCGGCGCGCGAGAAAGTAGAGCAACGGAAGCAGAAAAGCGAGGCCGATGATCCGGCCGAGCAACCGGTGAAAATACTCCAGCCAGAAGATGCCCTTGAATCCGTCGAGCGTCATGCCGGCGTTTTTCTTCAGGTACTCCGGAGTCTGACGGTACTGATCGTAGAGCTCCTGCCAGTCCTGTGCCGAAAGCGGCGGAATCGCGCCGGTCAGTGGCCGCCATTCGACGATGGAAAGCCCCGAATGCGTGAGGCGCGTCGCGCCGCCCAGAACGACCATGGCGAATACCAGCGCGCAGCATACAAAAAGCCACGACGCAATCTGCGCCTCGTGTCTTGCGCGGTGTTCGTATTCGGGAATCGTGACAGTCATGGGCGGCGCCGCAATTGTAAGCCAGTTCGATACCTCCGACGAAGGCGACGCGGCGCGCCTAAGCACATGAATGCAATGATGAATTGGCCTTGTTCTCCTTGAGCCGGAACCGCCGCCGGGAGGGCGGCCGGCACGCGCGATAGTTGACGCACACTTGATGCAAGTCAAAACGCCGGCGCTTGCCGCACGTTACGTTGGGAACCAGCGTAAGGGAAAGGAAAGTGCGATGGCGGCTGATGTTCGCAAGCAGTGGACGGTGGTGACATCGAGCACGGTGGCATTCACGGTGTGCTTCATGGTGTGGATGATGTTCGCCGTCATCGGCATCCCCATCAAGCAATCGCTGGGCCTCAACGAAACCGAGTTCGGCATACTCGTGGCAACCCCCGTGCTCACGGGATCGCTGATCCGCCTGCCGCTGGGAATGTGGACCGACCGCTTCGGCGGGCGCATCGTATTTTTCATCCTGATGCTCTCGACGGTGATCCCGATCTGGATGATCTCCTGGGGAACCGAGTTCTGGCATTTTCTCGTGACGGGACTTTTCGTGGGCGTTGCCGGCGGGTCGTTCACGGTCGGCATCGCCTACTGCGCGCGCTGGTTCCCCAGAAACCGCCAGGGGCTCGCCATGGGGATATTCGGCGTCGGCAATACCGGGGCCGCCGTCACGAAACTCGTCGCGCCGACGATCGTTGTCGCGTACGGATGGGCCATGGTGCCGAAGGTCTACGCCGTGCTCATGCTGGTGACGGCCGTGCTGTTCTGGTTCTTTTCCCATACGGACGAATCCCATACGGCGGCGGCGTCCGGGGTCACGGTGCGCGAGCAACTGCTCGCTCTCAAGGATCCCACCGTGTGGCGATACAGCCAGTATTACTCGATCGTGTTCGGCGGCTACGTCGCACTGTCGCTCTGGATGACCAAGTACTACATCTCCGAGTACGGCTTCGACATCCAGCTTGCGGCGCTGCTTGCCGCCGGCTTCAGCATACCCGGTGGCGTACTGCGCGCGATCGGGGGCTGGTTTTCCGACAAATACGGCGCGCACACGGTGACCTGGTGGGTGCTGTGGGTCGGCCTGCTCTGCCTCTTTTTCCTGTCGTATCCGCAGACTGATTTCACGATTCATACCGTTTCCGGACCGAAGACGTTTCACATCGGTCTCAACCCGACGGTGTTCACGATACTCATGTTCGCGATGGGCATCGCGTTCGCGATCGGCAAAGCCTCGGTGTTCAAGTACATCTCCGACGACTATCCGAAGAACATCGGTGTCATATCCGGCGTGGTGGGGCTGGCGGGCGGCATGGGCGGTTTCATCCTGCCCATCATGTTCGGCGCGCTCGTGGACCTGACGGGTGTGCGGTCTTCCGCGTTCATGCTGATGTTCGGCATCGTGTGGGTGTCGCTGATGTGGATGTATTTCACCGAGGTTCGGCCGATGAGCCTGGCCGAGGCTGTCAAGCACCCCGATCCCGCGCGCAACATTCCGACGCAGGTGTGACCATGCAAAGCGAAAAGCCGGTCAGTACCACCGCCGATTTGCGTAAATGGGACGTCGAGGACCAGGCGTTCTGGGAATCCACCGGCAAGCGCATCGCCTATC
>CAZMBS010000038.1:0-18275 GCA_964564295.1 uncultured Streptomycetaceae bacterium
GGCGCACCACCACGCATTTGGTCGCCTGTTTCGAAATTCCCGCGCTGGTAAACGTGCCGGCCAGCGGCATTTCCACCCCGAATACTTCCATCCGTTCGATCGTGCATTTCATGGCTGCATTCCCTGAAGATTGTCGTGATGCGGTTTTCGCCCGTTTCGATTTTCGCGTGCTTCGTCGCGGCGCGCGGAAGGCCGATGATGCAACAGCAGACGTGTCATGGGAAGCCGCAGCGCATAAAATCCGGTTGGGGTCGCCACCGCGGCCGATCGAGAGGACAGCCGTGTTCCACGTTATGATCAACCGCAGCCCGGCGCCGCTGCTCGTAGTGGCGGCTCTGGCCGCGTCCGTCCCCGGTGTCGCGTCTGCGCAAACCTACCCGGTCAAGACTGTCCGTTACGTCGTGCCGTTCCCCGCCGGCGGCTCGCCCGACATCATCGCCCGCCTGATTTCGGAACGATTTGCACGAATGTGGGGCCAGCAGGTCGTGGTCGACAACCGGTCGGGTGCCGGCGGAACGCTGGGCGCCGCGTTTGCCGCGCGGGCGCCGGGCGACGGTTACACGCTGTTTCAGTGCAACATCGCGTCGAGCGCGATCGCCGGAGCCCTGTACGCGAAACTGTCGTACGACCACCAGCGTGACTTCGCGCCGATATCGCTCATCGGCCGGACGCCGAACGTGCTGGTCGTGCATCCGTCGCTGCCGGTGCGCTCCGTTAAGGAATTCATCGCTTACGCCAGGGCCAATCCAGGCAGGCTCTCCTACGGCACATCCGCCGCGGGCACGTCGCAACAACTCACGATGGAGTACTTCAGACTCACGACGCGGATCGACGTCGTGCAGGTTTCGTACAAGGGCGCGCCGCAGGCGCTGGCCGACGTGATCGGCGGGCAAATTCCGTCGAGCCTGCAGTCGGCACCGGGCGTGCTCGCGGCGATCCAGAGCGGGCGCGTGCGCGCGCTCGCGGTGACGAGCCTCGCGCGCCTGCCGCAACTGCCCGGCGTGCCGACCATGCATGAAACCGCGCTGCCCGGCTTCGAGGTGAATTCCTGGTACGGGTTGTGCGCGCCGGCGTCGACACCCGTTTCCATAATCGACAAGATTCAGGGCGACCTCACGACGGTGCTGCGCGCGGCAGACGTCACGCAGCGATTCCAGGAACTCGTCATCGAGGCCGCGCCCTCCAGCCGGGATGCATTCGCGCAGTTCATCCGCGCGGAAAGCGCGCGCTGGGCCCGCGTCATCAGCGACGGCGGCATTCCGCAGCAGTAGCCGGCGGAGCCCGCCGGCCGTTACCGCACGCCCGAAGGCGTCGACCGCAGCAGTTTTCCGCCCAGCGCGCCGGTATGCTCGCCGTCCCGGAACGCCACGCGGCCGGAGACGATCGTCGCCTTGATGCCGGTCGACTTCTGCTTGAGCCGGCGCGCCCCTGTCGGCAAGTCGTACTCGATGGTCGGCAACTCCGGGGCGAGAACCGCGGGATCGAAAATATTGACATCCGCGATGCAACCCGGGCGCAGCAGGCCGCGGTCGGTGAATCCCCAGGCCATCGCCGGCGCGAGCGTGATCATTTTCACGCCTTCCTCCAGCGAAAACGCCCCGCGCTCGCGCACCCAGTAGGCCAGCAGGTGCGTGTGGATGCAGGAATCCATGATCAGGCTCACATGCGCGCCGGAATCGGAAAACGTCATGACCGTTCGCGGATGCCGCAGCGTCGCGAGCGCCTCCTCGTCGGTCTTCGGCACCGTCGTCATGTCGAACTGCATGAACAACTGGTTGAAATCGCTGTCCAGCGCGAGGTCCATCATGACTTCCACCGGATCGACGTTGCGCTGCGCCGCCAGCTCTGCGACGGTGGGATTGCGCGACACGGCGCTGTACACGACGTACATGTTCTCGTAGCTCGGCTTCCGCGGCTCGCCGCCGCCCGTTCGATAGGCGCCCTGCTTCGTCGCTTCGACCAGGCGCTTGCGCCCGGCGGGATCGCGGAACACCCGGCGCTGCTCGTCGATCGGCAGCGCACGCACTTTCGCCCAATCGTCGAAATCGTCGAACTGCAGGCGCCCCTTGAACGACAACACGTGTGAAATGCCGCGCGTATGCGTCTGGCCGAACATGCGGCCGCCGGCCTCGGCCGTGTCGTCCAGCAGTTTCAGGGCATCCTGCGACCCCGGGGTTCCGGCCGGCATGCCGAAGGTGACCGGAACGCCGCTTTGCACCGCGAGGTCGAGCAGCCTGTCGTTGACCACCTTGCGCACTTTCGGGTCCGTCGACCGGGATTCCCGTTCCCGCGCGTACTCGAATATGCCGCGGCCCGTCGAGCCCATGACGCATACGAGCCGAGAGAGTTCCTCCCACGAGGCGTGATTCGACGCGACCGGCCGGTTGTCCGGCTCCGGCAGCTTGTGGCCCGTCGAAAGCGAACTCGTGAAGCCGATCGCGCCCGCGTCGAGCGCGTCGAGCAATTCATGCTCCATCGCGCCCATGTCGTCGGCGGATGCCTGCTGCTCGAACGCACGCGGTCCCATCACGTACGTCCGCAGAGCCGAGTGCCCGATGTTCGCGGCATAGTTGATCGCCTTCGGCAGCCTGTCGACCACGCCCATGTATTCCCGGAAAGTGGTCCAGTCCCAGCGGACCGCGGCCGCGATCGCATCCGCGGAGATGTCCTCTGCCCGGATGAGGTTGGCGAGTATCAGTTCGCGCTGCGCCGCGGATCCCGGCGCGAGCGTGAACCCGCAGTTGCCCATCACCGCGGTCGTGACGCCGTGCCAGCAGGAGCAGCTGCCGAGCGGATCCCAGAATACCTGGGCGTCCATGTGCGTATGGCCGTCGATGAATCCCGGCGATACGACGTGGCCTTCGGCATCGATCTCTTCCTTTCCGCGTTCGCCGATGCGCCCGATCGCCGCGATGCGATCGCCGAGCACGCCGACGTCCGCCCGATATTTCGGCAATCCTGTTCCGTCCACCACCGTGCCGTTCCGGATTACGAGATCGTACATCGCGCTTCCCCAGATGATGATATGCCTGTCGAGACTATCACACGAAACCGCCCGTCACGCGGGCGGGACCAGCGGCAGGCAAACGCGCCGACCTTCGCGGCTCGACACGTGAACCGCCTCCGTGAAATCCATGTAGTTGACTGCGTCGACGAACGACGTTCGCCGGACCGGCTCGCGCCCGCGGATCGCATTGATGAACTCGTCCTCGACCCGCCATCGGTAGGTCTTGTCTTCCGGGATGGCGATGCGCGTCATCGCCTTGTCGCCACGGCGTCCACCCGAGAGCACGGCCCCCGGCCCTTCGAATCGCAGCGTGCCCTCGGTGCCGTGGAGCCAGACCTCCGGACCCGGCATGAATCCGGCAATCGAGCTCCAGTGCAGCCGCGCGAGCGCGCCGTTCGCCAGATCGGCCAGCACCTCGACGTGGTCGGGCACTTCCACCGCGCGCCGTTCGCCGCGCTCCGCGTCGAAACGGTACGGCACTGCAACGCGCGTCCGGGCCATGACCGCCCTTGCCGGCCCGACCCAGCGCGAAATGCACTCGTACCAGATTCCCATCGACAGGATGTTCATGCCCGAGTAATCGCGGTTCATGCGCCAGTGCATCGCGGCATCGCGGTCGAGCCAGCCGGTCGAAACATGCAGATCGATCGCCTGCAATTCGCCGAGGTAGCCGTCGGCGAGCAACTGCATGACCATCGGGTCGGCCGCGAACGTCGCCGGACCCGGGACGACCTGCGTCACGAGGTCCGGCCGGGCGCGCGACGCCGCGAGCATCTGCCGGGCTTCGGCGGCATTCATCGCGATGCGCGCTTCGGTCAGCACGTGTTTCCCGGCCGCGAGCGCCGCGAGCGTCACCGGGCAATGCAGGTAAGGCCAGGTCCCGATGACCACCGCATCGATCGCGGGATCGTTGACGAGGTCCTGCCAGTGGTCGTGCACGCGCGGAATGCCGAATTCCCCGGCCACGCGCTCCGACGAAGCCCGCGTGCGGTTCGCGATCGACGCGATCGTGACACCCGCGATTTTCTTGAGATTGGGGATGTGGTGCCGCCGCGTATTGGCGCCGCCGCCCACGACGCCAATGCGGATGGGTTCGGACATGCTGGCTTCCTCCGTGACGAATCGGATCGAACGTGGAATCATAGCGGAAGCGCCGGGTCGGCGCGCATTCCGGCGGGCGCGCCCTTGTCATTTGATCCGCCACGCCATATTCTCCGGTCTTATTTCGAGGTGATCATGTTCGATATCCGGTTGACCGACGAGCAGCGGGAATTCCAGAAACTTGCGCGCGAATTCGCGCAGAAGGAGATCAAACCCGTCTCCTTCGCGCTGGACCAGGAACCCAATTGGGAAAAGCGCGTCCCGATCGAACTGCTGAAAAAAGGCTCCCGGCTCGGCTTCCGCACCTTCGTGCTGTCGGAAGAAAACGGCGGCACCGGCGCGTCCGATCAGCTCACGAACTGTCTCGTCGCCGAGGAACTCTCCGCCGGCGACATCGGCACCGCCTATTACTTCATGCTGACGGCGCGGCGCGCGCGCGACTGGTTCGAGCTGCGCATGACGCCCGAGCAGCGTGCCTACTTCCTGCCGAAATTCCTGAACGACGATCTGTATTTCACGACCGTCGCGATACACGAGCCCGACACGGACCTCGGCTTCGACTACTTCACCGAGACGCCGGAGACCGCGAAATTCAAGACCCGCGCCACCGAGCAGCCGGACGGTTCGTGGATCATCAACGGCGCGAAGAATTTTCAGACGGTCGGCTACATGGCGAAGCTGCTCGTCGTCATGGCGCAAACCCCGGACGGGGCCAAGCCCTTTCTCGTCGAGGGCGACTCGAAGGGCCTCGTGCGCCGCCCGATGTCGAAAATCGGGCGCCGCATCGGAGACAACGCTGAGATTTTCTTCGACGACGTGCGCGTGCCGAAAGGCCGCATCCTGCCGCCGGCACCGAAGGGACGCACCGACATGGGCACGCACCTGGTGATCGCGTCTCTCACACTCGGCGTCGGTCGCGCCGCGCTGGAGGAAACGCTCAAGTACACCCAGGAGCGGACCTCCGGCGGCAAACGCATCATTCAACACCAGGCGGTCGGCCTGTTCCTCGCCGAAATGGCCATGCACCTCGAAGCATCGCGCCGGCTGATCTGGACGGCGGCGTGGGTGAAGGACCACCCGGAAGCGATCGCGGACGGCAGCGTCGAGCAGCAGCCCTACGAACTCATGGCGCTCGCCTTCACCGGCACGGCGGTCCAGCGGCTGACCGAGCAGGGCATGGAGCTGTTCGGTGGCATGGGCGTCATCGCGGGCATGCCGATAGAAAAATACGTGCGCGACGCGCTGATACAGAAGCACATATCGTTTCCGTTTCCGTCGCGGTTCAAGATTACCGAGGCGCTGGCGGGCTACAAACGGAAAGTTCCGCCGTTCGTCGGCGTCAATTAGGCGCGCCTGCGCGCACCGCTCGCGGCGCCGCGCGGGTAAAATACGCTGCTGACTATCATCCGGAAATCGCTCCGTTCGCATGGCTACCCTTCCTCCCCGCCGCCGCATCCAGTTTCGCGATGTCGCGATCGGTCAGCGCTTCTTCGATCCGGTCAGCGCCGAATATTTTGTGAAGCAGAGCGAAACCCTGGCGGCCATGGTTACCGGACTGGGTGATGGCACGGTCCCGGATGAATTCGAAGCCGACGACGTAGTCGGCGTCGACCTGAATTAGTCTGCGGGACAGCGACACGACGCCGATGCGGTGGTGGTCGGCGATTCGTGGAACGCATGGCGAATGCGATTCAACGGGAGTTTCCGAACGGTCATGGCGAACACGACGAACGACATCAGGGTAATGACCTCGGGCGCGTTCACGGCAGCGCATCTCGCGCTGGTCCCGGAGGTGGAGCGGCTTACCGGGAAAACCGTCGTGACGGTGACGACTTCGATCGGCACGGGGGATGCCTCCATCCCGAGCCGCCTGAAGCGCGGCGATGTCGCAGATGTCGTCATCGTAGCCGACACCGTGCTGCGCGGGTTTGTCGCGGAAGGCCTGGTGTTTTCGGAAGGAATCATGCCGGTGGCCCGCTCGGTGATCGGCTTGGCGGTGCGGGAAGGCGCGCCGAAGCCGGACGTCGGCACGGCGGACGCGCTGCGGCGCACGTTGCTCGCGGCGAAATCCATCGCGTACTCGGCCAGCGTGAGCGGCCAGTACCTGACCACGGAACTGGTCCAGCGCCTCGGGATCGCGGATGTCGTGCTGCCGAAGAGCCGACTCATCGGCGGCGGCGTGCGGGTGGGCGCCATCGTCGCGCGTGGTGAAGCGGAAATCGGCTTTCAGCAGATGAGCGAGCTGCTGCCCGTTCCGGGCATCGCGCACATCACGCCGCTGCCGCCGGAATTGCAGAAGGTGTCGGTCTTCGCGGCCGGTGTTGCCGCGACCAGCCCGGATCCGGATACCGCGCGCCGGGTGATACGCTTTTTCGCATCGCCTGCGGCCGCCCGCGCGATTGTCGGCAGCGGCCTGGAAACCGTCTCAGGCCAGGTCGTCTGACCACCGCAACGCGGACTCAGCGGAACGCGGGTTTGGCCTTGAGCGCGTCGCCCGGATACGCACGCGGGGCCTGGGAAAGTTTCAGATTCACCATCGCCCGTGCCATTTCGATGGCGGCCGCAAAGGCGCCGATGAGCCGGATTTCCTGGTACCCCGCCGCGTCGAGCCCCTCCCGGATCTGGTCCTGAAAACACTGCTGGTGCGGCCCGCCGACGATCAGCGTGTCGACGCCCTCGTCCTCGATCGCGCGCGTGAACTGCGCCACGATGGCGCCGACAAACTCGCGCACCTCCGGCGCATGCGAGCGCTGCTCCCGCGGGATCCGGCGCACGAGCGCCATCGTGAACGTCGACGAACGCGACACGCAACGCACGCTCGTCAGCTTGTGGGAAAGGCCGTAGAGCTGCGCGTTGTGCCGCATGATCAGCGCCTGCGCGTCGGTCGGCGCGAGCAGCGCGCATTTCTCGCCCAATGCCGAAGCGACGTGCAGCGCCGAATGCACCGGAAATGCAATGGGCAGCGTCGACACCGCGCGCGCCGCGAAAAATCCCGGCTCGATGCCCGCCTGCGTGACGATCGCGTCGTACCGGCCGCTCGCGCAGGCGGCGCGCACGCGCTTCACGACCCCGGCGCCGATGCTCGCGAGCACGGCTTCATCGCGATTCTCGTCTGGGTAATCCGTCGGCTCGCCCTCGTCGACGTCGATCTCGATGCCCTCGAGCTGCCCCTTCGCGCGCAATCCGTCGATGAGGTCCCGCATCATGAAGTGTCCCTCGGCCTGCGTGTAGTTCACGCCGGTTTTGCGGTACGGCGGAATGTCGATGATTTTCAAGGCAATAATCCTTCCGTGATCGAAACAGCGTGCGACAAGAATAATCTGGTATAAGGTTTGCGTCGATGCTTCCACCCACCGGACGAAGGAGAGCGCAATGACCGTGCGCATCGGATACCTGCTGCCGACCCGCGAATCGATCATGGAAGGCCGGCCCGCGGCGGAGCCGCTGCTCAAACTGGCCGAACGGGCGGAAGCGCTCGGCTACGATTCCGTCTGGGTCGGCGACTCGCTGCTCGCCCGCCCGCGTCACGAGCCGATCACGCTGCTCGCCGGGGTCGCCGGCCGAACGCAGCGCGTGAAGCTCGGTACCGCGGTGCTGCTGCCGGCTCTGCGCAATCCCGTGTTGCTCGCCCATCAGGTCGCAACGCTCGACCAGGTCAGCGCGGGCCGCGTGATCCTCGGTATCGGAATCGCGAGCGACGTGCCCAACGTCCGCGCCGAATTCCGTTCGGCCGGCGTGCCGTTCGAAAAGCGCGTCGGCACCTTCATGGAAGGCATGCGACTCTGCAAATCGCTGTGGGCCGGCAAGCCGGTGGACTGGGCCGGTCGCTGGCACGTCGAGCAGGGCATGCTCGCCCCGATTCCGCATCAGCCCGGTGGCCCGCCGATCTGGGGCGGCGGTTCCGCACCGGCCGCCCTCGAACGCGCCGCGCGACACTTCGACGGCTGGTTTCCGTCAGGCCCCGATGCAAAACGCTGGGGCGAGCAGTGGCGCGAAGTGCAGGCCATGTCGCGTGCCGCCGGGCGCGCGCCGGACGCCGTCGAGCCTGCGCTGTATCTGACGCTCGCCGTCGATGCCGATGCGGACCGGGCGAACCAGCGCATCAACGATTTTCTGTCGGCCTATTACGGGCAGCGCCCCGACGTGCTGAAAAAGCGGCAGGCCTGCTTCGCGGGCTCGGCCGCCGCGGCGGCGGCCTGGCTCAACGCCTACGTGCAGGAAGGCGCGCGCACTCTCGTGCTGCGCTTCGCCGGCGATCACGAGCGGCATCTCGACCTGTTCGCGAAGCTGCGCGAGACGCTGGCACCGTAGCGCGATTCAGACGTACGGCGTCTTCACCACCTGTCCGTTCGACTGCACGAACCAGCGCTCGCTGGCGAACGGGCGGCCCGCAAGCCGCGCGGCCATCCAGTCGGCAACCATCACCGGCGGCGCGGGACCGAGGTTCGTCGACGGCACGTTGCCGACCGAGTGGCGGCAATCCTGGTACACCACGAGCTGCTTCGGGCACCGCAGCGTCCGCAGCAATCGTTCGGTGTGTTCCAGCGGCGACAACTCGTCGGCTTCGCCGGCGACGCACAGATACGGCGCGCGGATCGCGTCGCAATGTTTTTCCCATGTCAACGTGCTGCAGAACGCATCGAACGCGTCTTCATCGGTGTATCCCGACATGTACATGAAGCGCTGCTTGAACGTGGGCGAGGCTTCCTCGAATATCGTGCGGCAGCCGGGTTCGAGGCAGGTGGCCGTCACCGCGCAGGCGCGGTAGCGCGGCTCGGCCGAACACGCCAGCGTCGCGAACAGCGATCCGAAGCTCTGGCCCGTGATGCCCACGCTGCGCGAATCGACTTCGGGCCGTGCGGCCATCCAGTCCATCAGCGCGCGGCCGGCCGCCAGCCAGTCCGGCACCGACACAAACAGGTCCTGAATCGCGCAGTCGTACTGGCCCGGCCCCTCGACCGTCAGCACCGCGATGCCGCGCGTGAGCCACCGGTCGCCGTACAGCGACACGGCGCCCTCCTTGAAACCGTCCATGCCGGGAATCGCGACCACCGCCGGTACGCGTCCGCCCGCGTAACCCGGCGGCAGATGGAACCAGCCTGCAAGCGTCTTGCCGTTCAACGGAATTTCGGCGAGTTCCACGCGATGATCGGCGTGCCGCGCGTAACTCGAATAACACTCGCGCTTGCGGTGTGCGAGCGCGAGGTTCGCCGGACTGTTGTCGTCGTAGGTCCATTGCGCCGCTGCGTAATGCACGGCCGCCATGAAGTAGTTGTTGCGTGCGGTGACGCATTCATCGGCAGCCTCGGCTGCACGCGCCTTCGCCTCCCGGCGCTTCGCGACGGTTTCGAACGCGGGCGAGATGTCCGCATACTTCTTCACGCGCTCGCGGATGCCCGCGAAGTCGGCGTTCGCCTCCGGGCCGCACGGCGCGTTGTAGGAAACGGATCGCGGCTGATCCCAGTCGATGCCCACCGACCGGATCACGTTGTCCACCAGCCAGCGCTGCGCGGCCCAGCGGCGCGTGCGGATGCCGTGGCGCTGCGGATCATCTGTTGCCATGTTTACCCCTCGGTAGTGCGGTGCCGAAAACCCGCCGTCGTCCGCGTCGCGGGAATCCTGTGGTGACGCCGCGCCGGTTCCATCAGCCGCGCTCCGCCAGCCGGCCCTGCGGGATCGCCAGCAGCGCGTCATATATGAAGCGGTCGATGACCAGACCCTCGCGGCGGTTCTTCACGCGTTCGCGATGCGCGCGCTCGCCGGGCAGTCGAATTTCATCGACGCCGGGCCGGCGCGGTGTCGCCTTGAGATCGGCGATCATTGCCGCGATGTGGCGCCGGTAGTCGTCAGGCGGGATCAGGAGATCCGGCTTCATCGCAATGACGAGGTAGCCGTAGCTTTTCTCGAGATCGGTGCCCGATCCCGCCATGACGCCGAGCGCGCTCATCGCGAACGCCAGCGCGAATCCCTTGTAGCCGCCGAACGGCAGGATCGCGCCCTGCCGTGCCGCAGCCGGATCGCGCGTGGGCCTGCCGTCGCGATCGATCGCGACGCCCTCGGGCAGCAGTTCCCCGCGACGCTCGCGAAACATCATGTCGGTCGACATGAACGCCGAGGTGCCCATGTCCACCACGACGGGCTCGCCGTCCGTCGGGAATGCCATCGAAACGGGATTGGTGCCGTACGCTGCCTTCGCACCGCCGGGCGGCGCGACGTGCCGGGTCGAACTCACGGTATGAATGCCGATCAGCCCGGCGCGCGCGATCCTCTCGACGTAGTACGCGCCGCGCCCGCTGACCCAGGAATTGTTCACGCCGATCACCGCGACGCCGTGCGCCGCGGATTTCTCGATCGCCGCGTTGGCGGCGTGGTACATCGCGACCATGCCGACGTTGTTGCCGCCGTCGAATTGCGCCGACACCGGCGTCTCGAGCACCGCCCGGAAGGGCCGCCGGGGCCCGCGCAGGTTGCGATGCTCGGCCACGTTGAGTATCTTGGGCAGCCCCGAATATTCGTAACCGCACAGCGCCGCGTCGATCACGTGGTCCGCGACGATCTTCGATTCCGCCGCATCGTAGCCGATGCGGGCGAGCGACGCCTCCGCCAGCGCCTGCGCCTCGTCCAGCGCGAGGTGCACGCGGTCCCCGGCGAGCGCTTTCACGGCCATTCCCTCAGGTTTCCCGGGGATGCCATCGCAGCCATTCGCAGATGCCGCGCCCCATGATCCAGGACTTGTCGTCGTCGCCAAGCCACGGCATTTCCTCGGTCACCATCGTCACGGCCTGACGGTACGAGCACGGCAGGCGCGACAGATCGGTGCCCCAGAACACGCGCCGCGGACCGTACGCGTCGACGGCGCGCCGCAGATACGGGTGCAGCGCACGGTACGGGTAGGCATCCTTCGTGAAACACGGCAGCGCGCTCGCCTTCAGCGCAACGTTCGGATATTGCGCAAGCGCAAGCGTGCGGTCGAATTCGCGGAACGCTTCGTCGTCCGTGGTGCCGGTCAGCAACGACATGTGGTCCAGAATGATGCGGAATCCGGGGTGGCGTTGCGCGATGCGCGCGATGAGCGGCATTTGCGGCTGTATCGCGAGCACCATCATCGGCATGCCGAGTTTTTCCATCTCGGCCCACAGCCAGTCGTAACGTCCCTCGATCAGCGGCGCCTCGAGCTGCTTGCGCCGGAACGTGAATCGCATGCCCAGCATGCCCGGCTGATCGCGCCACGTCGCGACGCGGTCGCGCGCTCCGGGCTCTTCCGGATCGAAGCGGCCCATCACGGCGAAGCGGTCCGGATGCAGCCGCGCGGCCTCCGTCACGAGGTCGTTGCGCTCGCCCTCCCACGACGGCGGCACGAGAATAGCCGCATCGACTCCGGCCGCATCCATTTCCGCGAGCAGCGTCGCCCGGTCGAGCGGAACCGGCTTGTGCGGCGCGTGCCGCGCGGGCCACGGCCGCTCCGGCGTGCTGGCTGCCCAGATATGAACCTGACCGTCGACGATCAACATGCGCTTCTCCGGGAAATTTGCGCGGCATCCCGTGCTACGGATGCCGAAACGCGGCACGTATAATAGCGCCCTTTTCAGCGGCGGCGGCCGTGCCGCCCGACGTTCACCCCGTGATCCAGTTTCGCGAACTCACGCTCGCCCGCGGCGCGCGCGCCCTCATCGAAAACGCCACGCTGCAGATCCACGCAGGATGGCGCGTGGGACTCACCGGCGCGAACGGCAGCGGCAAGTCGAGCCTGTTTGCGCTGCTGCGCGGCGAGCTCCACGCGGATCGCGGGGACTGCGAGCTGCCCGCGGCCTGGCGTATCGCATCCGTCGCGCAGGAAACCCCGGCGCTCGACGTGCCCGCCATCGACTACGTGCTCGACGGCGACACGGAGCTGCGCGCGATCGAACGCGACCTCGAGGCCGCGGATGCCGCGCACGACGGCCATCGCGCAGGCGAACTCCACGCGCGGCTCGCGGACATCGACGGCTATGGCGCACGCGCGCGGGCGGCGGCCCTGCTCGCCGGGCTCGGCTTCGCGCAATCCGAATTCGAACGGCCGGTCGCCGCGTTTTCCGGCGGCTGGCGCATGCGGTTGAACCTCGCGCAGGCGTTGATCGCGCGCGCCGACCTCATGCTGCTCGACGAGCCGACGAACCATCTCGATCTCGAAGCGGTGGTCTGGCTCGAAGCATGGCTCGCCGGCTATCGCGGCACGGTGCTGCTGATCTCGCACGATCGCGATTTTCTGGACGGCTGCGCGACGCACATCGCGCACATCCACGCCGCGACGCTCACGCTGTACACCGGCAACTACACCGCGTTCGAGGAAGCGCGCGCGGCGCAACTCGCCGTGCAGCAGTCGATGTACGAAAAGCAGCAGCGCGCCATCGCGCACATGACGAGTTTCGTCGAGCGCTTCCGCGCCAAAGCGACCAAGGCACGGCAGGCGCAAAGCCGCCTGAAGGCGCTCGCGCGCATGGAGCGCATTTCCGCGGCACACGTCGATGCGCCGTTCGACTTCGCATTTCCCACGCCGAAAAATTCTCCCAACACGTTGATTACAATGGAGAATTTGTCCGTCGGCTATGACGCCCGGCCGGTGATAGCGGATTTCACTTATACCCTCGTTCCCGGCACGCGCATCGGGCTGCTCGGGCCCAACGGCGCGGGCAAGTCGACGTTCGTGAAACTGCTGTCCGGTGAACTCGCGCCTTCCAGCGGCCGCCGGCAGGAGGGGCGCGGGCTGGAAATCGGCTACTTCGCGCAGCACCAGCTCGAGCAACTGCGCGAGGACGAGTCGCCGATCGCGCACCTCATACGCGTCGAACCTCGGACCCGCGAGCAGGAATTGCGCAACTATCTCGGCGGATTCAATTTCCGCGGCAGCATGGCCGATGCGGCTGTTGCCGGTTTCTCGGGCGGCGAGCGCTCGCGGCTCGCGCTCGCGCTGCTCGTGCGACGGCGGCCCAACCTGTTGTTGTTCGACGAGCCGACCAATCACCTGGATCTCGACATGCGCCACGCGCTGACGCAGGCGCTGGCCGAATACGAAGGCAGCCTCGTGCTCGTGTCGCACGACCGCGCGCTGCTGCGCGCGACCTGCGATGCGTTTCTGCTGGTCGCCGACGGCAGGGTGACTCCGTTCGACGGCGATCTCGACGACTACGTGAAGTGGCTCTCGGACTGGCGCGCGGCGCAGGGCATCACGCAGCCCGCGATCTCCGCAGACAAGGCCGCGCGGCGCGAAGCGCGCGCGGCGGCGAACGGCGACCGGCAGGAAAAACTCGCGCGGCGACGCCCGCTGGTCAAGGAAATCGCAGCGCTGGAGAAACGCATCGAGCGCTGGCAGGTCGAGAAAAAAGGGCTCGATGCAACGATCGCCGATCCGGCGGCCTACGCCGACCCGGAGGTCGCCCGGCGCACGACCGAACGCCGGCAGGCGCTCGCGCGCGACATCGAGGCCGCGGAGCACCGCTGGCTCGAGTTGCAGGCCGAACTGGAAGACATGGGCGGCGCCTGAACTAATCCGCCTTCGCGCCGGACGCCTTGACGAGTTTTCCCTTCGCCACGATCTCGGCCTTGATCTGCGCCGCAAATTCCGCCGGCGAATTGCCGATAATCTCGCCACCGCTCTCACTAAACTTGGCGCGCACGTCGGGCATTGCGACAACGCGCGCGGAGTCCTGCTGCAGCTTCGCGAGCACTGCAGGCGGCGTGCCCGATGGCGCCAGCAACCCAAACCATGCAACGGCCTCGAACCCGGGATAACCCGCGTCGGCAACGGTGGGCAGGTCCGAAATGACCGAAGACTTCCTGAGCGAACTAACGGCAAGCCCGCGCAATTTTCCCGCGCGCACCTGCGGCAAGGTGGCTACGATGTTTCCAAACCACATGTCGACGCGCCCGCTCACGATATCGGTAAGTATCGGCGCCGCACCCTTGTACGGAATGTGGACGATGTGTATCGACGCCATATCGGCCAGGAGCACGCCTGCCAGATGCTGTGAAGTTCCGCTACCGGTAGATGCATACGTAAGCTGGCCCGGACGCGATTTCGCGAGCGCAACCAGTTCCTTGACATCCTTCACCGGCACCGACGGATGGATCACCAGAATATTGGGTGTCTCGACAAAATTCATGATCGGCACGAAATCGCGCAACGGGCTGTACGCGAGCCTCGGATAGAGACTGACGTTGGTCGTCATCGCCGCATCGCCGCTGAACAGCAGCGTGTAGCCGTCGGGCACCGACTTCGACACCCGTTCGGCCGCAACACTGCCAGCAGCGCCGGGGACGTTTTCGACGATCACCTGCCTGCCCCAGGCCTCGGTAAATTTCTGACCAACGATGCGTCCAAAAAAATCGGGAGTGCTGCCGCCGGGAAACGGCGCCACTAATCGCACCGTTTTTTCTGGATATCCCGGCTGAGCCTGGGCACCCGCTGTAGTCAAAAACACGGAAACCGTCGCGAACGCATTGAGCAAATGTTTCATTTCTGCGCTCCTTGTGCAATTACAATCATCTTCGGAAAATTCGACCGCTTCGGCGATTCTGCTCAACCCTCCTGAGTAATACGCGCAACGCCGGCAGCTTACCACCCTCGTCTGCGGGCTACGCCCGTTCACGTCGCCGGCTCCACGCGCGCGAGCACGCCCTGACGCTCGTCGGTCAGCAGGTAGATGAGTCCGTCGGGGCCCACGCGCACGTCGCGGATGCGCCCCAGCATGTTCTTGAGCAACCGCTCCTCCCTGACGAGTTTCTCGCCGTCGAAACGTAACCGGACCAGCATTTCGTCGCGCAGCGCGCCGACGAAGAGGTCGCCGCGCCATTTCGGGAACTTGTCGCCGTCGTAAAACGCCATGCCGGACGGCGCGATGGACGGCACCCAGTGGTGCAGCGGATGCACGATTCCGGGTCTCGACGTGCCTTCGCCGATGCGCGTTCCGATGCCGTACTCGCGTCCGTAGGTAATCACCGGCCAGCCGTAGTTCGCGCCCGCGCGCATCACGTTGACCTCGTCGCCGCCCTGCGGCCCGTGCTCGTGGGTCCACAGCTCGCCCGACTTCGGATGCAGCGCGGCGCCCTGCATGTTGCGGTTGCCCAGCGTGAATTTCTCGGGTCTCGCGCCCGCGCGGCTCACGAACGGGTTGTCCGCCGGCACGCGACCGTCGTCGTGAAGCCGGATCACCGAACCCGCATGATCGTCGAGTCGCTGCGCGCGTTCCCGGTCCCCCCGATCGCCCAGCGTCAGATAGAGGAATCCCCTGCGGTCGAACACGATGCGGCCGCCGAAGTGCAAACCCGCGCGCGACTTGGGCAGCATGCGAAAAAGCACCTGCACGTCGTCGAGCCGATGACCGTTCAGCCGGCCGCGCGCGAGTTCCGTGCCGAAACCGCCGTCGCCGGGTCCGTTGTGCGCGATGTAGACGAGCCGGTTTTCGGCGAATCGCGGATGCAACACAACGTCGAACAGTCCGCCCTGCCCGTGTTCGACGGTGACCGGCAGCCCTTCGACCGGTTTCGGATCGAGCGTACCGTCCTTCGCCACGTATCGAAGCCGCCCCGAGCGTTCGGTGACGAGCATGCGGCCATCCGGCAGGAACGCAAGACTCCAGGGATGCACGAGACCCGTCGTCATCACGACGACGCGCAGCGCGTGTTCCTCCGATCGCACGCTGCGCGCATCCGGCGCGGCGGGCGACACAGGCCCCGCAAGCATGCACGACACCACCGCAACCAAACTTGCCCGCGCCCGCATGGAATCGGCCCCGCGTAACGATAAGCCCTTATAATAGCGCCCTTTTTTGACCGTGCTGACCCTGCTTCCCACCGCGCTGCCCGCATCCGGCCAGCGCGCCGGCATGGAACCGCCCGCCGGTTCCGGGGACGCGCTCGCGCTCGCGCAACTCGCGCGGCGCGCTCGACCGCTGCTCGTCGTCACCCGCGACGCATGGCACGCGCAGCGCCTGCTCGAGGAAATTCCGTGGTTCGATCCCGCACTGAAGGTCCGGCTGTTTCCGGACTGGGAAACGCTGCCGTACGACCACTTTTCGCCGCACCGCGATCTCGTGTCCGACCGCCTCGCGACGCTCTATCACATGGTGCGCGCCGAGTTCGACATCGTGATCGCCCCGGTCACCACGGCGCTCTACCGGCTGTGCCCCGTGGATTATCTCGCCGGCAACACGTTTTTCTTCAAGCAGGGCGCGACGCTCGCGGCGGAGGACTTCCGCCGGCAGCTCACGCTGGCGGGGTACCATCATGTGACGCAGGTCGTCGCGCCGGGGGAGTACTGCTTTCGCGGCGGACTCATCGATCTCTACCCGATGGGCAGCGCGCTGCCGTACCGGATCGACCTGTTCGACGACGTGATCGACACGATCCGCAGCTTCGACGCCGACACCCAGCGCTCGCTGTACAAGGTGCCGGAGGTACGGTTGCTGCCCGCGCGCGAGTTTCCGATCGATGAAACGGGCCAGATGCGGTTCCGCCGGAAATTCCGTGAAACGTTCGAAGGCGATCCGTCGAAAAGCACGATCTACCGGGATGTGTCGAAAGGCGTGCCGACCGCCGGCGTCGAGTATTACCTCCCGCTGTTTTTCGAAAGCACCGCGATCCTCACGGACTACCTGCCGCCGGGCACCACGATCTGCCTGCAGGACGGCCTGGGGGACGCGATCGAACGGTTCTGGCAGGACACGCATGCGCGCTACGCCATGCTGCGCGGCGATCGCGCGAATCCGGTGTTGCCGCCGCACGAGATGTTCCAGACGGCGGATGCGTTCTTCGGCGCGATCAAGGGGTATCCGCGCATAGATCTGTGCTCACCCTCTCCCTCACCCTACCCCTCTCCCGAGGGGAGAGGGAACCTTCCCCCTTCACCCCCCGGGAGAAGGGTCGGGGATGAGGGAATCGCAAGCGCTGCCGGTGCAGCAACTGCGCCGCTGCCGGCGCTCGCGGTGGAGCGCCGCGCCGACGATCCATTGCGGCAACTCAAGGCGTTCCTCGACGCCTTCGACGGTCGCGTGCTGGTGCTTGCGGAGGGACTTGGGCGCCGCGAGACCATGCTCGAGTACTTTGCGGAGTACGGCCTGAAGCCCGCCGTCGCGGCGGACTACGCCGCATTCGCCGGCGCAAGCGACGCGTTGATGCTTGCCGTGGGCCCGCTGCATGAGGGCTTCATCGTTCCCGGCGCGAAGCTCGCGTTCATCACCGAAAACGAGCTGTACGCGACCGTGGCGCGCACGCGCGCGCAGCGCGACGTGCGGCGCGCGACGAACGAGGGCATGCTGCGCGATCTTTCCGAGGTCAAGGCGGGCGACCCCGTCGTGCACGAGCAGCACGGCATCGGCCGCTACCTGGGGCTGCAGACGATGAATCTCGGCGAAGGGCCCACCGAGTTCCTCACGCTCGAATACGCGCGGGAGGCGAAGCTCTACGTTCCCGTTTCCAGCCTGCACCTCATCAGTCGTTACAGCGGCGGCGCGCCGGAGCAGGCGCCGCTGCACGAACTCGGCAGCGGCCAGTGGGACAAGGCGAAGAAAAAGGCCGCGGCGCAGGTGCGCGATACCGCCGCCGAACTGCTCGCGCTCTACGCCGAGCGCGCGACCCGTCTGGGTCATGCATTCGGCGTGAAACAGCACGAGTACGAGGCATTCTGCGAAGGGTTTCCGTTCGAGGAAACACCGGATCAGCTCGCGGCGGTCCGGGCGACGCTCGACGACCTGAAAAACGGCAAACCCATGGACCGCCTGGTCTGCGGCGACGTGGGATTCGGCAAGACCGAGGTCGCGCTGCGCGCTGCGTTCGTCGCGGTGGCCGACGGCAAGCAGGTCGCGGTGCTGGTGCCCACGACGCTGCTCGCCGAGCAGCACTTCAACACGTTCAGCGACCGTTTTTCGGACTGGCCCGTCAAGATCGCGGAACTCTCCCGCTTTCGCAACGCGCGGGAAACGGAAACCGCCCTCGCGGGCATCACGGCGGGCACGATCGACATCGCCATCGGCACGCACAAACTCGTCTCGCGCGACGTGAAGTTCAAGAATCTCGGACTGGTCATCATCGATGAGGAACACCGCTTCGGCGTGCGGCAGAAGGAGCAGCTGAAGGCGCTGCGGGCCGAGGTCGACGTGCTGACGCTCACCGCGACGCCGATCCCGCGCACGCT
>CAZMBS010000039.1:0-18226 GCA_964564295.1 uncultured Streptomycetaceae bacterium
AGCGTTATCTCTTCGAAACCGCGCGCCAGCCGGTCCGCAACCTGCGGGACCGCGGCGGCTGGAACATGGCGCCCTGGCCGGCCGGTGCGGATCCGGACGACGACGACGCCATGGTGCCGATCGTCGGGCGGCCCGAGGACATTCTGATCGTCGTCGCGGGCGGTCATCAACGTCACATGAACTTCATTCCGACGTCCGGCTACAATTTGAGCGTCACGCGCGCGATCACGCGCAAGGACGGCACGCCGGTTCGCGCAGTCGCCGAATTCGTCAACTGAGTTCGCGCGGCACGAGCACCGGCGCCGTCGGGGAGACCGCCATGTCGAAGCTGCAACTGAGCATCGCGCTGGAAGTTAACGAGATCACGGAGCCGATCCACCGCGGCGCGGTGAAGGCGGAAGGCATCGATCTCGTCACGTCCGATGTGGCTTCCGGCGAACTGATCTGGCGGCAGTTGCGGTTTCAGGAATTCGACATCGCGCAGATGTCGCTGCCCTCGCTCTTCATCCTGGCCGACCGCGGCGCGTCGCCCTGGGTCGCGCTGCCGGTCTTTCCGCAGCGGCTGTTCTGGCACACGCGCGTCATGGTGCGCGCCGACGCCGCGTTCGAACACCCGGGCCAGCTGAAGGGACGGCAGATCGGCGTGCCCGAATACATGATGACCGGCGCGGTGTGGATGCGCGGCATTTACCAGGACGAGTTCGACATCGCGCCCGAGGACTTCTGCTGGCATGAGGAGCGGCCCGAGGAGCGAAATATCGGGGCCGCATTCGGCTACCATCCGCCGTCAGGCGTGGATGTCCGGCGCGTACCGGCGGACAAAAGCCTCATCACAATGCTGCACGAAGGAGAAATTGACGCCGCGTGCATACTGATTCCGACCACGACGCTGCTCGATCGCAGCCGGCCGGACCTGCAAAAATCGGGAGGCGTGCGGCCGTTGTTCCGCGATCCGGTCGCCGAAAGCCAGCGGCTCTATCGCAAGACGGGGCTCTATCCGATCAATCACTGCATCGCGCTGCGTCGCTCGGTGTGGGAGAAACACGGCTGGGTCGCATTGAATCTCGTGCACGCGTTCATTGCGGCCAAGGAGCGCGCGCTCGGCACGGCGCGTGAGCTGCTGGATCCGTTCTTCCGGCTCGGCCTGCTGCCGCTCGAAGGCCAGTCTGGAATTACCGGTGATCCATTCCCGTTCGGTCTAAAGCAAAATCGCACGACGCTTGAAGCGATGGCGCGCTACTGCCACACGCAGGGGCTTACCTCGCGGCATCTTGGGCTCGACGCCATCTTTGCGCCTAACACATTGAATTTATAGGATAAATATCATGTCGACACGATACGACGCACTACCGGTTTGCGGCTTGGCGGCGGCGACCGTTCTGGCTGCCGCGTTTGCGAGCGGAACCGCGTTCGCGTCTGCCGCCGGAGCGCAGCAGTATCCCGTACGGCCCGTGCGACTCATTGTGTCGTTCGCACCAGGTGGCGCGTCGGACATCGGGGCGCGCATCCTCGCCCAGAAACTCACGCAGTCGTTCGGCCAGCAGGTCGTCGTGGACAATCGCGCGGGCGGGGCGGGCAACATCGGCCATGAGATCGTCGCGCGCGCGACCCCGGACGGCTATACGCTGCTGTGGTGCTCGATCGGACCCATGGTCGTCAACGTGAGCCTGTTCGCGAACCTTCCGTACCACCCGTTACGCGACTTCGAGCCCATCACGATCGCGGCCGACTCGATCAACGCGCTTGTCGTGCATCCCGCGGTCGCGGCGAAAAGCGTCAAGGAATTCATCGCGCTCGCGAAGTCCCAGCCCGGCAAGCTGAACTACGGCTCTTCCGGCTACGGCGGCGCGGGTCACCTGTCGGGGGAACTGTTCAACCTCATGACGGGCGTGAACGTCGTGCACGTGCCGTACAAGGGCGGCGGCCCTGCGATGCTGGACCTGCTGGGCGGACAGATACAGTCGATATTCGCCACATTGCCGACGGCGCTGCCGCACATCCGCACCGGCAAGATCCGCGCGCTGGGCGTCGTGACCGCGAAACGCGCACCGGCGCTGCCGGACGTGCCGACGATAGCGGAAGCCGGCGTGCCGGGCTACGAAGCGAGCAACTGGTACGGGCTCGCCGCGCCGGCGAAAACGCCAAGGCCGCTCGTGACGCGGCTGCATCGCGAGATCGTCGGCGCGCTCGAGTCGCCGGAAGTGAAAAGCGGATTCGATACGCAGGGTCTGCTGCTCGTCACGAGCACGCCCGAGGCGTTTCGCTCATTTATCAAGGCCGAGCTAGACAAGTGGGGCATGTTGATCCGCAAAATCGGGCTCAAGCCGAATTGACCGGACGGAGAACAACCATCATGCGTGCAGTACTGACTTACGGTCCCGGCGACATGCGCTACGAGGAAGTCGAGACGCCGCGGCCGGGACCCGGTGAAATCCTCGTGAAAGTCGCGCGGGTCGGCATGGGCATCAACGATCCCACGATCGCCGAAGGGCATTGGCCCATGCGCACGGACCGCCCGACCGTCGCCGGTCACGAGTTTGCCGGCACTGCCGTGGCCTTCGGCGACGGCGCGGAAATGCACCATGGCGTATCCCCGGGTGACCGGGTGCTTGCCGAGCAGGTCGCGTTTTGCCGCGCGTGTTATTACTGCAAGCGCGGCTGGTACCACCTGTGCGACAAGCCGATGTTTTTCGGCCTCAATCTCGACGGCGGCTGGGCCGACTACATGATTTTTCCCGAGAACGCCATCGTGCACCGCCTGCCGCCGGAGATCTCCGATGGCTCGGCGATCGCGCTCGAGTCGACGTCCTGCGGCATCTACACCGTGGAGCGCGGCGGGCTGAGAATGGGCGAAACCGTTGTCGTGCTCGGTGGCGGCTTTCTGGGCCTGATCATGGTGCAGGTCTGCGCCATCATGGGCGCCGGGCTCGTCATCTATTGCGAGGATGACGATCACCGCCTACAGATCGGAAAATCCCTGGGCGCGCATGCCACGTTCAATCTACGGCGGGACGACGTCGTCGCGGAAGTGCGCGCGTTGACCGGCGGCCTCGGCGCCGATCTCGTCGTCGACCACGGGCAGACCGAGGCCATCGAACTCGGCTCGAGAATGCTGCGCAAGCGCGGCCGCTTCGTCGTGGGAGCCGCCTATGCCAACACTCATTCGCCGAAGATCGAATTCGGCGCGATCTGCAACCAGAACGAACTGACCTTTATCGGCCGCACGATGTCGGGCGGCGCCGAGGCCGGCTGCTTCGCGCGCGCGATCGAATATGTGCGGCGCGGCGCGATCCGGCTCGATCCTGTGGTCACGCACAATCTGCCGCTGTCGGACTTCCGCCACGCCCTCGACATTTCGCGCCGCAGGATCGAACACGCCATCAAGGTCTCGATGACGCCCTGACCTGCGGTGCATGCGCTACCCCGTCGCCGTCACCTGCTTGACCAGTTCCGCGCAGTGTTGCCGTGCGATAGCGCTCAGTTCCTGCTCGCTCAGGTAGTACACGGGATGCGGCAGCTCGATACAGGGATGCCCCGGCATGCCTTTACCCCTGAATTGAACCTCGAGCGCATTGCGAAACGCGGATGTAATGACGACGGTCGACGGGATCCCGCGCTTTTCGAATTCGACGGCGTTGTGCACACTGCACACGGTGCAGGACCCTCACCCTCCGAGCGCGCAAATGACAATGTCGCACTTGCGCGCCATTTCCTCCATGGTTTCCATCGGAGCCGGCTTGGAATAATGAATGCCGCGCCGGGTGACGAGCTCCTTCACTCCGTACCGCTCCACGAGTTCTGCCCCAAGGGCCGCGAGAACGATGTCGGCCTGCTCCTTGGTGTTGTCGTAGAGGCCGATCACCTTGCCGGCGAGACTTGCCCCGCGTTTCGCGAGCGGCACGGACCTGGTGGTGGCAACGGACGGATCCAGAAAATCTGCGCTCATGATTGAAATTCCCCCTGGTTCATTGGCGTTCGTCCGCGAAATGCCGGCACGTCAAACCTCGTACTTCACCGTGACGCCGCGCGTCGTCTCGTTCCAGCCGTGCATGACCGCGGTCGTCGCCCCGGGCCTGCCGCCCGCCACGATGAGAAACAGCCGGCTCGGCTCCTGTATCGTCGGTATCCAGCACTGGTCGTCGTCCGGGTCGACCCTGGTCACGTAACGATTGAGGCGCTCGATGCGCCAGAGTCCGCCGCGTTTCGTCTCGCCGACCCGGCGCCCCGCTTTTTCGATCAACAGGCGATGCACGTCGTTTTTGGTCATGCCCGCCTTGGCGAAATTGTCGGCGATATCGGGCGCGAGGGCAACGACCATGTCGGTCGCGCGATAGGCATTCATGCCGCCGAAATTCGCCATGCAGTCGGTGGTCGAGACGTGCAGGCGTTGTGGATCGTCGTTCGCATCATCGTGAACAAGCTGGGGACTGTCGCACTGCACCGCGGTAATCACGTTGTCGCCGGCCTGGAATCCGCGCGTGACCGACAACGGCTCCCAGGGGCTTTCCGCTTCGTTCTCCGCGATGCAATAGGCGTAGCGGATCGCCGCGCCGAAGCAGCTGAACGACGCCGCCGGGAATCCGCCACCGACGTTGTACAACATCAGCCGTACGGCGCGCCCGATGGTGGTATTGGCACGAAACCCGGGGCCGAAACACCCGCGTGCGCCGTTGAGTCCGATCGTTTTTGCGTAGGGACCGTTCACGATCAGCAACGGCGCGGCGCCGTGTATGGTGGTTTGCACGCCGTGCATGTTGAGTCGTTCGTCCAGTATCGCCTGCATGGCCCCGATGATGACCGGCAGGTATTCGGGCCGCGCGCCGGCCATCACGGCGTGCTCGGCGATCCGGCGCACCGTCAACGTCTCGAAGTTTGGCGGCACGAGGCCGATTTCCTCGTCCGCGTTGCGGCGCGTGCCCTGCAGCATGGCCGTCACGAGTTGCTCGGTCGGCGGAATGACCGGCATGGCGTCCGACCACGGTTTCGAATAAAAGTACTCGATGGCGTCGTAGACCGACGATGTGGTTTGCTGCGTCGACATGTGGCCCCTCGTTGGCGTGTTTACCTAGTCTGCGCGCGCGCCGGAGGCCTTCACGACCTTCGCCCACAGCGCATGCTCATTTATCATGGCCCGTGCGTACTCGGCAGGCGTTCCGGCCACGAGCTCCGCGCCCTGCCCCTCGAGGCGCTCCTTGATCTCCTGCAACCCGAGTATGCGCACGATTTCAGCGTGCAGCTTGCGGACGATTTCCGGCGGCGACTTCGCGGTCGTGACCACCCCATACGTCACGGCGGCTGTATAACCGGGCACGCCGGCCTCTGCCACCGTCGGCAGATCGGGAAACACCCGCGCCCGCTGCGAACCGGTCACGGCGAGTGCACGCACCCTGCCGCTTTTCACATGCGGCATCGCGGGCGGCAGGCTCGAAAAGTACAGCGCAACCTGTCCGGCCAGCAAGTCGATGAACGCAGGCGCCGCGCCCTTGTACGGCACGTGCAGGATTTTCACGCCCGTCGCCAGCTCGAGTTGCGCCGCGGCGAGATGCGTCGCGCTGCCGTTTCCGCCCGATGCGTAGGTAAGCGTCCCGGGTTTCGCTTTCGCCAGCGCGATCAGGTCGCCGAGCGTGCGGGCCGCGACATCCGGGTGCACGACGACCAGAAAAGGGGACGACGCGATCAGCGTGATCGGCGCAAAATCCTTGAGCGGATCGTAGGCAATTCGGCGGTACAGGCTGGGCGCGATGAGATTCGCGGAGTTCAGCAGAAACAGCGTGTAGCCGTCCGGCGCCGACCGCGCCGAAATTTCGCCCGCGATGTTACCGCCTGCACCGGCGCGATTGTCGACGACCACCTGCTGGCCCCAGGATTCGGTGAGTTTCTGCCCGACGGTACGCGCGATGATGTCGTTGCCTCCGCCCGGAGCAAACGGCACGATGAACCGGATCGGGCGATCGGGATAAAGGCCCGGGGCACGCTGCGACATCGCGGACGTGGCGACAGCGCCGATCACGGCGCTCAACAAAACGATCCGGCAAAATCGTTTCATACGGACCTCCCGCGCAATCCGCGAGGAAACCATCTATCGCGAATGCCAGTATTCGGACGCTGGGGCACGCCTGATTGCGGTATATTAACTTGAGGAACCCTGCTTGCGATCAGGATGCGGGAAACCTGTCCGGCGACGCGGTTCGGCCCGGCATGCGTCGGTGCCCAAGGGAAGGCGTATTGGCGGAGATGACCACCCACCGCAGGCTTGGCTATTTCGGCGAACGGTTCGACTGCGAAAGCGTGAGTGCGCCGCGGCACCGCTATGCGATTTTCTCTTCACCGCGGACCGGCAGCAACTATCTGTGCGCGCGCTTGAACAACGCGAGCGGCTGCCTGGGAATGCCGATGGAGTACCTTCACGCCGATGCGATCGATTTGATTGGCGCCCGGGTATTCCCCGGAGCGACGGGCGCTATCGACCTGCGACGCTATCTCGATGCGGTAGCGACTGTGCGCACGACGCGCGACGGATGGTTCGGAGTGAAAATTCAGCCGAATCAGTTGCTTCCCCTGTTCGAGGACGACGTTCGCAAGGCGGCGGAATTCCTGCGAAGTTTCGATCGCCTTATTTTCATGACGCGCGACGACAAGCTGGGCCAGGCCGTATCCGGCGCCATCGCGCATGCCACGGGCGCCTGGTTCAATTTTGGCGACGAGCCGGATCTGGCCGGCACGGACATCGCGCGCCTCTTCCCGCTGATCGCCCGGCTGGAACTTCAATACGGCCGGGAGGAACGCATGATGAGCGACATCGCGCGCCGGTTGCAGGATAGACCCGTGCTGCACATTGTCTACGAGGATCTGCTCGAAAATGCCGAAAAGCTATTCCGGGATGCCGCCGCGTTCCTGGGATGCAGCGATCCGGCGCTGATCGAGGAGAAGTCCACCACAACGCCCACGCGAAAGCCGCCCGGGGCCTGGGCGGACCGGGTCAAGGCCGCTTATCTGGAGTTCCGGGCAAACTCATCCATCAATACCGCGCACGATTGAGGGGGGAGCGTCAGGGTCCGGAGCGGAATTTTCCCAGCGGATTGAGTAGCGCAGCTGGCGCTTGATCTGAACAAGAATGCTCATGGTCCGCGTAATGTCGTCGTCCAGCGCAACGTCAAGCGTCGCCGCATTCGCGCCGGCGCTCCTGGCCTGTTCTATGGCCACCTTGGCCTGCGCGTATATCGCCGCCTTCTGACTGCTGGCCAGGTCCGTCCTGAGCAGCTTCATCAAGTCGAGTTTCGCGACGAGATACAGCGCATTCGCACGTTGCTGCCACCAGCGGTTCTTGGTCGCATAATGGGCCGTTCGCTCGCTTTCGCTGTTCGGCAGACTCGAAATGAGCGCGGCCGGGAACATGCGTTCAACCGACCCCGCGTGCGCCAGTCGCAGATAGAGATCCTCCGGTGATGCGCCATAACCCTCGTAGATCTCGTCATAGCCGCCGACACGCCGGAAATCCTCGCGGCGGCAGGCGAATGTTCCCCACGTATCCATCGTAACCGGCTGCGCGCGCAGGAAGGTCTTTTCCGGACAGTTTTGCGAAATCCACGCGCCGAACTGCCGGTCCAGCATGATGTCGGCGTCCACGAAGCAGAACACGGATGCCGACCCGGCGGCCGCACCGAGATTGCGCGCGCGGCACTGATTGAACCCCGGGTCGTCGTCGACCTTGACGATGGTGACGTCCGGGAAATGGTCCGCAACCCATCGGGCGGCTTCTTGCGGACACCCGTAGTCGACCACGATGCATTCCGCGTTTGCCTGTGCAACCATGCCCGGCAGGGTCTGCTGCAGATACGAAAGCCGGCCCTTGCAGGTCGTTATGATGGAGAGTGCCGCAGCCATGGCGCTGCCGTCCAATGCGGCCTGATGCCGATCTCGCGAATCATGTATGGAGCAGTATAACCGCCGCGAAATGCATTCGCAGCCGTCCATCCGCGCAACAGGCACGCGTTCCGCGGAAGCGGAAAATGGCGAATTGTAACGATCGGCCTATAATCGCCGCACACTTCGTCGCCGTGTTGCGGCACTCTGGCAACACGTCAGGAGGATTTGAATGCGGCTTTCTCCGGCGCGGCAATGTCTTTCGAAAATCCGGGCGCGGCGCAAATCCCGACCGCGGCCCGGGTGACTGTTCGCCGATGAAAGCCCTCGTCACCGGCTTCGAGCCGTTCGGCGGCGAGCACGTCAACGCGTCGTGTGAAGCGGTGCGTCGTCTGCAGCCGCGGATCGATGGAATTCAACTCGTGACGGCGATACTGCCGACAACGTACTCGCGCTCGCACGTCGTGCTCGAAGCCGCGATCGCGCGCGAGCATCCCGATATCGTCCTGTGCGTCGGGCAGGCCGGTGATCGCGGCGCGCTGTGTATCGAGCGCGTCGCCGTGAACCTGCAGGACGCGCGCATGCCCGACAACGAAGGCGCGCAGCCCGTCGACGCGCCGGTTCTTACGGACGGCCCGGCCGCGTACTTTTCCCTGCTGCCGGTCAGGGCCATCGCCAACGCGCTGGCAGCGGCGCAGTTGCCGGCGGAGATATCGCTGAGCGCGGGCACCTTCGTGTGCAATCACGTGTTCTACCGGCTCATGCATCTTGCACGGATCGGCAAGCGACGTTTTTGCGGCGGATTTCTGCATGTGCCCTGCCTGACCGGTCAGGCCGCCGCCGGCGCGGCGACGATGGCCGTGGATGACATCGCGCGCGGCATCCGCATCGCCCTCGAAACCACGAAGGCGCAGTCGCGCCCGGATCGCCTTCGATGACTAAATTAGCGGCCGCGATGTCCGTCTCGGACGATCCGGCCTGAAGCCTTCTGCAAGGTTGGCCGGGATCGGGGCGGATTGAATGCGTTCCGGCGGGGTACACTACGCCTGCGCCGGCCCCTGTCTGCCGTCGCACTTTCATCAAGGGAGAGTCATCATGAAGCTGTTGCGGACTGCATTGCCACTATTGATTGCGCTTGCCGCCCTGCCGCCATCCACCACCGCGGCCGAGCTGCGCATCGGCGCGAGCGACTCAATGCAATCGGTGCTTGCCGCGCAGAAGGGTACGCGCGTCACGCTGCGACTGCGATCCGGACAGGAAATTACGGGCGTGCTGCGCGACGCGACGGCGCGCGTCGTGCATCTGGGTGCGCTGACCGGCCGCGAGTTCTTCGATGCCGCCGTATCGGTCGAGGCGATCGAGGCGGTTATCGTGCGGGTGAAGGAGTAGGCGTTCCGGTTTCGCGGCGCCGGGAAAACGGACACCTGCCGGAAAGGAAGATCTGAAGTGCGGCTCAAGCGCTGTCGGGCGAAACGCGCCCTGTTGTTTTCGATTCTGATGTTGTCCACGGCGACAGCGCCCGCGCAAACCTATCCGGTCAAGGTTGTGCGCATCGTTACGGCGGCTGCCGGCAGCGCCAACGACTGGACATCGCGCGTGCTGGCACAGGAGCTCACGGCAAGCCTGGGGCAGCAGGTTATCGTCGAAAACCGGGGCGGCCTCGGCGCTGAAGCCGTCGCGAAGGCGCCGCCGGACGGGCATACGCTGCTCGCTTATGGCGGATCCGTCTGGCTGCTGCCGTTTCTGCGCACGCACGTGCCCTGGGATCCGGTTCGCGATTTTGCGCCGATCTCGCTTGCGATGACCTCGCCCAACATTCTGGTGGTGCATCCTTCGATTCCGGTCAAATCCACGCGCGAGCTCATCAAGCTCGCGAAGAGCAGGCCCGCGCAACTGAATTATGCCGCCGGCACCATAGGCGCTTCGCCGCACCTTTCAGCGGAACTGTTCAAGGCCATGGCCGGCGTCGACATCGTTCGCGTCGGATACAAAGGCACCGGCCCTTCGGTCATCGCGCTGGTGGGGGGCGAAGTACACCTCATGTTTGCGGGACTCGGCACGGTCGCGCCGCATATCGGCACGGGCAGGCTGCGCGCGTTGGCCGTCACCAGCATCAAACCGTCGGCGCTGGTGCCGGGAATGCCGACCGTGGCGGACACGCTTCCCGGTTATGAGGCGACGTCGGTACTCGCCGTGTTCGCGCCTGCGCGCACTCCACCGGCCATCGTGAACCGTCTGCACCAGGAAATCGTGCGCGCGATCCATAAGCCCGGAATCCGCGAGCAGCTTTTCAAAGCCGGCGTGGAAGTCGTAGGCACGTCGCCGGACGAACTTGCCGCCATGGTGAAGCTCGACATGGCGCGCATGGGCAAGGTCATCCGCGACGCCGGAATACACGAGTAGCGGGACGACGCCGGACCCGGCGCGCCGTTTTCCGTTACACCCTCGATTCCTGGTAATCGAGGTCTTCCTCGAGGTGGTGCAGCACGTCGTCGCTGATCTGGTTTTCGCGCCAGATTCGGATCAACTCCTGCCGTTCGGCCTCGATCGCGACGCGGCGCAGGCGTTTCGCGAGTTCCGCTTCGCCGGCGGGAACCAGCCCGTCCGGCGCGGCTTCCGCGATTTTCTCTGCGAATTCGGCGCGGATGCGGTCGGCGAGATCCCCCGGCATGTTTTCCGCGGTGGCAAGCCCGTTGATCGCCGTCGTCGCGGCCCGGCTCAGCGCGAGCCGCGCATGCTGGTGTTCGTCGCGATGACTCCAGTCTTCTCCCACGTGCAGCCGCCGGATCAGGGGCGTCAGCGTAAGGCCCTGCACGACCAGCGTGACCGCGATCACGACGAACGTGATGAATATGATGAGGTCGCGCTCGGGGAAGGGCGAGCCGTCCCGCAGCGTGATCGGCAGGGCGAGCGCCGCGGCAAGCGACACGATGCCGCGCATGCCGCACCAGCTCATGATGAACGTCTCCGCACCCGGAGGCGCCGGATAGCGCGTGCGCACCGCGCTGAACCACTTGCGCGGCAGATACGTCGCCGGATAGATCCACGCGAAGCGCACAGCGATCGCCACAGCGCTGATCGCGAGTCCGTAGTACAGGAGTTCCGCCATCGTGTGCGTCGCGAGCCGCCCGGTGATCACCGAAATCTGCACGCCGATCAGGATGAATATCAGGCTGTTCAGCAGAAACACCAGCATGTTCCACATCGAGCGGCCCACGATACGCATCTCCGCCGATACGATTTCCGGCGCATAACGGCCGCGCACCAGGCCCGCCGCGACGACGGCCAGCACCCCGGACGCCCCGAGCGATTCCGCCACGATGTAGGACACGTAGGGCGCCGCCATCGCCATCAGCACTTCGATGAACACGTCGCCGAGGTGACGGTGAATCGCGACGAACAGCCGCGCGACCAGCGCGCCGGCCACGATACCGCCCGCGGACACCGCGACGAACTGCACGCTTGCGTCCCACAGCGAGAACGCGCCGGTCAATGCCGCCGCAACCGCGAACTTGTACAGCACGAGGCCAGAGGCGTCGTTGACCAGGCTCTCGCCTTCAAGCACGGTCACCACGCGCCGCGGAATATTGAGCTGCGACAGGATCGCGGTCGCGGCCACCGCATCCGGCGGCGATACGATCGCACCCAGCGCGAACGCCGCTGCCCACGGTATGCCCGGAACGAGAAACTTGATCGCGGCCCCCACCGCGAGCGTCGTCACGATGACCAGGCCGACCGCGAGCAAGCTGATCGGGCGGATGTTCGCCTTGAAATCACGCCAGGAAGTCAGCAGCGCGGCCTGATACAGGATGGGCGGCAGCACCAGCACCAGTATGAACTGCGGGTCGAACGGCAACTGCGGCAGACCGGGGACGAATCCGAGCGCACCGCCGCCGATGACGAGCGCGATCGGGTAGGGAAAATGCAAGCGCCGCGCGAGCCAGCCCAGCGCGACGGAACAGAGCAGCAGGAACAAAACGACTTCAAGAAACAACATGACCCGGCGCCGCGAAAAGGGCCATTTAACCACGACCCCGCCGCGCGTCTCAAAGCCAGGCCGTGTCGCCAGCGCCGGCACCCGAAATTGGAAACGGCGTTGGAACAGTGTTAACGTTGTCACGGCGGCTGATACAAGAAAAAGCTCCGGGGACAGCCGACCATGCGGATGTCGAATCGTCCGTTCGACGGCCATACCTTGGAGGACGCCATGTTCAACCTGTTGTTTTCAATCATACTTTCCGCGATGCTTGCCGCGGGAACTGCTGCGGGCCAGGTGACGGCGCTCACCGGCGCCACGGTCATCGACGGGAGCGGCGCGCCGGCGCGGCGCGATGTGACGATCCTGATCGAGGGAGGACGCATACGCGACATGGGCGCGTCGGGCTCGGTGGTCTTGCCATCCGGCGCAACGGTGGTCGACGTCTCCGGCAAATTCATCGTTCCGGGCATCATCAACGCGCACGGGCACGTCGGCGGGCGCGCGGAACCGCAGTTGCGGCAGTACGCGCTGTACGGCGTTACGACCACCAACAGCATGCAAACCGATCCGGACGAGGTCGTTCAGTTGCGCGAGAAGCAGCGCCGCGGCGACCTGCGCGGGTCGCGCGTGTACACCACCCGCTACCGGTTCGCGCCCGATCCCGGGATCGCGACCGCCGAGCGCGCACGCGCCAAAGTCGATGAAACGGTCGCCGCGGGAGCCGACTACATCAAGCTGTGGGTCGAAAGCCAGTTCGGCACGCGTGAGAAGCTCGCGCCGGAAATCTGCGCCGCGGTGATCGAGCAGGCGCGCAAACACGACAAGATTACGTTCGCGCACGTTTACGAGGTGGCCGATGCCCGGGCGCTCATCAACATGGGGCTGCGTGTGCTCGCGCACAACGTGCGCGATCGTGAAGTCGATGCCGACTTTATCGCGCTGCTGCGCAAGCACGACATCACGCTGATTCCGACCCTCGCGCGCGACGAGGGCATCGTGGCCTACGGCGATCTGCCGGACTGGCTCGACGACCCCTATTTCCTGAAATCCGTTCCGCCCGACCGCCTCGCGGTACTGCGCACGCGCATCCGGGACGCGCAGGCAAAGCATCCGCAGCGCCCGTTGTTCCTCGCGGGGCTCGAAATGAACAAGATCAACCTCAGGAAAATTTCCGATGCCGGCGTGCGCATTGCGTTCGGCACCGACAGCGGCGGGCCGCCCGATCGGTTTTTCGTCCAGGGATATTTCGAACACCGCGAAATGCAATTGATGGCGCAGTCGGGGCTTACACCCATGCAGATCATCCAGTCGTTTTCGAAAGGCGCATCCGAGGCCATGGGCATCGATCGCGATTTCGGCACGCTAGCCCGCGGCAAGGCCGCCGACCTGCTGGTGCTCGCGCGCAATCCGCTCGACGACATCACCAACATGCGCAGCATCGAAGCCGTGTACCTCGCCGGCCGGAAATACGAATGATTCGGCGCCGCACCGCAACTGCGGTAGCATTGCGGCATCTTCATCCTGCGGAAATCGCACCATGCCCGAAAAAACTGCAGTCATTACCGGCGCCGGCAGCGGCATCGGTCGCTCCACCGCGCACGCATTCCTGAAAGACGGCTGGCGCGTCGCGATCACCGGGCGGCGCAAGGACGCGCTCGAAGAAACCATCAAGCTGGCCGGCGCCGACGGCGCGCGCGCCATCGCCGTTTCGGCGGACGTCGGCGACCCGCAGTCGGTCGCCGCGCTGTTCTCGACCGTCAAGTCCACATTCGGACGGCTCGACGTGTTGTTCAACAACGCGGGGCAGAACGCGCCCGGAGTGCCGTTCGAGGATCTTCCGTACGAGAGGTGGAAAGCGGTGGTGGACGCGAACCTTACCGGCTCATTTCTCTGTGCACAGGCTGCGTTTCGCATGATGAAGGAGCAGAGTCCGCAGGGCGGACGCATCATCAACAACGGCTCGATTTCCGCGCACGCGCCGCGACCCGACTCCGCGCCGTATACCGCAACCAAGCATGCGATCACCGGGTTGACGCGCACCATCGCGCTCGACGGCCGCAAGTACGATATCGCGTGCTGCCAGGTGGATGTCGGCAACGCGATGACCGAGCTCGCGGCGCGCATGTCGAAGGGCGTGAAGCAGGCGACCGGCGAGATCAAGGTCGAGCCCATGATCGACGTGTCCGACGTCGCACGCTCGGTGCTGTTCATGGCCAACCAGCCGCTCAACGTGAACATTTACCACCTGACGGTGATGGCGACAAAAATGCCGTACGCAGGGCGCGGCTGAACGCCGACGGCACGCGGGCCCGGCGTCAGGACCGGCGTTTCCCGCAAAACGCGCATTGTCAATCGAAGGGACCGCTTACATAATAGGTCGTGCCGGCTTGGCGCCCGCCCAAGGCGTGTGCCGCCAAAATTTCAAAACGAGGAGTTGAACATGCCCGGACTTTCCATCAACCTGACGCGCGGAATTGCTGGTGTATTGATCACCTGCGCTGCCAGCGTCGCGCTGGCACAGAAACCCGACGTCTGGCCCAGCCGGCCGATCCGCATGATCGTGCCGTTCCCGCCGGGCGGAGGAACCGATCTCGTCGGCCGCTCGGTGGGCAGCAAGCTGGTCGAGGCGATCGGGCAGAAAATCGTCATCGACAATCGCGGCGGCGCGGGCGGAAACATCGGTGCCGAACTCGCGGCACGCGCGGAGCCGGACGGCTACACCATGCTGATCGGCAACATCGGCGCCATCGCGATCAATCCGACGCTCTACGGCAGCAAGCTGCCGTACGACGCGCAGCGTGACCTCGCGCCGATCACGCTCAGCTCCGACGCGGTGAACATCCTCATGGTGCACCCGTCCCTGCCGGCGAAGAGCGTCAAGGACCTGATCGACATTGCGCGCGCAAGGCCCAACCAATTGTCTTACAGCTCCTCGGGCGTCGGCGCGACGGATCATCTGGCAGGCGAGCTGTTCAGCCGAATGCTGAACGTGCGCACCATACACGTGCCGTACAAGGGCGGCGGTCCGGCTGCCGTGGACCTCGCTGCCGGCAACGTGCAGTTCAGCTTCAACACGGCAAGCGCGCAGACGCCGATGTGGAAGGCCGGAAAGTTGCGGGCGATCGCCGTGCTGTCTCCCAAGCGCCAGCCGCTGTTCCCGGATCTGCCCTCGATCGCGGAGACCGTGCCGGGCTACGGCGTGAACAACTGGTACGGTTTCTTCGTGCCGGCGAAAACATCCCGCGCGATCGTCGATCGGCTGAGCACGGAGATCAACAAGATACTCAAGATGCCCGACATCGTCTCGTTGCATAACGCCGGCGGCGTGATTCCGATGGGAACCACCCCCGACGAGTTTGCAAAGTTCATCGCCTCGGAAACCGACAAATGGGCCAAGGTCATCAAACAGGCCAACATCAAGATCGATTGAACGGGTGCGGGGCGCACCGGTTCTATCCGCCGGACTGGAAACCGTTGGCCGACGTTGCCGCCGACTCGCTGCCGGAGAACGGCACGTTGTTGCACAACTCCGCGAACCACCTCGAAAGGTGACGACACCGCCACAGGAGATTGCCATGACTTGCTCTCGCATCGCTGCGTTGCTCGCCGCGGTCTGCCTCGCACCTGCCGCGCTGGCGCAGACCTATCCGTCGAAGCCGGTTCGGTTGATTTCGCCATTTCCGCCAGGTGGTGGCACCGATGCCGTGGCGCGCGTGATCGCAACGGCGTTGTCGGACCAGCTCGGGCAGCAGGTGGTGGTGGATTCCCGTGGCGGCGCGAGCGGCTCCATCGGTATCGAGCTCGCGACCAAGGCCGCGCCGGACGGCTACACGCTGGTGATGGGCAACGTGATCCCGCTCGCGATGTTTCCGGCGGCGAATCCCAAGGTGCCGTACGTGCCGCTGCGCGACCTCGCTCCGGTGAGCCTCGCGGCGTTGACCGATTACACGCTGACCGTGCATCCGTCGCTGCCCGCGCATAACATCAAGGCGCTGCTCGCGCTCGCGCGCAAGCGCCCCGGTGAACTCACGTATGCCTCCAGCGGCAACTTCAGCGGGCCGCATCTGTCAGGCGAACTGCTGAACCTGATGGCGAACGTGAAGCTGCTGCACGTGCCGTACAAGGGCACCGGCCCCGCCGGGCTCGCGGTGATGTCGGGCGAAACCACCATGATGTTCGGCACCGGGCCGTCGGTGGTGCCGCACATGGCCGCCGGCAAGCTGCGCGGCCTTGCGTCCACCGGCGTGAAGCGCTCCACCCCGAACCTGCCGACCTTCGGCGAATTCCTGCCCGGCTACGAAGTCACACAGTGGTACGGCATCCTCGTGCCCATAGCGACGCCGAAGGAGATCGTCGACCGCCTGCACCGCGAAACCGTAAAGGCGATCGCCAGTCCGAAAGTCACGCAGGTGCTGACGAACCTCGGCACGCAACCGGTCACCAACTCGCCCGACGAATTCCGCGCGTTCATCAAGTCCGAAGGCGAGAAGTGGGCGAAGGTTATCAAGGCCGCGAACATCCGGGCGGAGTGATGGTAGCGCCTGCGCGGGGTCGCGTGGCATCAGGGGCACTTTGGCGGAGCGCGGCGCACGGCGCTTGTATGCGTGAATTTCTCCCGCCTGAGTAATTCCGCGGGGGTCCAAAGCCGGTCTCTCCGGTGCCGCGCATACTGCTGAACACGGCGGCGAACGACCGTCTACCATGAATGCGCCTGCAGGTACCGGCAGAACGAATGCCGGAAGCTGGGGGCAGCATCACGGCATCTCAAAACGCGTTCGCTGATGGATCGGGAATCGACGCGCCCGATCTGTCATGAAAACTTCATCGAATCGCAATCTGCCTCGCTCAGACTGGGCGCATACACGATCGTTGCGATCGACGACGATCGCATCTTGTATGCGGGAGCCCAACGATGCGCGATTCCGTCAAGCCAAACCTGCTGATTATCGGCGCCATGAAGGCGTCGACAACCCTGCTCTACAACATGCTGGGCCGGCACCCCGAGATCTGGTTTGCCGCCGAAAAAGAACCGCATTACTTTACCAGTCCCGACTATGGAAAGCCTGAAGCATACCGGTCCTATTTGCGGCTGTTTGAGTCGTGCCCGGCCGGGAAGAAGTTTGTCGGCGAAGCGTCCACAGGCTACTCCAAGGCGCCCTTTCTGGGCGCCACACCGCAGCGGATCCGCGAGACGCTGGGTCAACCGAAGCTGATTTATATCCTGCGCGATCCGGTCCAGCGGACCATCAGCAACTTTCGGCATGCGTTTGCGCGCGGCTACTACCGTGACGGATATCCGGTTTCCAGGGCCGCGCTGGAGGACCCGATCATCATCGGCGCAAGCCTGTACGCACGCCAGCTCGCGGAGTACGAGTCTGCATTCGGCGCAGGCAGCGTGCACGTGCTGATTGCCGACGAATTGCACCGGGAGCCGGCGCGGGTCCTGGGCGAACTGGAGCGTTTTCTGGGCGTCGAGCCATTCCCGGGCTGGGACGTGCCGGTAGCGAAATTGAACTCCGAAACCGCCGTCAAACAGGCGGTCATCGCCGGCCGTCTCGGCGCACGGACCGCGTTCGCGCGGCGCATCAAGCCGCTGGTCCCGGGTTGGATGAAGTCGGCTCTTTTTGCAATTGCGCCTCAGCCGCCTAAAGCGACGCCCGTCATGCCCGCGGAAGAGGACATGCTCCTCGACCTGGTCGCGGACGATCTGTTGGTGCTGCATGGACGTCTGGGCGATCGGATCAATTGCTGGCCGAGCGTGCGCAAGCTCCGCGCCCGGTCCGCACAGTCCATCGCGGCCTGAACCGCTAGCTTTTCAGCGGCCGGAACCGCAGGCGATGCGGCCGCGCGCCTTCCTCGCCGAGGCGCTTTCTCTTGTCCGCCTCGTATTCCTGGTAGTTGCCCGCGAAGAACGTCCACTGGGAGTCGCCTTCCGCTGCGAGTATGTGCGTCGCGATGCGGTCCAGGAACCAGCGGTCGTGCGAGATCACGAGCACCGAGCCCGCGAACTCGAGCAGCGCGTCCTCGAGCGCGCGCAGCGTTTCGACGTCGAGGTCGTTGCTCGGCTCGTCGAGCATGAGCACATTGCCGCCCTTGGCGAGCGTCTTGGCCAGGTGCAGGCGGCCGCGCTCGCCGCCGGAGAGCTGGCCGACGCGCTTTTGCTGGTCGTTGCCCTTGAAATTGAAGCGCCCGAGCTAGGCCCGCGACGGCATCACGAACTTGCCCACGGTGCTGTTGTCCAGCCCGCCCGAGACGTCCTGCCAGACCGTCTTGTCCGACTGCAGTTCCTCGCGGCTCTGGTCGACGAAGGCCATCTTCACCGTGGGCCCGATCTTCACCGTTCCCGCGTCGGGCTGTTCCTTGCCGGCGATCATGCGGAACAGC
>CAZMBS010000040.1:0-17557 GCA_964564295.1 uncultured Streptomycetaceae bacterium
CGCAGCGCATCCGCGAAGCGGGCGCCGCCGGCGAAAGCGTCGTGTTCGGCGACGCGGCGCGGCGCGAGGTTTTGGTGGCGGCGGGCCTGCTGCGCGCGAAGGCGCTCGTCGTGACATACGCCGACACCGCCTCGGCGCTGAAGATACTCGCGCACGTGCACGATCTGCGTCCGGGCCTGCCGGTCGTCGTGCGCACGCAGGACGACACCGACATCGAGGTGCTGAAGGACGCCGGTGCGGCCGAAGTGGTGTCCGAGATCATGGAAGGCAGCCTGATGCTGGCGTCCGCCACGCTGATGCTGCTGGGCACGCCGTTGAACCGCGTGTTGCGCCGCATCCGCGACACGCGCGAACATCGCTACGCGCTGTTTCGCGGCTTTTTTCGCGGAGTAACCGACGAGGACGACGGCGCAGACCAGGCGCTGCAGGCGCGTCTACATTCGGTGCTCGTCGCCGCAGGTGCTGCCGCGATCGGCAAGACGCTGGGCGAACTCGATTTCGCGAGCCTCGAAGTCGAGGTCACGGCGATCCGGCGGCGCAACGTGCGCACGGTAACTCCGGCGCCGGAAACGCGGATCGACGCGGGCGACGTGGTGGTGCTGCTCGGCAGCGAGGAAAGTGTCGCGGCCGCGGAAATCAAGCTGATGCAGGGTTGACGCGGGCGTTTCGCAGGCAACAAAAAAGCCCGCAGGATGCGGGCTTTTTCCGGAGGTGCGGAGCCTTTTAGAACAGGCTCGCGCCGCCGCAGTTCGTGTCCACGGTAGCCGACTGCCACGCCGTGCCCGAATAGCAGGTCGCCGCCGCGGGCGCCACACCGCCACCCCCGCCGCCGTCGTAGACCGTGAACTGAAACGTTCCGCCGATCGGATTGCCGTCGTCGATCTTGCGGTCGATTTCCGCGAGCAGGTCGGACGGAATCTGGTTGCCGGTCTTGAGGTTGTGCCGAACCGCCGGGGCGCCGGTGCCGTACGAGTTGTCGTAAATCAGCCGCAGAAAACGCGCGTACGGATTGGTCGGTGTCGTTGCGTTGGTTTCCGGCACCACCGCATAGGTATAACTGCCGTTGATGAACCCGGCCTTGGACAGGTGATCCCAGGCCGAGATGTGCTCGTCGATCGTGCCACCGCCGGCGATACTTTCGATGCGGCCGTTGTTGTTGCCGTTGGCACCCGCGGCCACGTTGGCGATATTGGGGTTGGCCTGGCTGTAGTCGCCCGGCAGCGCACGGAAGCGGTCGAGGAAGCCGAAGTAGGCAGCCTTGACGCCATCCTGCTGCGAAATCAGGTTGCGGACCCGGGCGCTCGTAATGAGCTCCTGGCCTTTCAGCACGCCGCCCAGCAGCAGGCCGATAATGACCAGAACGATTGCAATTTCGATCAGCGTGAAACCGTGTTGCTTGCGCATGGCTGACATCCTCGACATGTAGTACCTGTAATCAGGCATGTCGAAGGGCGCAATATCCGTACCACCAATCGAACCCGATAGTCAGTACTCACTATCGTCGGTTCGCCGCGTGTGAAATTCGTCACGGATCAGCAATGAAACAATGTAAACCATTGTTTATAAAAAATAATTAATAAAAATCCGGTTTTGGTCCGGCAAGAAGGCCGTCGGCGAGAGCGGAAACAAAAACCCTGAAAAAACAATGCAGTACGAAAAATGTCACGGAACTGACTGTCGAGAACTCGGCGAAGATGACGATTTTTCGACAGTTTTCAGGTCGCCAAGCCGCTGCGTCAAAAAGCGAATTTCAGCCGGATCGGTGACTTCTCCGCTGTCCAGCAACCCGCCCAGAAGCACTGCCGCGCTATGCAATTCCCCCATGTCTTCCAGTATGAAAATGCGCATCTGGCGAGCCCAGTTCGATGCCCCGCGCGCGTGGCGCGTGATGTCTTCCGCATAACGCAACGCGAGCGGCATGTCCTTCAACCGATGCTTGGCCATGATCGCGGCATGGGCGAGCCATCGCCAGCGGCGGTCCGGGTCGCCGCGGAATTCCTCGTGGATCAACGCCAGCATTTTGCGCTGGCGCGGCTCGTCGGGAACCTGGGCGTACAGGTACGCCGCCATCATCAGTGGATACTGCGCGCGCGGGTCGAGATGCAGCGCAGCCGCGAGCCACGCGGCGACGCGCGTGTAATCGAGCTGTGCGAACGGGATGCTGATGCCGGGCTGATTGTCGAAGGCCTGCAGGTACAGCGTGAGCAACTGGGCGGCGAGTATCGGTTCGCCGGCGCTCGCGAGCGTCAAGATATCCGTGCGCGGCGGCAGCGGCAGCGCGGCGGCAGCGGCCGTCGGCTTGCCGCGCGTCCATTGCCACCCTGCGTGAAACGCGAGTGCCGCAACCAGCATGACCATCACCCAGCGCGGCACCACGTCGATGTGGCGTTCGTTGCTGCCGAATCGCAACCAGGCCGGCCGCATCAGAAGTTCTTGCGATAAAGGTCGAACGCCGCCGCCGCTGTGAGCAGGCAGACGTAGGCCGCGCTCTGCGCTCCCAGCGCCGCGATTTCAGACCACGCCGGCGCGGCGTTCACGAGCCATGCGGTGCGCGTCCAGTGGTCGAGCGCGGGCATCGCGAGCGCGAGCGCTTCGATACCCCATGTCATGAACTGGTGCGACACGGTATCGCCGCCCCCGACCGGATGCGCGCTCATGAGGCGCACGGCGGTCAGGCTGCGCGCAAGCAGGTAAAACGCCGCCACGAAACTCGCGGCAGGCAGCAACTGGTTGAAGGTCATCACGCAAAAGAGCGCGAGCGCCATGACGATCGCGAGTTCCAGCGCGAGCGAAGCGGTCCATTGCGCGGCCGCCATCGGTCCCACCAGCGCGAACAGGGGCAGCCCGACGATGACCGCCAGGGTCGCCCCGATCGCGAGAAAACCCGCGAGCCGCCCGAGGATATAATGCGATCGCGGCAAATCCAGCGCGAGCACCACGTCGAAGCCCTTGTCGTTGAATTCACGCGTGATGCTGACGAGGACGTACAGCATGGCCACGAACACGGCGCAAAGGCGCGCGCCCGCCGCGTAGAACGTGGTCCGCAGCCGGTCGTGCTCGACCACGGCGATCTCCGCGGCGAAATACGCGAGGCCCACGAGCAGAACGACGGCGAGCAGCGCGAGCGCCGGCAGGCGCGTGCGCCAGGCTTCGAGCAGCGTGTAGCGGGCGATGGTTGAGATCTGCCGGTTCATGGAACGATGCTTGCTTGTGCGTGCAGTATATAACGCGCGATAGGACGGCGAATGGCACAGTCAGGCGCAATCACCGCACCCTCCCTGCAGCGCCTCATCCTCGGGCGGCCCAACCTGCTGCTGGGGCTCATGCTGCTCGCGCTGCACGCGGCGCTAGCCTGGGGCATCGAAGACTGGTGGTCGCGCGCGCTGCTGCTGGCCCACATCGGCGTGTTCCTGATGTGGCAGCCGGTGTGGCGCGGGGACGGCGACATCGAGCCCCGCTACGCGTTCCTGGTCGTTATCGTCGGTGTGTTCCTGTCGGCCTGGAACAACTGGTGGCTCATGGCGGTATGGCTCGCCGTGCTGTTCGGACTGATCGGCGGCAGCGTTCCGGGCATGGTGGGGCGCCAGCAGCGCCTCACGTCGATACTCGCGGCCCTGTACCTGCTTTCGCTGTTGCTCATCTGGGTGGTGCCACACCTGTTTGCACGCCAGAGCATCGACGCCATCATCGTGCCGGTGGTGCGCTACGGACTGCCGGTCCTGCTCGTCGCGATCATGCTGATCAGGGTGGAGCACACCCGTTCCGAAGCGCCGGTCGCCGTGGACCTCTTCTACAGCGTCATCCTGTTTCTGCTGGTGGTCGCGCTGGTGCTGGGCAGCTTCGTCGTGAAGGAAGTCAGCCACGGCAACTATCTCGTCGCCCTCGCGCAGACGCTGCTCGTCATCGCGCTGATGCTGATCGCGTTCTCCTGGCTGTGGAACCCGCACAGCGGGTTTTCCGGCGTCGGCAACCTGCTGTCGCGTTATCTGATGAGCCTCGGGCTGCCGTTCGAGCGCTGGGTACAGGGGCTCGCGGACCTCGCGGAGCGCGAAAGCGAGCCGCAGCGCTTCCTCGCGCAGGCGCTGCAAAGCATGCTCGACCTGCCGTGGATCGGCGGCCTCGAATGGCAGACCCGAAACGGGCAGGGCGAATACGGGGTGCGGTCGGAAAACATCGAGGAAATCGCGCTGGCCGATCTGCGCATTCGCGCGTACACGCAGTGGAACCTGTCGCCCGCGATGGTGCTGCATCTCAAGTTGCTCGTGCAGATGATCGGCCACTTTCACGAGGCGAAACGGCGCGAGCAACTGCAGCGGCAAAACGCCTACACGCAGGCGATTTACGAAACCGGCGCGCGCCTCACGCACGACGTGAAGAACCTGCTGCAATCGCTGCGCTCGTTGTGTTCGGCAGTCGAATCGAGCGACGAAAGCCAGGCCGCGGCGCTGCAGGCGCTGCTGCAGCGCCAGTTGCCGCAGATCACGCAACGCCTGAACAGCACGCTCGACAAGCTTCAAACGCCGCAGAAGGCCGATACGACGTCCGTGCAGGCGGCGTCGTGGTGGGACGGGCTGATCCAGCGGCACACCGGCCGCAGCATCCAGTTTGCGATCGACGGCTCGATGCGGGAGCTCTGGCTGCCGGGGGAGCTCTTCGACAGCGTCGCGGACAACCTCATCGAGAACGCGCTGAACAAGGCGTCGGACACGCGCCGCGTGCAGGTGCGCGTCACGTTTCTGCCCGCGAACGGCGGCACGCTCACCGTGTGCGACACCGGCGACGGCGTGCCGAAAGACGTGCTCGCGAAAATGTTCGAGGCGCCGGTGGCGTCGCAGACCGGCCTCGGCGTCGGCCTGTACCATGCGTCGCAGCAGGCCGGCCGGCACGGTTACCGGCTGCGGCTCGCCGCAAACGATCCGGGGTCGGTGTGTTTCGTGCTGACGCGGGATTGAGAAACGCTGCTGGCGTGTAGAATGTGAACGCGGAGAGGGAAGGACCGTCATGAATGCGCCACAAAGGATTTCGTCGCTTCTGGTCGCGCCCGGCGTCACTCTTGTTCGTCCGGCACCGGTCGTCAAGCCGCGGGCATGCCGTAGCGCTGGCGCAAAGTGGTTGAAGGTGATGCGCGCGCGCGTGGAGCCGAGCAGGACCATTCGCGAGTTGTTGCGCGACGTTCGTCGCTGATGCGGTTCGTTATCGACGCGTCCGTCACGCTCGCGTGGTATCTCCCCGGGCAGGGTAACGAGTACTCCGCGTCCGTTTACGCGCGTTTGAACGCCGGAACGGACGAAGCAAGTGCGCCGCTACTGTGGCGTGTCTAGCTTGCCTCGGTGCTGCTCCGTTCGCGTCGTCGGGGCGACATTTCCGGACCGCATGCGGCGCAAGCACTGGCCGATACGGAACAACTCCCGATTGCCTTGTTCGATATTCAGATGACGGTCGGGGAGATTTTCCGGCTGGGAGATCGTTATCGCTTGACCGGTTACGATGCCATCTATCTGGAGCTGGCAAGGCGGCTTGACCAACCCACCGCTTCCGCGGACCGCGGAATCCGGGCAGCGGCCAGGAAAAACGGGATTGCGGTTTTGGAAGTCGCGGCGTAAGGGCAGTAGCGACTGGGTATCGTTGTGGCGAGGGACGTCTGCCTCTACCACACCTCGCAGCAGGCGGGCCGGCACGGCTACCGATTGCGACTCGCCGCGAACGATCCGGGGCCGGTGTGTTTCGTGCTGACGCGGGATGCCGGCGCTGCGTGTACCGGACTAGGGCAAACGTCCGGCGCTGACCATGCGATTCATCAGGAAGTAACGCGGCAGCCAGATCACGAGATCGTCGAACTCGCCCGCGCCCGCGCCCGTGGAGGTCCGAATCCGGCTGACGAGGTCCCGATCGCCATCGGTATTTTCAAGTTCGTCGGTGCCGCTAGGTGCCGGATTGGCCGTCCCCGTAGTGCCGCTCGTGGCGCCCAGCCCGTTCTTGCCGTGCGACACGACCGCCGCGATGGCGTTGGACGTCAGCACATTCGCCGCCGGCGTGCACGCCGCCACCGCGCAGACGCGAACGTCGGTGCCGACCGACGCCAGCGTGAAGGCGGTCGCGGGAGACCGACGCGAGAACAGCTCGTTGACCGAATAGCGGAACCGGTTGCCCCACAGATCGGTATTCGATACGCCCAACGTTCCCCACGGGAGGTTGCCCGTCGCGATTCCGCTCGCGATCGTGCTGCACTGCCCGGTGCCGCCATTGAAATTTTCAGCGCCGTCGTTGTCGGTGTCCGGGCACGGCAGGTAGCCGTTCGTCACCGCGAAGCCGACCAATGCCTCGCGGATCTCATCCAGCGTTTTCTGCGTGTCGCTGGTCTGCTTCTGGTCGACCTGGCTTGCGATGGGTACGAGTATGCTGCCCAGCAAGAGCGCGATGATAAATACCGCGACACCGAGTTCGATAAGGCTGAAGCCCGCGTTCCTGGAAATCTCGCGAATCATGGTGCCACCACGACAACGCGATCGTTGTTGGTTGCCGAAACCGGCGCTGCATAAAATACCCCGTCGGCGTCGGTGTTCTCGTTATGGTCAATGCAATGAGTGGCTGTTGTGCATGGCCGGGCCTGTCCGGTGAGCGCCCGTCCCGTCACGATGACCACCGCGCGCGCGGACGTAGAGGAAGACCATGTGGCGTTGTAGACGCTCTGAATATTGATAGACGTACACCACCAGCTGCCGAGAAAAGTGGCGATCCATTCGCTGCACAACCAACTGAAGGAATAAAACGTGAGCTGATGCCAGTTGTTTGCGATGAACCAGCTGGGCGCAGTCCATTCGGCCTGACTGGTGCACCCCGTAGAGACGCTGATCGGGAGGCGGCCTTCGTAGACAAACTCGCTGCAGGTGTAAGTGGAATCCGCGAATGGCGTCGCGCTGGGAAAGTAGTTGTATGTGCTGTAGTAGGAGTTCAACGTGCTGCGTAATTCCCGCGCCACGCGTGCCGTCACGGCCGGAAATAGGACATCCTGTGTTACTAGCAGCAGGCGATCGTTGAACGTGGCGCTCGCCGGGCCCGTCGTAAACGTCGTATCGCCGTCGGCGTTTTGTCCTTCCAGATAGTTCGCAACGGTATTTGCGTTGGCCGTGTCGCGAACCTGCGTGCCGACCACCGCACCCGGCGCAAACACAACCGCGATGACGTTGGTTGCCGGTGTCGTGCCGGTGACGGTGTAGTCGCCGGGCGTGTCGCTGTTCAGTATGCCGGTCTGCGTGGCATTCTTGTACACATCGGAAACGGCGTACCACAAGCGCTCTCCGGCCCCGTCGCGGAGATCCGGAAGACCCAGTGTTTTCCACGGCAGGCGGCCGATGCGTGAAGCCGCGGTATTGCAACTCGAATCCGCAGTACCGTCATTATTGGAATCGGGGCACGGCAGTTCACCGGGTCGAAAACTGCCCAACGTTTGTTGCCCGGACGCATAGCCGATCAACGCATCGCGCGCCTGGGCCAGTGCAGCCGAGGTCAGTTTTTCGTTCTCGATCGTTATTTTCGCCGGCGTCGCGAGGTTGTAAATCAACGCACCCGCGCCGATGGTCACGAGGACCGCTGACAGGATGAAAGCCTGTCCCCGTTGGGAGGTTCGACGGGCGCGGGCGCGGACGCGCGATGGTTGCGGCACGTTCAAATGTGTAGAAAAAAAAGCGGCGTCATGGTGCCGGCGCGGCGCCAACGGCGGGCGATGGCTTTGCCGGGTTTGCTTCCGCTGCCGCGCGCAATCGTGACAATTCCAGTTGATCGTCTTCGCGCTGGCGCTGTGCTTTCCGGTCAGAGCGATCGGACTTCGCGGCTGCAGCGCCTTTATCACCGGACTTCGTCGCGTCCTTCGCATCCGCCTTGGGCGCCGGCGGTTCCGGTTGCGGCGCGGTTGCCCGGCGCGAATAAGGCTCTTCGACGCGACCGGAAATGATCTCGATGCTCTGGCCGACTTTCAGACTGGCGCCGCGACCGGTCTGCTGCACGTCGAGCGCGACTGATCCGTCGGGACGGATTTTCCCGACGACGGGAACGCCGCTTTTCACTTCCCCCTCGGCGACCGGACGGCCGTTGATCCAAGCCGTTGATTTTCCGTCACTTCTTCGAACGGTGCCGCTGTAGGTCACGACCTGCGGAAGCGGTGCGGCTTCTTCCGGCTTTTCGCTCGCGAGCGTGGCACGGCTTTTCTGGCTGCGCGCGGTGTCGAGTTGCGTGCGCTGTTGCGGCGTGAAAAAGAGCCGCCCGAGCCCCGGCGATTCCGCCCCCGGCGCGGGAAGCGCGGCCATCAGCATCACGGAACATGCGGTCAAGGTCGCAATCCGGGTCATCATGGCTTTTTCTCCGGCGTGGCGGCGGGTCTCGCGGTAACCCATGAGACCTCGCACTCTGCCTTCAGGTTCGGCTGAAACCGGATGACGCCGCCGGTGTTCAGCCGTTCGAGGAAGCACTGGTCGATCATGAACACGCCGGCGTTTTCGCGCGCGAGCGTGTCGAAAAAGCGGATGAGGTCTTCCTCATGCAGCAGGCGAAACTGCATTTTCATCGTCGACTCGTTGAGCGAGACCTGGCCGGGGTTATAGTCGGACGCGTACGGGAAGGCCTGCTGCTTGCTGACGTTGTAGTTCACGCCGAAAAGGTCGTTTTCCAGGTTCGCCTGGCGCAGCGCATCGAGCCAGTTGATGCGTTGTTCGTCGCCCGCAAATCCCGTTTTCTGGAGTTGCTGGTAGCCGCCGAGGTAGCGCACGATGACTTCCTTCTCCTCGCCGGACTTCTGCAGGCGCGTGCGCGCTTCTTTCAACTGCTTGTCCTGAACCTGCAACTGCTGCCGCGACTGCCGCTTCAGCATGTCGGAATAGTAGATGCCGCCCGCCACGCACGTCGCGACCACGACCAACACCGTGATCGGAACCTGCAGCACTTTCAGGTCGGCGGTGTTCATGTGCCGGGTCTCAATGCGATGAACAGACGAAACTCCGCGGTCGCGCCTTCCGTGCGGCTGTCGAGCGTGTTGCCTGAAAGCTGCAGACCCGGATTGACGTTGAGCGGCAGTTTGTCGACCCGCACGTCCTGCACCGCCGGGTCCCGCCGCAGGCGCTCCGCCAAGCTGTTGATGGCGTCGATCGCGGCACGGTGGTCGCCCCGGAACGGGCGAATCTCCCCTTCGATGAGCGCCGTCTGGCGCCGCGGCGCCGAGGCCGCCGGTGCGCCCGGGAGCGGTGTGGGTGCGGGAGGAGCCGCAGCGGCAGCGGCACGCGGGTCCGCCGGCGCGCCGGTGGATTCGATGTCGGTGCGGCCGTACTTCCACCCCAATTCGCGAACCACGATATCCGGGCTCGGCTCAAGGGCCGCCGCGACGATCTGCATGAGCTTCTCCGGCGTGCGGCGGTCTGCGCGCAACTTCTGCGCGATCTCGACGGTGCGCTTCAGGTTCTCCGCCGTGGTCGGCGCCGCGGGAAACTGGCGCGTGGCTTCCTGGTACTGGGCCTGCTGCGTCGCGGTTTGCCGCGCCGCATCCGCGGTCTGATCCTTCAGATCGTACACCTGCCACAGGTTGTAGCCGATCCAGGCGATGCCCGCCGCGGCGGCGACCGTGCTCGCAAGGTGGATCGCGCGCCGCGCCTGGTACTGCTGAAAACCGGTGGTGACTTTCGCGGGCGCGAGATTCGCGGCGGGCGCCTTCTGTCCCAGCAGTTGCAGGAAAAGGGCGTCGGGCGACACCGACAGCAGGGCCGGATTCATGCCGAGCCGTGTCGCGATCTCGCCCGCGTCGATGCGCGTGCACTCGATGCCGGGGCTGTCGCGCGCGATGGTTTGCGCGACCTCATCGAACGCATTGTTGCGATCCACGAGCAGCAGTGCGAGGTGCTCGTCTAGCGTCGTCGCGCGCAGCGCGTGTAGGTACAGCCGTGTGTTGGAAATTTCCTCCGCGTACGCCTGCGCGGGCGTCGCGGCCCGCGCGGTGTCGCTGCGCGAGAGCCGGCTCAGCCGGAATTGTCCGTCCCGGAAATACGTGAGGCGCAGCCCGCCGGACTGCTGGCTCACGATCAACTGGCTTGCCGATTTCAACTGCAGCTTTTCGACCAGGCCGGCGCAGATCGTCGGCAGCAGGTAGATGCCTGCCACAGGCAGCCCCTGCGCCTGGATCGCCTGCAGCCAGCCGTTCACGAGTTCGGCGTTGGTCAGCGCGGAAAAGAGATAGCGGTCGTCGCGCCGCTTGCCGGTGTCGCGGCCCTGCAACGTCGCGGCCACGTACGGCGCATTGCGGTAGTGCTGCTTCAGCTTGCGCTCGACGAGCTCGACGCGGTCCGCGCCGTAGGCGTGTGGCAGCGTGTCGATGCGATAATCTTCCTCTACCGCGTCGACGGCAATGTAGGCTGGCGCGCCCTTCGCCGTTTTCAGATACTCGGCGAACGCCGCAAGGCCTTCCTCGTCGTTCGCGAACACTTCGCACAGCGCAAGCTTCCCGCCCCGCCAGCGCGCGGCGGTGGCCCGGGTCGATGACACGCAGAGGAGCAGCTTGTCCGCCATGAGCGCTGGTCGTCCGTGGCCCTAGAACTTCAGTTTTCCGAAAATATCATAGATCGGGGAAAGAACCGACCACATGATGAATCCCATGACGCTGCCGAGGCCCAGGGTCATCGCCGGCCCCAGCGCCGCCATCGCCTTGTCCACGGATTCCCGGACATCGCGGGTGTAGAAATAGTTCACGTTGTTGAGCGCCACGTCGAGCCCCCCCGTGGACTCGCCCACGCGCAGCATGCGGATGACGAGCGGCGGAAACAGGCCGAGGTTGCGAAACGCTTCCGACAACCCCTCGCCCGAGGAGACCTGCTGGCTCGCGCGCATGATGCCGTCGGCGATGACCTTGTTGCCGACGATGTCCTCGCTGGTCTTGAGCGCGTCGAGCACGGTGATGCCGGACTGGTACATCAGCGAAAAAAAGCTCGCGAACCGGGCGAGGATGATTTTCTGCAGGATCGGCCCCGTCAGCGGCAACCGCAGTTTTGCGTAGTCCCACATGTACGCGGCCCGCGAGCTGCTGCGAACCGCCACGACGAGCCCGATCAGCAGCGCGACCGGCAGTCCGAACACGATGGGCCAGTAATCCACGACGAAATTGGAGAAAAAAATCAGCACCTTGGTCTGCGCCGGAAGCGCGAGGCCCATGGTCTTCAGCAACGTCACGACCTTGGGCACGAGATACGTGAGCAGGAATATCACGACGCCGGTGACCACGACGAGCACCATCGACGGGTAGATCAGCAGCTTTTTGGTCTGCGAGGACAGTTCGTCCTGCCACTTGAACGATTCCGCGAGGCTCGCGAACACGTCGGTCATGCGTCCGGTCTGTTCGCCCGCGCGCACGAGGCTCGCGAACACGTGGTCGAACACCTCCGGATGCGACAGCATGCATTGCGAGAGCACCTTGCCGCCCTCCATGTCCTCGGTCATGACCGTCAGCACCTCGCGGAACCGGGGATTCTCCATGCTGTCCCTCAGGTCGCGCAGACCGTCGAGCAGCGGGATGCCCGAACGCGTCATCTGCTCCATGTCGAAGCAGAAATTGATCAGGTCCTGGCGCGTGACCTTGCCGCCGGCGAGCGCCGAGGTGCGCCGGTCCACCTGCTTGCAGGTGATGAGGTCGAGCCCCATGCGCCGCAGCCGCAGCTCGAGATCGACCTCGTTGACCGCGTCGAGGCCGCCGCGGGCCGGCTGGCCGGTTTTGTCGATCGCCTTGTACTGGTAGGACGGCACGGTCGGGGGTTCCGGTTATCGGGATGCGGCGCGGCGCCGGAGCGGCGGCTCAGCCGTAACGCCCGGTGAGGTCCACCGCGCGCGAGACTTCGGCGAGGCTCGTGTTGCCGTCCAGGATGCGGCGCAGGCCTTCGTCGGCGAGCGACTGGAAGCCCTTCGACACGGCTGCGGCGCGCAGTTCCTTCGCGGTTGCGCGCCGCGAGACGAGCTCGTCCATGTCGGCGTCCATGACCAGGATTTCCATGATCGGCGTGCGGCCCTTGTAGCCCTTGTTGTCGCAATGCTTGCAGCCGACCGGCCGGTACAGAAAGCTCGCCCCGGCGGCGGACTTGCCGAGCAGCGTGCGCTCCTCCATCGTGGGCGCGTAGGCTTCCTTGCAGTGCGGGCACAACAGGCGCACCAGCCGCTGCGCGATGATGCCGATGATGTTGCCGGCCATGATGTCCGGCAGGATGCCGATGTCGAGCAGCCGCGGAAACGCGCCGAGCGCCGAATTCGTGTGCAGCGTCGTGAACACCTGGTGACCGGTCATCGCGGCGCGAAACGCCATTTCCGCGGTTTCCTTGTCGCGCACCTCGCCCACCAGAATGATGTCCGGGTCCTGGCGCATGATCGAACGGATGCCGTTCGCGAAGTCCATGCGCGCGACTTCGTTCACCGAGGTCTGGCGCATCAGCGTGAGCGGATACTCCACCGGATCCTCGAGCGTCATGATGTTGACGGTCTCGTCGTTCACCTGCGCGAGCAGCGAATACAGCGTCGTCGTCTTGCCGCTGCCCGTCGGCCCCGTCACCACCAGGATGCCTTCGGGACGCGCGAGCATGAGGTTCAGCTTGGCCAGCGTTTCCTTCGGCAGATTCATGCGGTCGAGGTTGATGATCGACTTTTCACGGTCGAGCACCCGCAGCACGATGTTCTCGCCGTAAATGGTGGGTTGCGTGGACACGCGAAAATCGATCGGCCGTCCGTTCAGCGTGAGCGAGAGCCGGCCGTCCTGCGGCGCGCGGGTCTCGGCGATGTTCATGTCGCTCACGACCTTGATGCGCACGGTGACGCCGGGCATGTAGGTCTTGTGCAGGCTGCGCACGGTTTCGAGCACTCCGTCGAGGCGGTAGCGGATGCGCAGAAACGCGTATTCCGGTTCGAAGTGCACGTCGGACGCTCCGCGTTTCACGGCGTCGACGAGCAGCGCGTTGACGAGGCGCACCATCGGCTGCGTGTATTCGTCGCCGCCGGTCTGCAGGCTGTCGTAATCGATCTCGCCGGTCTCGATTTCCTTCAGGATGCCGTCGACCGACAGCTCGTAGCCGTAAAACTGGTCGATGTAGTCCTCGAGCTGCGCTTCCGCCGCGAGCTGGGTCTTGATCTCGATCTGCGCGCCGAGGGTCGCGCGCAGCTGATCCATCGCGACCACGTTGAAGATTTCCGTGGTGGCGATCGTGAGCACCTGCTCGACGGCGTCGTAGGCTATGGGCAGCACGCGGTTGCGGCGCGCGAATTCCTGCGGCACGAACTTCAGCGCCTCGGGATCGGCGACGACCTGCGCGAGATCGATCGACTCCTGGCCGATGGTGCGCGCCATGATGTCGCGGATCGCGGTCTCGGTGACGAACCCGAGGCGCACCAGCAACCGGCCGATCGGTATGTTGTTGTGACGCTGCTCGGCCAGCGCGATCGCGAGCTGGTCGGGCGTGATCAGGCCCTGCTGAACCAGCAATTCGCCGAGGCGAAGTTTTTTGCGTTGTTCGGCCACGCTGTCCCCGTAACGGCAGCTATTCTACCTGCGCGGCGAGGCGGAGAATGCGGTCCTGGACTTGGGGGACGTCGAAGTTGGCCTGGCCGCGCGCGGCGGCGAGTTGAACGGCGCGCCGGTAGAACCCCAGCGCGAGTTTGGACTGGCCCACGTGCTCCAGTCCGATTGCGAGGTTGAACGCGTACTCGGGATTCGCGGGTTCGAGGTGATGCGCCTGGAAGTAGGCGTGTTGCGCCTGCGGCCACAGGCCCTGGTCCGCGTACAGGTTGCCGAGCGTAAAGTGCAGATACGGCGACGGATCGCGCGCGATCAGCTGTTTCAGCCGTGTTTCGGCGGACAGCGGGTCCGCGCGGCCAAGCAGCGCGATGAGGCCGGCTTGCGCGAGCGCGTGACGCGGATCGAGGTCGAGTATGCGCAGGTACTGCTTCGTCGCGTCCTCCGGCCTGTTTTCCTGCACCGAGATTGCCGCGAGCCCCAGCAGCGCGTCGATGTCACGCGGGTCGGTCTTCAGCACCTGGTCGTACTGGTTGCGCGCGACTTCCAGCCGGCCGCCCTGCAGCGCGCTGTAGGCGTTCGTGAGCAGCGGGTTCAGTTTCGGTTCGGCGCTGCCTCGGCTCACGACGATGCGATTGGTGGGTCCCGGCGGCGTGGGCGCCGTGGCCGGCGGCTGCGGCTGCGCGGCAGGCGCAGCGGGTTTGCGCGCAGGGGCTTCCGCGGCCGGTGCTGCAGCGACAAGCCCCGGCGCGCCCGGCTGCACGACAGCGGCCGTGGGCACTGGTGCCTGAGCGGGCACGGCGGGTGGCGGCGCGGGTGCTTTCGCGAGCGGCCCCGGCGCGGGCGGCCGCGACTGGAACATTGCCGGGTTGGTGATCTGGAGATACACGTAAGCGCCGAATCCGATCGCCGCCAGCGCGGCCAGCACGCCGAAGGCGATCAGCATCTTCGATCGCGATCCCGTGTCGGTCGCAGCGGCGGCGGCTCCGGACGCCTTGATGACGGTGGCGGCCCGGCGCTGTTCCGCGCTCGGCGTCGACTCCGCGCGAGCAGAGGACTTCGGCGCAGCGGATGGCGCGGCACTGCCCGCCGGAGCGGACTGCGCCGTCGCGCCGTCGCTCATCAGTTCCAGCGCGAGTTCGGTGCGCGCGGCCGGCGCCTTGGCGTCCGGCTGCGGGTCTTCACGTTCCTTCGCGGCCTTTTCCAAGGCCTTCATGAGCAGGCTCATGGTTTCGCCGTCGGCTTCGTGGCAGGCTGTTCAGCAGGACTCGCCTCCGCCTGCGGCAGGAAGCGCTGGAAGAACCGGAGCTCGTCGTTCTCGATCCCGGGGTTGGTCACGATCGTAGGGCGCAGGAATATCACGAGTTCGGTTTTCTGCGCGAGCTCGTTGCGAAAGCGCATCGCTTCGCCGGCTTCTCCGGCGCGGTCCGCGCCGGGGAGCTGATCGCGGTCGCGGCGCGTGTCGTCCTGCATCAGGCCGCCGAGGATCACGGTTTGCCCGGTGGCGATCTGCAGCACCGATTCCATTTCACGCACCTGGATTTCCGGCACCGGGTTGGAGATGCGCACCCCGGAGACGACGAGGCTCGGATTCGGGTCGTCCCGGAACCGCAGCACGCGCGATATGGTCGGGCGCACGGTGAGCGAAACGCGTCCATCGTCGCTGATCTGCGGCGTGACGCCCATTACGACGCCGACCGACACCATCTTTGGCGCGGAATTGAACGTCGTCGTGGCCACGCCCTGCGTCGTATTGGTTTGCGCCTGGATCTCGAAATAGACGATGTTGTCGACCACTTTCAACAGCGCCGTCTGGTTGTTGAGCGCCATCAGCTTCGGACTCGACAGCACGCGCGTATTGCCGAATTCCTGCAGCAGCCGCACCGTCGCCGAGATGTTGCGCGTGCCACTGTCGTTGGGATTGAAGTAGCCGATCGTCACTGAATTTCCTGCCGCAGCCCCGGCCGCGGTGGCGGCGGCGGCGAATCCGCCGAGCAGCGACTGCGTGAACGAGAGGCCGGTGGCGCCCGCCGCGACGATGCGGCTCCAGTCGATGCCGCCCTGGTAGCCTTCGCGCAACGTGACCTCGACGATCGTCGCCTCGATCAAGACCTGCTTCTGCACGGACCGGGTGATGCTGTCGATGTGCTGTTGCACGAGCTGATGCTGCCGATCGGTGCCGAGCACGCTGATGGTGCCGCTCACCGGGTTCACCACCACGTCGTCCTTGATGTCGCCGAGCGCGGCGCTTTGTTGCGCGCCGGCGCCGAAGGCCGTGTTGAACAGCGTCGTCGCGGCGGCGCCCGCGCGCGCGACGGCTTCCGCCTGCTGCAGGCGTTCCTCGCGCGCGTTGCGCTGGGACTCGGCGCGCTCCGCCCGTTGTTCCGCGGTCAGGCTCTGGTTGCGCGTCGACGACAGTATCGAGCGGATGTTGTCGCGCATCTGGTCCCAGAAATCGTTCTTGAGCACGGTGCGCACCACGGTGTTCGAGCCGCTGGTCGCCGAGGATCCGCCGCCGGATCCGCCGCCGCCGCCGGATCCGCCCGAGCCGCCGCCCGAGCTTCCGCCCGACGCGATTTCACCGGATACGCCGATGGTCGAGGTCGTGTCGCGCGTCATGTTGACGTAGGCGATGCGATAGGTCTTCATGTACGGCGTGTCCGGCGACACGACGATCGTGTTGCCTTCGACGCGATGCCGCAGGTTCACCTGTTTCGAAATGCGTTCGAGTATCGCCGGCAGCGTCTCGTTGATCGCATTGAGGCTCACGAGCCCCTGCAGGCCGGGATGGATGTCGATGTTCTGCTTTGTGTCGCGCGCGAGCGCGAGCAGAAGTTCCTTCACCGGCACTTCGTTGACGACCACGCTGTAGACCTGCGGTTTCGCGGCGGGGCGCGGCGGCGGGACGAACGTGCTCGTGCGCGCGGGCGCGGGGATCGGCGCCGCCACGGTCGGTTTGGGTTTCGCGGGGGCCATGATGTGGCCTTCGGATTGCGGCACGTGGGGGCGGATGTCGGCACAGCCTCCCGACAACAGCGCAAGCACCGCGACCGGAACGAGCGAAAAACGCAGCATGCGTGCCGGGAATTCGGGCTGCGTGCCCGCGTCGGATAGTTGCGAGTTCATCCTGATCTGCTCCCCTCAAGCTTTTCGGGGACAGGGCAAGTGCCCCTGCTCAGGAGGTCTGGTTCTGCCGGATCTCCGCCCGAATCCCGTTGACCGTCCGCAAAATCGGACGGTAAATCTTCAACGACGTCGGCAGCTTTGCCAAAGCCTCCCGTGCCGACTGACGGTCCCCGAACCCGCCGTAAACCAGCGTGAGCGAGGGCCTGTCCTTTGCCAAAGTACGATACACAAAAAGTTTATTAATTTCAATGGATTTCACCAAAACATTGAGATGATGCTTTAGCTGATCCTCGTTGTCGGCGCCCAGAAGCTGGATGGCGTAAGTCGTTTCGGGCGCCTGTGCAAGCCACTCGCGCGTTGCAGCGAGACGGGCTGAGACGACATCGCTTGTCGCAGTAAGCGCTTGCTCTTTTGGTCCGGCTGGCTCCGCAGCGGGCGGTGCCGTCGTCGCTGCCGGTGCGGCAGGAGGGGGGGCGGCCACTTGCGCGGTATCACTCTTGGCTGTTGTTTCTATTGGAGTTTTACTGATTTCGGCGCTTTGTGCGGGCGCTGCCGTCGCCGGCTCGGTAATGGCGGGAGTCGTCGGAGCCGAAACTGGTGCCGCTACGGGTACCGGCGCTGACGGCGTCACGGCAGGTGGCGTAGCCGCGGCAGGTGGAGTCGGAGGAGCGGTCGCCTCAGGCGCCGGCGGCCGGGTGTCTCCAGATTGCAACAGGGCGTAGGAACCGGCGCCTATCAGTATGCCCGCCGCGAGCAACGTCAACGCTACGGCGTAACGCGACCGTGACTGCTCGGGTTCGGTGCGGCTGAACTCGCTGTCGCGCACGGCGGCCTCGACATGCTTCATCTTGATCGTGTGCGTGTTTTCCGAAAACGCCGCGAGCAGGGCCTTGTCCGCAACGAGATTCACGC
>CAZMBS010000041.1:0-5812 GCA_964564295.1 uncultured Streptomycetaceae bacterium
GGCTGACGACGCGCGGCGCGGCGCTCGTCGCCAAAGCGCCGGCGGACGCGCATACCCTGCTGCTGGCAAGCAACAGCACGATCGTCGTCAATCCGCATCACCTGCACGACATCGGATACGATCCCGTGCGCGAATTCGAACTGGTTGCGCCGCTCGTGACCATGCCGTTCGCGCTCATGGTGGCGAACACGGTTCCCGTCGACGGCGTGGCGCGGCTCGTGAGCTGGCTCAAGGTGCGGCCCGGAGAGGTGAATTACGCGTCGTCCGGGGAGGGCAGCACCGGGCACTACGCAGGGGAACTGTTCCGGCGTCTCGCGGGGCTCGACGTCGTTCACGTGTCGTTCAACGGCGGCCTCGCGGCGTTGAACGGGGTCGCGACGGGACAGACGCGCTACATGTTCGCAGCCATGCCGCTCGCGCTGCCGTACATCGCGAGCGAACACGTGCGCGGCATCGCAGTCGCGGGCATGCGGAGATACGCGTTACTGCCGAATCTGCCGACGCTCGCGGAATCGGGTGTAGCCGGGTTCGACGCCGAGGCGTGGTACGCGCTGTTTGCCCCGGCCGGCTCGCCGCGCGCAGCGCTGGTGTGGAGCGCCGAGCAGGTGGCCGCCGAACTTGCGCTCGACAGCGTTCGCAACCAGCTTGTCATGTCCGGACTCGAGCCGTACTCGGGATCGCGCGGCGAGTTCGCCACGCGCATCCACACCGAGCACGAGCGTTGGGGGCCGCTGCTGCGCGCAAATCGTACGCCACTGCGGGCCTCGGAGAAAAATACCAATTAAAACAACAGTTTAAGTTTCCTCCGGTGGTCGCACGCGACGGAACATCGCGAGCAGCGCGAGATCGTAGGCAATCTTGATCGCGCCACACGCGACGAGCGGCCAGCCAAACGTCGAGAGCGTCAGGAGCCAGCCGGCAATCCCCGGGCTGATGGCCGACGCGAGGCTGCGCGGCACGTTGGTGATGCTCGCCGCCGCGGCACGCTCAGCGGGCGAAACCACGGCCATCACGTAGGAGGCGCGCGCCGGCACATCCATGCTGGACAGCGCGCTGCGCATGAACAGCAGCGCAAGCGCGAGCGGCAGTGTCGGCATGAACGGAATCAGTATCATGAACAAATTCGACGGCAGGTGCGTGTACACCATCGTGTTGACGAGCCCGATGCGTTTCGACAACCATGCTGCGACCGGAAACGATGCCGCAGCGAGCAGCCCGGTCCAGAAGAACACCGTTCCCGCGGCGACGAGGGACAGGTCGAAGCGCTGAAACAGCCACAGCGCCAGCAACGACTGCACCGCGAACCCGCCGCCGAACGCGTCGATGCTGAACAACGCGGCGAGCGTGTAGACCGTCCGGCGCGATTTGCCGAGCGGCGAGCGGACTTCCGGTTCGTCCGAAACGGAAACTCGCGGCAGGCGGCGATACAGCGCGAAATTTGCGACACCGATCAGCGCGTACAGCAGAAACATGCCCTGGATCGCGGTCCGCTGATCGATTCCGAGGCCCGACACGACGACCGGCAGTCCGGCGCACTGCGCGCCGACGGCGCCGACCAGCGCGCCGATGAGGCTGTAGCGGGCGAACAGCGCGGTGCGCGAGGCCGCAGGCGCGGCCTGGGCAAGTAGCGCATGCTCGAGCGGCACCGACATCGTGACATCCCCCTGCGACGGGTTCAGCGTGCCGACGAAGGCCACGATGAGCAACGGCCAGAAATCGGTGAACACCGTCATGGCAAGCCCCGTCGCGGCGGTCAGCACCGACGCGACGAGCAGCAGATTGCGCGGACGCCAGCGATGCGCGGCGAAACCCGCGCTCAGCGTGAGGCTGCCCGAACCGAGCAGCGTGGCCGTGATCAGCAGGCCGATGGTCAGCGCGTCGAATCCCAGCAGGGTCAGGTAGTACGGCAGCAGCAGGCTTACGTAGCCGTCCGCCAGCGCGCGAAGTCCGCGGGCCGCCAGCAGCAGGCGCGCCTCGGGCGCGGTGCCGGCAGGCAGTTCGACAAACGACAGGATGCGGCGCGGCATGGCGGGTGCGGGAAGGCTGCGAGCGTATCAGGAACGGTACGTCCGCGCAGGGTGCTCTTGTATACTGTCGCGCGCCAATCAGGGGAGAACCAACGTGATCGACGTCTATACCTGGCCCACGCCGAACGGACACAAGGTCCACATCATGCTGGAGGAAACGGGACTGCCGTACAAGGTGATCGGCATTAATATCCGCGAAGGCGACCAGTTCAAGCCCGAATTTCTGAGCGTAAGCCCGAACAACCGCATCCCCGCCATCGTCGATTCCGAGGGGCCGAACGGCACGCCGCTGGCGCTGATGGAATCCGGCGCGATCCTGATCTACCTGGCCGGCAAGACGGGCCGGTTTCTGCCGATCGACCTGAACGAGCGCTACGCAGCGCTGCAGTGGCTCATGTGGCAGATGGGAGGCGTCGGTCCGATGATGGGGCAGGCCAACCACTTCCGCCGCTACGCGAAGGAAAAGCTCGATTATCCTATCGAGCGCTACACGAACGAGGTGAACCGTTTGACGGGCGTGCTCGACAAGCAGCTCGCGCTATCGAAATTCGTCGCGGCGGATCAGTACTCCATCGCCGACATCGCAATTTTTCCGTGGTATCGCGGCGCGGAGGGACGCGGCGTCGACATTACCCGATACCCGAACGTGAAGCGATGGTTCGACGCGATCAACGCGCGTCCCGCCGTGCAGCGCGCGCTGAAGGTGCTCGCCGATGCGCAGGCGGCGCATGCGCAGCCGCACGACGCGAAATCGTGGGATATCCTGTTCGGAAAGAGTCAGTTCGCAAGCAGATAAGCAATGGATTTTTAAAGAGTTTATAGGCGTATTGCCGTTCTGCTGCGTCCAGCCATTCGTGTGCGAAACGTCACGAAAAATTGCCTTGCGTTCGGGCAGGCCACTTCGATAGATTCTCAGGTATTAGTGCGTGACGGCGGTCCCACCTGCGCGGGCTCCGGGTGAGGTTTCCGGGGCGCGATTCAATTTGATCGAGTTACGATGAAACTGCGGAAATTCACGCCGCGAATATGTGCGGTGGCGGTTGCGGCGTGCTTCGCCACGCCCGCGATCGGCAATCCCACGGGCGGCAAGGTCGTGCACGGTGCGGCGAACATTACCCAACCCGCCGCGAACATCCTCAACATCCAGACGCTCACGCCCCAGACCATAATCAATTGGGGCAGTTTCTCGATTTCTGTTGGCGAACTCACGCGCATACTACAGCCTGCGGCATCGAGCGCGGTGCTGAATCGTGTGACCGGCGGCGATCCCTCGGTGATACTCGGGGCGCTGCAATCCAACGGTCGCGTTTACCTCATCAATCCGAACGGCATCACGTTCGGAGCCGGCGCGCAGGTCGATACCGCGGGTCTCGTCGCCTCGTCGCTGAATCTCTCCAACGCCGATTTTCTGGCCGGGCGGTTGAAATTCGCCGAAACACCGGGCGCCGGCGCCGTGCTGAACCACGGTGCGATCAACGCCGCAGGTGGCGCGGTATATCTGGTGGGCGCCACCGTCGCGAACAGCGGCGTCATTACGACGCCCAGGGGCGAAGTGGTGCTCGCGGCCGGCAAAAGCGTCGAACTCGTCAATCCCGGTACACCGAACCTGCGTGTCGAGGTGGTGGCGTCCGAACACGAAGCGCGCAACCTCGGTCAGATCGTCGCCGATTCCGGGCGCATCGGCATCTATGCAGGACTGGTCACCAATGCCGGCACGCTGCGCGCGAATACCGTGGTCAAGGGTGAAAACGGCGAAATATTGCTGAAGGCCCGCAAGCAGGTCGAACTCACGAAGGAAAGTGTCATTTCCGCGAGCGGCCCGAGCGCCGGAAAAATTGCGGTCGAAGTGGATGCCGGTCCGGCGAAAATTGCCGGCCGCATCGAAGCCAACGCCGATTCCGCAGCCGGTACCGGTGGCGGGATTCGCGTCCGCGCGCAAGGTGATATTACGGTGGACTCCCAGGCGGTCGTGACCGCCAATGGCGCAACCGGCGGGCAAATTGCCATTCAGTCGGACAAGGGCACCACGCTGGTTGTCGGGCGGGTTGAGGCCCGCGGGATTTTGGCATCCGCGCAGTTGCCGCCGGATGCGGTACCGGCGCGTGCGAATGCGGCACCGTCGCGCGCATTGCATACGCTCTCCCCGGAAGAGGGCAGGCTTGTCGGCGAAGGGGGCGCGATACTGGTCCTCGGCGAGCGCGTCGGGCTGACCGGGACCGCGCATCTCGATGCATCCGGGTCGATGGGCGGTGGCGAGGTTCTGGTTGGTGGCGATTATCAGGGCCTGAATCCACTGGTCCGGAACGCGCTGCAGACGGTCATCGGGCCGGATGCCCGGATCAGTGTTGACGCGGTGGTATCCGGCAACGGCGGCAAGGCCATAGTCTGGGCCGACAAGGCGACCGATTTTCGCGGCACGATCTCGGTGCGCGGCGGTTCCGAGCGCGGCAACGGCGGATTTGTCGAGGTGTCCGGCAAGGAATTTCTGCGGTTTCGCGGGTACGTCGACCGGCGTGCGCCGAACGGACTGGCGGGCATGCTGCTGCTCGACCCCACCGATATCACTGTCGTGGCGAGCGGCACGGCCACCCCCGACACGCTGCTGACCGGCTCGTTGTTCGAGGACACGGCGGCCATCCCGGCTTCCGAAATCACGGTGGCCACCTTGCTGACGGCGCTCGGCAGTGGCGATGTGACGATCAGCACGAACAATCCGAGCGGAACGAGTGCAAACGGCGACATTACCTGGTCGGGGGCGCTGAATTACAACGGCATCGGCACCAGGACGCTGACGCTCAACGCCAACCGCAATATCGTCATCAGCGCGGGCGCGAATATAGCCGACGGCACGGCCGGCGGCGATGTGCTGAACCTCACTATGAATCCCGGTGTGGCAGGTACAACATCCATCGCGGCGCAAGTGGACTTGAGCGGCGGCACGCTGACGATAGCGGGTACCAACACCGCGACTATTGCCAGTGGTGCCGTGCTGACCAATCTCACGGTCAGTCGCCTGGCGGGTAGTGCAGTTGCGGCGACCTCGGGCAGTTCGACGTTGAACGGGGTGACGCTGGATGCGGGGCTGACGGTGAACGGTGGCGCGACGGTGAGCGTGACCGGGGGGTTGAGTCTAGGTGCGGGGCGCACGATTGCGGTGAACTCCTCGGGATCGGGCACGGCGAGCCTGCTGTTTAACGGTACGCAGACGCTGAGCGGATCGGGGAACGTGGTGTTTGGCGGGAGCACGTTCACGAACGTGATGCGGCCGACATCGGCGGGACAGACGCTGACGATCGGGTCGGGGATCACGGTGGAGACGGGGGCGTTCCAGGGCACGCTGGGTCTGGCGGGGGCGACGGTGGAGAACCAGGGGCTGATACTTGCGGACGCCTCGCTGCTCACTGTTACGGGGACCTTCAACAATCTGGCGGGCGGGGTGGTGCGGGCGGCAGGCGGGACGCTGACCTTGAACGGGGGGTGGAGCAACGCGGACGCGACTCCGGGCTCGCTGAACATCACCGGTGGCACGCTGAATCTGGACGGCACGTTCGCTTCGCCCAGCCTGACGGGACTGCAGAGGACGGGGGGGACGGTGAACCTGGCTGGTGTGATGGACAACACGGCCGGTTACACGCTGAACGACACGCGCGGCACGTTGAATCTTGTTAGTGGCGGGACGATCAACGGCGGCACGATCACGCAGGCGGCGTTATCGACGTCGATATTGAACGCGACCTCGGGCAGTTCGACGTTGAACGGGGTGACGCTGGATGCGGGGCTGACGG
>CAZMBS010000041.1:5912-17446 GCA_964564295.1 uncultured Streptomycetaceae bacterium
TGGGTCTGGCGGGGGCGACGGTGGAGAACCAGGGGCTGATACTTGCGGACGCCTCACTGCTCACTGTTACGGGGACACTCAACAATACGGGCACGCTTTCGGTGCAGGCGGGCACCCTTGCGACGGATTCCGGATTCACATCAAACGCGGGATCCATCGTTATCGCTTCCGGCGGGACGTGGAATACCACGAACACGTCGGTCAGCAACAGCGGAACGATACAGAGTGCCGGCACGATCAACGTCGGCACCGGCACGCTGACAAACGCGAGCGGCGGCATTCTGCGCGTGGGCGCATCGCCTGGACTTACGTCGATTACCGGTAACCTCACGCTTAGCGACGGAAGCATCACCGAAATCGATATCAGCGGCCTCGCGCGCGGCGTGGATCCGGGCTACGACGCGATCAACGTCAGTGACAACGTCACGATCGAAAGCACCGCTCGCTTCGATGTATTTCATCAGGGGGGATTCGTCGCGAACGTAGGGGACAGCTTCCGCGTCATTACCGCCGGCGGAACCCTGTTTCTCCCGAGCGGCACCGGTTCGCTCGTAATCGTGCCGCCGTCGGGTGGCGAGCCCTATGTCGCCGGCAGCGGGGGCCAGCATTTCTTCCTGCAGCGTGGCACGATGTTCCAGAACGTAAACGTCTGGAATACGGATTTGTCGGGGAACTGGGCAACTGCCGGCAATTGGTCGCTTGGCGTCCCGGTGGCGGGGCAGATCGTTCTCGTGGATCGCGGAGCAGCCAATCCGACGGTGACGGTGAATACCGCGGGGCAGGCGGCGGGCGTTCTGCTTTCCCAGGAAGCGTTGACGATTTCGGGCGGCAGCCTGTCGTTGGGTAGTGCGATAACGGATGTCTCGGTAATCAACGGCAACCTGACGCTCTCCGGTGGAACCATATCCGGTGCCGGCACTGTGACCCTGAACAACACCGGCAACAATTGGACCAGCGGCGGTTTCGATGGTGCCGGCAAGCTCGTCGTGGCTTCCGGCGCCGCGCTGTCGATCAGCGGAGCGACGGTGCGCTCGATCACCAACGGTTACGACATCGACAATGCGGGCACGGTCACGATGACGCAGTCGGGCCAGATTTCGGCGACCGGCCCGGGCATCACGACATTTGTAACCAATACGGGTACCTGGAACGCCAACCACACCGCGTCATTCGGTGAAGAAACGAGCGGCGGCTCGTTCCGTTTCAACAACACCACGGGAACGATGAACCGCACGGCAGCAGGCACCGGTACGATCCTCAACGTCACCAATTCCGGCACGGCGAACATACAAGCGGGCACGCTTCAGATCGACAATCGAGGCGGATTCACGTCGAGCGGAAACTTCAGCGTCGATGCCGGCGCGACGCTGTCGTTCGTCAATGTGTCGCACACCATCACCGGCGGATTTGTCGCGGGCGCGGGTGCCGGGACGATCCTGGTGCCCTCGACCAATACGTTGAACCTCAACGCGGCGATGACGATAGACGACACGCTCAGCGTGTCGGGCGGCACGCTCAATGCCAATGCCAGCGTATCGATCGGCGGACTCAATCTCTCCAGCGGGACGATACAGGGTTCCGGGAACGTTACTGCTGGTGGCCCGTTCAATTGGTCCGGCGGAACATTAGCCGGCACAGGCACGTTCACGACCAACGGGTCATCCACGTTATCCGGCGCGGCCACGAAGACGTTGACCTCGCGCACGTGGAATAACTTCGGCACTGCCACCTGGACCGGCGGGACGATTAACCTGAGCGACGCGGCGGCGACCATCAACAACCAGAATCTCGCGACGTTCCATCTGCAGAATGCGAGCGGCACGCACGATATCACCGGGCCGGGAACGTTCAACAATCTCTCCGGCGGCTCGGTCGTGGTCAACGCTCCGGTCATGGATACGTCGATATTCTCGTTGTTCAACAGCGCCGGCACGGTTTCGGTAACGACGGGGCATCTGGGTCTGGATAACGGCGGCACGGACACCGGCAGCTACAGCGTAGCCTCCGGCCAGATACTCCACTTCTTCGCCGGCACGCGGAATCTGAATAGCGGCGCCAGCGTTACCGGCGCGGGAGAGGTGCGATTCAGCAACGCCAGCACCACCAACGTAAATACCGGCGCGGTCTTCAACCCGACGGGGCAGGTCAATCTGCAAACCGGAGGCGCGCTGGCCATCAATACCGATACCTCGCTCGCCGCGGGCGCCACGTTCAACCTGTCGGGCGGGACGCTGCAAGGCACGCACGAGTTGGCGCTCAATGGCGCGTTCAACTGGACCAGTGGAACCATGTCCGGTACAGGGTCGGTTCGCACCAACGCCATTTCCACGTTGTCCGGCGCCAGCACCAAGACGCTTGCCAGTCGCACGTGGAACAACTTCGGCACTGCCACCTGGACCGACGGGACGGTAAACCTGAGCGATGCCGCAGCGACCATCAACAATCAGAATCTCGCGACGTTCCATCTGCAGAATACGAGCGGCGCACACGATATCACCGGGCCGGGAACGTTCAACAATTTCTCCGGCGGCTCGGTGGTGGTCAATGCCCCGGTCATGGATACGTCGATATTCTCGCTGTTCAACAACGCCGGCGGCGTGGCGGTCAACGTGGGCCACCTCGGAGTGGACAACTCCGGCACCGATACCGGAAGTTACAGCGTCGCCTCGGGGCAGATACTCAACTTCTTCGCCGGTACGCGCAATTTCAACAGTGGCACAGCGATTTCGGGTGCCGGCGAGACCCGGTTCAGCAATACGATTGCGGCGCACTTGAATTCAGGCGCGTCGATTAACTCGACCGGCCAGATCAACGTTAGCGGAGGAACGCTCAATCTTTCCGGCGGTTTGCTCTCGGGAAATGGCTCGTTGAACGTTGGCGGTGGCAGTTTGACCGTCAATTCGGCAACCTCGCTACCGTCATCCATGCCGTTCAATTTTAATAGCGGGAACGTGGCCGGTGGCGGCGCGCTAACGATAGGCGGAACTGCGACCTGGACCGGCGGCACGATGAGCGGCAGCGGCACCACAACGCTCAGCGGAACCTCGTCGACCTGGAGCGGCGGCACGCTCTCCAGAAGCCTGATCGTTCCCGCCGGTGTCTCACTAGCTCTGACCGGCACGAGCGACAAAAACGTGTTTGCCGGAACGCTGGACAATTCCGGCACGGTAACCTGGAATGGCGCCGGCCGAATTGTCATCAGCGGCCCCGCCGGCAGTGTCCAGAATCGTGCCGGTGCGCTGTTCGACATGACGGGCGACGGCGTGATCGGCTATGGCGGCACGCCCGGTGCGAGTATCAACAATGCAGGCACGTTCAGGAAGAGCGGCGGGACCGGCAATCTGGACATGACCGACGCGTTCATATTCAACAGCGGCACCATTGATCTTCAGGCCGGCAACATACTGATGATCGATGGCAGCGATCATTCAGGCGTGGTAAACGTGGCCCCGGGACGCAGCATTACGTTTGCGCAGGGCTTCAACGCCACGACGATCCGTGACGGCACGGTGTTTCAGGGTGGTGGCACGTTCAATTTCACCGGGGCGGGAAGTGTTTCCAGCCTGGTTGGGACAACGACCGGTCTGCAAGTTACCGGGGCAGGCACGACGGTGAACCTGTCGAATCACACGCTGAATGGCGCGGGAAACATGACCGTGGGTTCGGGCGCCGTATTCAACTGGACCGGCGGCGCCTTGAGCGGTGCCGGCCTGACCACTGTCGCTTCCGGCGCCACGATGACTGTAAATTCGGGCGGCACACTGGCGACATCGCGTCCTCTAAACAATCAGGGCACCGTATCGGTTACCGGCGGAACGTTGCAGTTGGCGGGCGGGGGCATCGACAGTGGCGCGTACGCTGTGACCGGCGGCGCCACGCTGGAATTTTCTGCCGCACGCACCCTGAATGCGGGCTCGAGTTTCTCAGGCGCGGGGACGGTCAATTTCAACGATGCGGATGTCAACGTTAATACCAACCTGACAATCCCAAATCCTGTTGTATTCTCCGGCAGCAATTTCCAGACCGTGCTGAGCGGCAGCGGCAACGTCGTTTTGAACGGCACCCTTACGTGGCAGGATGGGGCGGACGTTCAGGGCACTGGAATGCTGACGACCAATAACGCGACGTCAATCATCAGCGACGGGGCAGGACTCGGCAACGGACGGACCTGGAACAACAACGGAACGGTTACGATCAGCGGTGCGGGATCGTTCGGTATCTTCGGTCCGACTGCCGGTTCGTTCACGAACAGCGGTGTGATCAATCTGACCGGGTCGTCGGCCAACCCGATCTACGGCGCGGCGCATTCCGGACACACGTTCACCAACCAGGGCACACTCAACAAGCAGGCCGGTAGCGCGGCAATACAGACCATAGGCGCGGGCCTCGGTGGTTCGCCACTCGCCGTCAGCAACGCGGTGGGTGGCGCGATCGATGTGGCAAGCGGAACTCTCGCGGTCGACGGCGGCAGCAGCTTCACACAGTCCGGAACAATCCAGATTTCGAGCGGTACGATTTTCCAGAGGACGGGTGGTTTCACAAACACCGGTACTCTGCAGGGCAGCGGCACGATCAATCTGGGCGGCGCGACGCTGACCAATTCCGGCACCATCCGCCCGGGGACGTCTCCCGGACTGCTTACCATTACCGGCAATCTGACGCTGACCGGCTCCAGCGTTCTGGATTTCGAGCTGGGCGGGCTTGCACGCGGCACACAATACGATGCGATAGACGTTTCGGGCAACGTAATACTGGCCGGAACCGCCAACATCACGCACTTCGGCGGATTTACACCCGTGAACGGGAACAGCTTCCAGCTGATCAACTGTGCTGCCGGGCCAACCTGCATGTCCGGCAATTTCGGTACGGTCAACCTGCCGTCGGGTTACAACCAGATCTACGCACCGCCGACCAACAATTTCGTCGTGCAGTTTGCAACCTGCGCGGGTTCGGTCTGCTGGGACAACGATACGCTCGATGGTTTGTGGAGCACGGCCGCGAACTGGAGTACCGACGTGCTGCCCACCAGCGCGGACGACGTGCAGATTCCGGATTTGCCCGGCGCGAACACCATACTCGTGAATGCCGCGGGTCAGAATGCGAAGAGCATCGTCATCCTCGGCGACGAAACGTTGAACGTCACGGCGGGCGGTACGCTCACGGTTGCCAATGCCTCCACGGCGCTCGGCGGAACGCTGGCGCTCACGGGCGGAACGCTCTCGGGTGCGGGCGGCTGGACCGTGCGAAATCTCAACGTTACGTCCGGACTGGTCAATACCACGGGCAACGTGACGGTGAACACCGGTTTCACGTGGCAGGGCGGAACGATCGCGGGGAGCGGGGCAAACCTGCTGACCACGGGGCCGGGTAGCGCGAGCACCCTGAACGGCGGCGCGCGCACGCTCACGTCGCGCACGTGGAACAATGCCGGGACCGTGAACTGGCAGGACGGCAGCGTCAATTTGTCCGATGCCGCGGCGATCATCAACAATCAGGCCGGCGGCGTCTGGAATATTCTTACTGCAAGCCCGGCCGACGATCTGGCCGGGGCGGGCGCGTTCAACAACCTCGCGGGTGGCGTCATCGAAGCGAGCGCTTCGGGGTTGTCGAACAGCATACATCCCGCGATCGTGAACCATGCCGGAACCCTCAACCTCAACACGGGCGACCTGGATTTTGACGGCAACGTCAGCGTGAGTTTCGCCGGCGCGCTGACGATGGCCAACGGCACGCGCATCAAGTCCTACAGCTTCCTCGGCACGCCGGTGCTCAATTTTGATGCGGGCGCGACGATATCGGTGCTGTCCGGCAGTGCGCAGATCACGCAGGATGTCGCAAGCCAGTTGAATTTCAACGCGCCGCTGACGCTGCCATCCGGCCTGCGGGTGAATCAGTCGGCGGGCACGGCTGCCGTGAGCACCGCGCTGACCGTCGCGAGCGGCGGTTTGTACAACTTTTCGGGTGGAACGCTCACCGGCTCCGGTTCGTTGCAGGGGTCGGTGAACTGGACAGGCGGCACGATCAATGGTGCGCTCACCAACACGGGATCCGCTTTCAACATCACCGGTGCGGGTTCCAAGACGCTGTCCGGCGGCACGCTGACCAACACCGGAGTCATGACCTGGGACGGCGCCGGCACGATATTCATCACCAACAACTCGCAATTCAACAACAATGCCGGTGCTACCTTTGCCGCCAACGGCAACGGCAATATCGATGCGCTGAGCGGCGTCAATATTTTCGTCAATAACGGCAGTTTCACGAAAGCTTCCGGCGCGGGTACGCTCGCGGTATTCGGTTCAGGCGCATCGCTCACGTTCCACAACGCGGGTGTCGCGCGGGCGCAAAGCGGCACGCTCCAGTTGCCGGGCGGCACGCTCAACGGGACGCTGCAGGCCGATGCCGGCGCGCAGATCAACCTGCTGGGAGGCGTGAATCAGCTGGGCGACGGCGCACTGTTGTCCGGTGGCGGGTCGATCGCATTCCTGCCCGGTGCGGGCGGCAGCATCAGTCTGGTCGGAACGGGAACGGGCAGCACGGTCGCTGCCGGGACCACGTTCAACCTCGCAGGGACGGCGGTGGGTGGCGGAGGACGGCTCGTCAATCAGGGAACCTTCAATTTTGCCAACAGCTCGATCGCGGGGAGCATCGAAAATCAGGGAACGCTCAACGTCACCGGGACGAGCAGCGTAAACGGCGCAACGTTCGATCAGAACGCCGGAGTGATCGCGTTGCCGGCCGGTGCCACGCTTAACAAGAGTTCTGGCGCATTCAACTGGTCGGGCGGCGCGATCGGCTCGGGGCCGGCGGACACCGGCGCGCTGGCGATGATTTCAGGTGCAACGTTCAACGTGACAGGGTCCGGCGCCCGGGTGTTGAACGGCCCGACCGTCAGTGCGAACAACCTAAACCTTGCCGGCGGCAGCCTGGCGTTGCTGTCTGGCGCCCTGAATGCCGCGGGTACCAGCACGATCGGATCCGGCGCGACGCTGGCGCTGGCGGGCGGCAGCTTCAACCCCAGCGGCCCGGTAAACATCAACGGGATTCTGGACCTCGATATCGGCACGACGAGCCTCGGTTTCGGCGGAACCCACACCGGCACTATCGACGTGGCGGCCGGTGCAACGCTCGCTCTGACGGGTGGCACGCATGCGTTCGGTTCAGGGTCGTCGGTCGTCGGGTCGGGCCTGCTTTCGATCGGTGGCGGGACCGCATCGTTTGCGGGCAGTGCAGCGCTGCCGAGCGTCGCCGTATCGGGCGGCGCGCTCGATGTCCTGTCAGGGACGCTTGCGATCAACGATCTGGTCGTATCGGCAGGTGCCGTGGGTGGCGCCGGGGCTATCAGCGTCGGAGGTGCCCTTGCCTGGGGCGGCGGCACGCTGAACAACACCGGTGGATTGACGACGACCGGCACGACCGCAATCACGGGTGCCGGCCCCCGGGCACTGGCGGGACCATGGACGAATTCCGGCACCGCGACAATTGCCGGTATCGAATTGGCGGTCAACGGCGGCGCAACGAACACCGGGACCATCACGCTGAACGGCGCGAGCGCCATTCGGATCGCGGATCCCGGTCCCGCGTTCACCAACGCGGCGGGCGGCATACTCAACATCAATTCGACGGCGGGATGGTCTTTCGTCAGCAATCCCTTTACTCAGGGTGGCCTTGTCAACAACGCCGGGACCATCAATGTCAACAACGGCACGTCCTGGGAGGCTGCTTACACCAATACTCCGTCCGGATTCTTGAATCTTGCGGCGGGCACCTTCGTGTCCATGCAAAACGGCAAGACGCTCTCGGGCGCCGTGAACCTGGGGACCGGCTCGACGCTGTGGGTATCGGAATGGCATGGCAGCAATGCGGCCTTCACCGGCACCGCAATCGGTGGCAACGGCACGGTGCAGGTCCTCGGCAGCGGCCCCATTGCCGATTTCACCAACGTCAATGCTCCCGCGGCGACGCTGCTGATCGGTAGCGGCGGCACGATCAATCTGGCCGGGACGTCGAACTTCGCGAACTTCACGCACAGTGGCGGGACACTGGGTGGTGCCGGAAGTCTATCGGTAACCGGTGGCTGGTTGCCGTCGAGCGGGTCAGTGCTGAACGGGATGCTCACGTTGCTTCCGGGCTCTGCCTCCACCCTTGCCGGCGTCTCGGTTGGCGGGGGCGGAACGGTAACGAATCAGGGCGCGTTGACGTTGGCAAACAGCACGCTATCGACGAGCCTGAACAATCTGGGAACCATGACCGTCGGCGCCGGGACAAGCACGCTCGGCGGTACGGTGTTCGACATGAACGGCGGTACCCTGACACTGACGGGGACGCTGGACAAGAGCGGCGGCGCGTTCAACTGGAATGTGGGCACGTTGACGGGCAGCGGTGCACTGACGCTGTCGGGTGGCGCGACCACGGTCATGTCCGGCCCCGGTGCGCGCGTGCTCGATGGCCCGACACTAACGACAAACAACCTGACGCTCGGGGGCGGAAGCCTCACGGTGAAATCCGGAACGCTGAATGCGTCGGGCACGACGAGCGTCGCTGGCGGTGCGCTGCTGTCGTTACAGGGTGGTGCAGTGAACGCGGCCGGCGGCACGGTGGATTGCGGCGGTGTCGTCGAGGTGATGGGCGGTGCATTGACGGTGGGGACGCTGAACGTGCAGTCGGGAGGATTGCTGCGCGGCACCGGAACGGTGACCGGCAACGTAATCAACGGCGCGGGCACGGTGAGTCCCGGCGCGTCTCCCGGTATCCTGACCATCGCAGGCAATTACGTGCAAGGCGCAGGCGGCACGCTGGCGATCGAATTGGGGGGGACGACCCCCGGAACCTACGATCAGTTGATGGTGACCGGCAATGCGACGCTGGGTGGCAGCGTCACGATTGCACTGTCGGGCGGATTCGTTCCGGTGGATGGCGATTCGTTCAGCGTGGTGCAGGCGGGTGGCACCGTGAGCGGCACGTTTGCATCCAGCACGTTCCCGCCGTTGCAGTCGATGTCGTTGGAATATCTCACTTCGAAAGTGAACGTGCTGTCGGCCGGCTCCACGATTTTGCCGGCATCGCTGGTGGCCGCGACGGAGTCCGTGATATCTGCCGTGGAAACCGGTGTCATTGCGACGGCCAGTGCTTCCAACAGCGCGGGCGGCAAGGAAGAAGAGGAGCGGCGGGAAAATCAAAAGAAGAATACCTGTGGCGGGGGTTCATCGAGTGGCGGAGGTGGCGGCGATTCCGGCGCACGCCCGGCGGTTAGCAGTGGTGGCAGTGGGTTTGGAGGGCGTTGCACAACGCGCGGCGGTTGCATTTGAGTTGTGTCCGGTTCCCGCGTGAAGTGCGCACTGTCGGCGCTTGCACCGGCGATTTCTGGTAAAATGGCATCCTTACGGCAGAGCGCGCTTCGAACAGTGCGCTTTGCCTTTGTTTTTTAAAGAATAATGCGTTCCGGAGAGAGATCGCTCATGCCCGTTTCCACGCAGGCGGCTGGCGCCGCCAACCTGTTCGAAGCCCCCGCGTACGTGACACACGTCAAGCTCAAGGCCTGGGTGGCCGACATTGCGAAACTGACCAAGCCGGACCGGGTCGTCTGGTGCGACGGATCGCAGGCCGAGTACGACCGGCTGTGCGCGGAAATGGTCGCTTCCGGGATGCTCATCAAACTCGACGCGAAAAAGCGGCCCGGTTGTTTTCTGGCGCGCTCGGACCCGGACGACGTGGCGCGCATGGAGGATCGCACGTTCGTTTGCAGCCGCAACAAGGAGGATGCCGGCCCCAACAACAACTGGATCGCACCCGATGAAATGCGGGACACGCTGACGAAGCTGTCGGACGGCTGCATGCGCGGCCGCACGATGTACGTGATTCCGTTCAGCATGGGTCCGCTGGGTTCGCACATCGCGCACATCGGCGTGGAACTCACGGATTCCCCGTACGTGGTGGTGTCGATGCGGCTCATGACGCGCATCGGCAGCAAGGTGCTCGACGTGCTCGGAAAGGACGGCTATTTCGTGCCGTGCCTGCACACGGTGGGTGCGCCGCTCGCGCCGGGCGAGAAGGACGTGGTCTGGCCCAGCAACAAGAAGCACAAGTACATCGCACATTTCCCGGAGGACAAGCTGATCTGGTCGTTCGGCTCGGGATACGGCGGTAACGCGCTGCTCGGCAAGAAGTGCTTTGCGTTGCGCATCGCGTCGATCATGGCGCGCGAACAGGGCTGGCTCGCCGAGCACATGTTGATTCTCGGGATTCAGCCTCCCGGCGGCAGGAAACACTACATCGCAGCGGCTTTTCCCAGCGCCTGCGGCAAGACCAACCTCGCGATGCTCATTCCGCCCAAGGAACTCCAGGGCTGGAAAGTCACGACCATCGGCGAGGATATCGCGTGGATCAAGCCCGGCAAGGACGGCCGCCTCTATGCGATCAATCCCGAGGCCGGCGCGTTCGGCGTGGCGCCTGGCACGTCGGAATTCACGAATCCGAACTGCCTCGCGGCGATCCGGCATGACACGATATTCACCAACGTGGCGATGACCCCCGACGGCGACGTCTGGTGGGAGGGGCTCACGCAGACTCCGCCGATGAACCTCATCGACTGGCAGGGAAAACTGTGGGATCCGGATGGCGACAAACCTGCGGCGCATCCCAACGCGCGATTCACGATGTCCGCAGCGCAGATTCCGTGCATCGATCCCGACTGGGAAAACCCCGCCGGCGTGCCGATCAGCGCGTTCCTGTTCGGCGGGCGGCGCACCACGACCGTGCCGCTGGTTTCGGAGGCGAAGGACTGGATGCAGGGTGTTTACATGGCCGCGACCATGGCTTCGGAAACGACGGCGGCGATCATCGGCAAGGTCGGCGTCGTGCGTCGCGATCCGTTCGCGATGCTGCCGTTCTGCGGCTATCATTTTGGAGACTATTTCCAGCACTGGATCAAGCTTGGACAGGATCTCGCGCAGGCGCCGAAAATATTCGCGGTGAACTGGTTCCGGCGCGACGAACACGGCAAATTCATGTGGCCGGGATTCGGTGACAACATGCGCGTGCTGAAGTGGATCATCGAGCGCTGCGAGGGCAGGGCGGGCGCGGCGGAAACGCCGGTCGGGCTCATGCCGCGTTTCGAGGATATCGAGCTCGGAGGACTTAACGGCTTCACGCGCCAGTCGTTCGAGAAGCTGACGGAAGTCGATCCGGCGCTGTGGAAGGAAGAGGTGAAGGATCACGAACGGCTGTTCGGCGAACTGGCGGCCCGCATGCCGCAGGAACTCGTTTCCCAGAGACAGGCGCTCGCGAAGTCGTTCTGAAGCCGCTGTATTTCAGAAAAAAAGGCGAACCCGCGGGTTCGCCTTTTTTGCGTGACACCGGACGAATCAAGGCGCCGCGACGACTTTCTGGCGCTGCTCGCCGAGGCCCGCAATGCCCAGAGTTACGACGTCCCCCGGCTGCAGCCAGATCGGGTTGGGTTTCTTGCCCATGCCGACGCCGGGCGGGGTGCCCGTGCAGATGATGTCGCCGGGCAGCAGCGTCATGTAGTGGCTGCA
>CAZMBS010000042.1:0-17269 GCA_964564295.1 uncultured Streptomycetaceae bacterium
CGACGATGCGCACGGGACGCGAAGGCCAGGGTTGTGCCGCCGCGACCCACGAGGACACCAGCGCCACGGCGAAAACCGCGATGTGGCAAATGCGGGCCGACGATTTCACGATATTTCCTCGGGTTACTCCGCGCCGGAACGTCGCGGAAGGCTGCACGGCACGATACGACAGTACGCGTGTCGGCGGCAAGTGCGTGCCGGATTGATCCAGATCAATGCTGCGGGTCCAAGCTGGAAGATCATGATGATTCCATTTGTGCGCGGAAAGCGGGGTCGGGAATGTATAAGCGAGTACTGGTTCCGGTCGACGACAGCCGTGCGTCGACCCGGGGTCTCGGCGAGGCGATTAGAATGGCCCGGGCAGGCGGCGCCCGATTACGGTTGGTACACGTGGTCGACGAGATGGCGGCGATACGGGATTCCGCCTACGCTTTTGGCAGCGTGGATCTGATCGATGTGCTGCGCCGCGGCGGAGACGCGGCACTGCAACGTGCAAGCGATCTCGCAAGAAAGGGCAGGGTGCGGGCGGAAACCCGCCTGGTCGAGAGCCTGCGCGATCGTGTGGCGGAAGTTATCGTGGACGAAGCGCGCAAGTGGCGCGCCGATCTCATCGTGATGGGCACGCACGGCCGGCGCGGTTTCAGCCATCTTGTACTTGGCAGCGACGCAGAACTCGTGATCCGGTCGAGTCCCGTTCCGGTATTGCTGGTGCGTGATGTCAAAGCCGCGAAGCTACGGCGACGCCGATAATCGCCGCAAGCCGGCCCCGGCGCGGCATCCCGACGCCGGATGCCGTCTTGCGTCGCGTTGACGCGCGGCTATACTTCCCGTGGAGGCCGGGCAGTGCGCCCGACCGTGGAAACGGGGGGATCATCATGGATGTAAAGTCGCGGGAGCGCGTGAAGCGCACGCCCGATCGCAGCGCATCGGGACGGCGCCGCTTTCTTGCGCGCGGCGCGGCGCTGGCGGGCGGCGCTATCGCCGGCGCGCCGGCCATGGCGCAGCCGGCAAACAATCTGCCGCCGCACGTGCCGGAATGGATGCAGCGGGAGGGACACCCGCTCACGTGGAATCCGTACGGATTGCCGTCCGGATTCGAAAAACATGTCGTGCGCCGGGGGCGTGGCGACCAGGTCATGCCGGGCGCGGGTTCCCTGCAGTCACCGCTGCAGAACCTGCGCGGCATGATCACGCCCAACGGCCTCGTGTTCGAGCGGTCGCATGCCGGCATCCCGGACATCGATCCCGCGCAGCACCGTCTGATGGTGCATGGCCTCGTCAAGCGGCCGTTGATATTCACCATGGACGAACTCGTTCGTTTTCCCTCGGAATCGCGCATTTATTTCCTCGAATGCTCTGGCAATAGCTCGCGTGAGTGGCGCTCGCCGTTCGGGCGCAGCGTCCAGATCAGCCACGGCCTCATATCGTGTTGCGAATGGACCGGGGTCATGCTGTCCACGGTGCTGGAGGAGGCGGGCGTCGATCCGTCGGCCCGGTGGATACTCGCGGAGGGTGCCGACGCGGCGGCCATGACCCGCAGCGTGCCCATGAACAAATGCCTCGAAGATGCAATGCTGGTCTACGGCCAGAACGGCGAGATGCTGCGGCCGCAGCAGGGATATCCGCTGCGGCTGTTTCTGCCCGGGTGGGAAGGCAACATGAGCATCAAGTGGCTGCGCCGCATCCGCGTGGGCACGGCGCCGTTCATGACGCGCGAGGAGACTTCCAAGTACACCGATTCGTTGCCGGACGGCACCGCGCGGCAGTTTACGTTCACCATGGATGCAAAATCGGTCATCACGTTTCCGGCGCCGGACCACCGGCTGCGGGAACGCGGTTTTTACGAAATCGCGGGACTCGCCTGGTCGGGCCGGGGACGCGTGAAGCGCGTGGACGTGTCGGTCGACGGCGGGCGCAACTGGCGTGAGGCGGCGTTGCAGGCGCCGATCCTGCAACGTGCGGCGGTACGGTTTCGTTTACCGTGGCGCTGGGATGGCGGCGAAGCCCTGCTGCAGAGTCGCGTGATGGATGAGACGGGTTACGTGCAGCCGACACGTGCACAGCTTGCTGCCGAACGCGGACTTGCATCGCAGTATCACTACAATGCGATCCAGAGCTGGAAAGTGGCGGCGACCGGGGAGATTACCAATGTGCACGCCTAGCCGCCTGATGGTCCTGGCCGCGGCATTTGTCGCGATTCCCGTCGGCGCGCAGTCCTACGGCCTGGGCAAACCCGCGACCGAACGCGAAGTCGCCGGCTGGAGCATCGACATCGCGCCCGACGGCGCGGGACTGCCGCCCGGGCGCGGTAGCGTCGCGCAGGGCAGGCAGGTATACGACACCCAGTGCGCGGCCTGTCACGGTGCAAAAGGACAGGGTAAGCCCGCGGACCGGCTCGTGGGCGGGCAGGGCACGTTGACCAGCGCCAACCCGGTGAAAACCGTCGGCAGTTTCTGGCCGTATGCCACGACGATTTTCGATTACGTGTACCGTGCGATGCCGTACAACCAGCCGCAGTCCCTGAAGCCGGACGACGTCTACGCCGTGACCGGTTACCTGTTGCACCTCAACGGTATCGTCGGTGCCGATGCGGTCATGGATGCGGTTTCGCTGCCCCGCGTCCAGATGCCCAACCGCGCGGGTTTCGTCGGGGATCCGCGCCCCGATGTGAGCAATGCACCGTGCCGGTCCGATTGCCGTTAGGGCGCGCGTGAACGCCACGGTATTCCTGGCCGTCGGCATCGGCGCCATGCTCGGCGCGTGGTCGCGCTGGGGGCTCGGCGTCGCGCTGAACCACGTCGCGCCCAATCTGCCGCTCGGCACGCTCGCGGCAAACCTCGCCGGCGGCTACGCCATTGGTGTTGCGGTGGAGTTTTTTCTGCAGCACGCCGAGTTGCCGCCCGAGTGGCGTCTGTTTTTGATCACGGGCTTTCTCGGCAGCCTCACGACGTTTTCGACGTTCTCAGCCGAGTCGATCGAGCTGCTGTCGAGCCAGCAATACGGCTGGGCGCTGCTGCACGTCGGCAGCCATCTTGCGGGGTCGCTCGTGATGACCGTGCTCGGCATCATGACCGTCCGCTGGATCGCGGGGTAGCGCGTCAGTTCATCAGCGTCGCCGCGATGTCGGCGGGCATCCCGCGCTCCGCCTCGTCGAGCTGCTCGTAAAACGAGTCGAGGTATGCCTTGAACGAGACGTCGTGACGCCGCGTCTCGTCCGCGCCGAAGTCCTCGCGCGGAGGCGGCTGCAGATCGAAATGTCCGTGGGCGTCCGTGCCGCGCACGAGGCACGCCGGCATCTTCTTCGAGCCGATGTGCCGCGTGCGGGTGGGAATGTAGGACAGCGCGAGACCGATGCGGCGCTCGCCCGACCGGTTCGGCGCCGACTGGTGCACGACGCAGGTGTGATGCAACGAAAACTGGCCGGGCTTCAGGATCGCGCGATCGATCTGCGACTGATCGAACCACTCGACGATGATCTGTCCGGCGGTATTCACGCTGTTCCGGATGACGCCGCTTTTCTGCATCAGCTGGCCGCGGATATGGCTGCCCACGGCGAACTCCACGGGGCCCGTTTCTGCGGTGACATCGCACAGCGCAACCCATGCCGTGACATGGTCGTACGGCCGCAACCCGAAGTAGGTCGAATCCTGGTGCCACGCGGCGATGCCGTCGCTGCGCGGCTCCTTGATGAAAAAGCGGCTCGTATAGAGCAGGATGTCCGGCCCGAGCAGATCCTCGACGGTATCGAGGATGCGCGGGTGGCGCGCGAGTTCGTCGACCCAGCGGCACAGGAAATGCAGGTTGCCGCGGTATTTTTTGTCGACCGCCATCAGCGAGCCGCCAAGATGTGCCTCGGTGCCCGCTAGCGCGTCGCGGAAGCGGCGGACTTCCGCCGCGCTCAATGCATCGTTCGGATACAGGTAGCCGTTGGCGCGATAGCTCGCGATACGCTCGGGCGTCAGAACCTTGGTCATGTCTAGGGATATGGGTGTTGCGGAAGAAGGAAAAGTAATCGATGGCCCGGCCGTGGGTCAAGTATCGCGTCGCTTCTCGCCGCCGAGCGCTTTCGCAAGATCGGCGAGCATGCGCGCAAGTTCTCCCGTCATCAGTGCAAAATCGATGTCGAACTGTTCGGCGGCATCCTCCGACTTGCCGCGCGCTTCCTCTTTCAGAATATCGAGAAAAATCAACCGCTTGATCTGCATCTGATCGGTCAGCACGAACGCAACGCGCTCGTTCCACGTGAGACCGAGCTGCGTGACGGTCTTACCGCCCGCGATATGGTCGCGGATGTCCTTGCCGTCGAGCGCATGATTCACGTAACGCACGGCGGCACGGCTGTCGTTCGCTGCGCGCAGTTCAAGGTCCTGATCGATCGAAAATCCTTCGGGTGCTTCGCCCGACGAAAGCCATTGCGTCATCGCGCCTGCCGGCGAGCGCTGGGTCTCGAACCGGCGCGCGTCGACGCCGGCATCGGACTTGCGAAGCGCTTCGAGCAGTTCTTCCGACTTCTTTTCCGCAGCGGTATTGACGACGAGCCAGTGATGCGCCGGATCGACCCATGCGTGCAGCACCTGGCGGCGCGTCAGCGCCTTCGGCATGAGTTCCGCGAGCGCGCGCTCGCGAAGATCGCGCAGTTGCTTGCGGCCGACGGGGTGCTCCTGTTTCCGCGACAGCGCCTCGGCGCGCTCCTTGACCACCTGGCTCACGACCGACGCCGGCAGCAGCTTTTGATTGGCGCCCAGCGCGACGAGCCACTGGCGTTCCACTGCGTGGACATAACCGCCGCTGCTGTCACCTTCACGCGGCGCGACCCAGCCGCGGTTCTCCATCTGAAAACTGCCGCACGGCTGCAGCGCATCCGCCGCGAGCGCTTCACCGAGTCGTTCCGCCGTGAGCCCGCGTTCGGCTTTCAACCGGTGAATCAGGAGATTTCGAAACCACATGGGCGGGAAAAATCGCGAATTATACCGGGGCGCAGCCGGAAGAGCGCGAATCCGCCGGGACTTCCGGTAAACTGACGGCCGCAAAATGGCGGAGCGCCCATGGCTGAAGCCGATTCTTCCCGTTCGACCGATCTGAGTCCCGAAGCCGTGCTCGCACGCGCGACCGCCGCGCGCGGCGACATCTTCCCGGAGTGGAAGCTGCTCGCGCAGACCTCGCCGAAAACGTACCACCTGGTCAACGAGACCGTGAGTTACCTGCACCAGTATCACGGCCAGCAGGGATCGGCGGAAAACCTTTCGGCGTCGATGCGCGAGCTGATCGCGATTCCCGCGCTGTGCGCGAAGCACGACCTGCGGCATGCGCCGAACCACATCCGCCGCGCGTACCGGATCGGCCTCACGAACAAGGCGCTGTTCGAGGGCGCAGCCGCGTTCGCGGCCGTCGTCGGCTGGACCACGCTTGCGGGCATGTCGGAAGCCATCACGGTCGCGAACAGCGCGGACTATCCGTTCGGCAAGCTGCCGCCCGGCGGAGAGCCGGCATCGCTCGTGCCGTTTCCGGAAATGCGGCTCGGGCGTGAACGCAAGCGCGGTGCGGGCGGTGGACTTGCCGAAACTCCGGAGTGGCGCCATGCCGCGACGCTCGATGCGGAACTCGTGCGGCGCGCAGCCGCGTTCAGCGATCATTGCCTCGCGGTGGACGACGCCACCGATGCGATTCTCGGCCCCGGACCGCGCGCCCTGATCGCGATTGCGGCGCTTTGCACGCGCGGCGAGGTGGATATCGCGGCGCGCCACATGCTTCGCGCGTACGATTACGGCATGACGCGCCGCAACGTGCTCGAGGCGATCTGCTGCGTGTTGCCGATGACGGGACTGGTCACGGGTGAACTCGGGTTGCGAGCCATGCAACTCGCGGAACGGTAGGCCGGCGTGCGTGGGAAGTCCGCGGCGCGAAAGCAGGTCAGGCTCGGGTTCATGGGATTCGGCGAGGCGGCCGCGCTGTTCGCGCATGATCTGCACAAGGCGGGACTCAGGCGCATGGTGGCGTACAGTCGCTCGGGCGCCGCTGCCAGGCCGGGTGATGCCCTGCATCGGCACGCGAAGGCGGTGGGCGTAACGCTCGTCGCGTCGCCGCGGGCGCTCGCTCAAAACGCCGACGTGATCATCGGCCTCACGCCGGGCAAGAACGCGCTCGCCGCGCTGCGCGCAGTGCGGCCACACCTCACGCGTTCGCACATTTATGCCGATGCCAGCGCGTCGGCGGTGCGCACGATGGAGCGGGCCGCGATGCTGCTGAAGGACCGCGCGGAATTCGTCGACGCCGCGATCATGGGTCCAGTGCCGCTGGGAGGCATCCGGGTGCTGACCGTGGCGAGCGGCCGCGCCGCGGCGCGATTTACCGCGGCGCTGAAGCCCTGGGGCATGAATTTGAGGGTCGTGGGCGAGCATCCGGGAGCCGCGTCGGCGATGAAACTGATCCGCAGCGTCTGTTTCAAGGGGCTTGCCTGCGTGCTCATCGAATCGCTCGAAGCGGCGGCGCGCGCAGGCGTGCTCGAATTCGTCGCGCGCGACATCGCGGGAAGCGTCGACGAACGCCCGTTTCTCGAGAGCATGAAACGCTTCGTTTGCGGTACCACGGTGCACGCGGGCCGCCGCGTGCACGAGATGGCGGATGTGCTGGCGTTTCTGGACGGACTGGGATCGTCCACACGCATGACGAAGACAACCGCGGCCGCATTGCGGCAATATGCGGCGATGGGACTGCGCGAACAATTTCACGCACGCGAGCCCGGCTCGCTGGCGACGGCGATCGGCGCGGTCGTAGCGGCACGCGACCGGCGCAAATCGCGCCGGGAACGGGTGGAATCTCGGACGGGAGGGGCAGCATGAACACGCCATTATTTCGGAAACTCGCTGCCGCGATCGTATTCGCCGGCGCGGCGCCCGCGCTTGCGCAGCCCGCCTGGCGGCCCGACAAAGCTGTGGAAATCATCGTGCCGACGGCTGCCGCGGGTATCAACGACCGCCTGTCGCGGCTGTTGCAGTGCGTGCTGCAGGACGAAAAACTCCTGAGCGTGTCCGCGGTCGTCGTCAACAAGCCGGGTGGAAACCAGTCGCTCGCCGTGGTCTACCTCACGCAGAAGGCACCGGATCCGCATTTCCTGATGTATGCGACGGCAACCGTATTCACGAATCAACTCGCGGGACTGACACCGGTCGGTTACACCGACCTTACGCCGCTCGCGAACCTCGTCGTCGATCATACGGTCATTACCGTGGCGGCGGACTCACCGATCAAGTCGATCCGCGATCTCATGGATCGTCTGCGCGCGGACCCCGGCGCGCTGTCGTTCGGCATGGTGAGTCGCGGCGGCCCGAACCACCTCGCGTTGTCGCAGGCCGTGCGCAGCGCGGGCCTCGACCCGCGCAAACTGAAAACCGTGGTGTTCAAGACCAATGCTGAGTCCAACATGGCGGTCGTGGGCGGACACATCCAGGCGGTGGTGTCGTCCGTGAGCGCCGCGCTGCCGCAGGTGCAGGCCGGGCAGACCCGCATGATCGCCATCGCCGCCGCGCAGCGCGCGTCGGGCGCGGTGGCGCACGTGCCGACGATGCGCGAGCAGGGCATCGACGCAACGGGGATATCCAACTGGCGTGCGATCTTCGCGGCGAAAGGCATCACTGCTGCTCAGGCCGCGTACTGGGATGCGGCGCTCGCAAGAGCGCTGTCGAGCGAGGAATGGAACAGGGAACTCGAAACGACGAACATGTCGCGGCACGTGCTGCGCGGTCGCGAGTTCGTGAAATACCTGGAAGCGGAATACGCCGCAACCAGGGCTGTGATGCTCGACATGGGTCTGACAAAGTGAATAAAAACAAAGGGTTATCGTAATGGCCGTCACGCTCGGGTACGGCGCGCTGGCCGGCGTGCTCAGCATGTCCGACGTGATCGACCTGCTTGAGCGCGCGTTCGCGCATGAAGCGGCGGGGCGCGTGCGCATGTCGCCCAAGTTCGTGACCGAGTTCGATGGCGGCGCGATGCGCATGCTGTTCGCCGTGGATCACGAAGCGGGCTACTGTGCCTCCAAGGCCTATCACAGCATCAAGGGCGCAGGCACGCGTTACATCGTGACGCTGTATCGCCTGCGGGATGGAGAACTGCTCGCGTTGCTCGACGGGCGGCTTATCACGGATCTGCGCACGGGCGGCGCGAGCGGCGTCATCGCGCGCAAGGTGCCGGTCGCGGGACCGGTCAGTGTCGGCGTGCTCGGATCGGGGCACCAGGCCCGCACGCAGCTCGAAAGTCTCGCGGCGGTGTACCCGGTGCGCTCCGCCGCCGTGTACAGCCCGACGGCAGCGAATCGCGAACGGTTCGCGCGCGAGCTTTCGGCCAGGCTCGGTTTCGCGATCGAACCCGTGGCGTCCGCCGAGCAGGCCGTGCGCGGATTTCCCGTCGTTGCCGCGGCGAGCAGCGCGCGCAGCGCGGAACCGCTCGTGCGCGGCGAATGGCTTGCCGGGTGTCGCTTGTTATGCGCCGTCGGCAACACGCGCGCGCAGTTCGCGGAAATCGACGTGCGCTGCTTTCAGGACGCGCGGCTCGTCGTGGTCGATACCCTGCATGCATTGACGGAAGCGGGCGAACTGCGCCGGGCCGTGGAAGCCGGCGCGTTGCCGGAGGCCCGGCGCGCGACGCTGGGGCAGATCGTGACCGGCGCCGCGCGCGTGCCGGACGAGGGACTCGTCGTGTTCAAGTCGGTCGGTACCGCGCTGCAGGACCTTGCGCTCGCGGCGCGCTACTACGAAGTCGTCGGGGTCCGGTCAGGGGCGGCGACTGCGCCGGATCTTGCCGGCGTCAAGTAATGGGGAAGCGCCGCACGGCCGTTTTCCCGACGCGATTCATGCCGTGGGATTCATGTAGTCTGAACCGCGCAGGCGGTAGGCGCGTCGCAGGAATCACCCGGCGTCACGCCGGCGCGAATTGATCATCATGCGCGCGGCTTCGATGACGTCTCCTGCTGTCAGTCCGACGGGGCCGATGCCCCGGTCGACGGCCGCGTCCGCCGCTGCGCCGTGCAAGTACACGGCGGCGGACAGCGCGATTCGCGGCTCCGTGCCCTGTGCGAGCAGCGCAGCGATGAAACCGGTGAGCGCATCGCCCATGCCCGCTGCGGCCATGCCGGGATTGCCGGACGTGTTGATCGCCCAGGTGCCATCGGGCCACGCGCAAATACTGCCGGCTCCTTTCAGCACGATTCCCGCGTTGTAATCCTTCGCGAGCCGGCATGCGGCTGCGACGCGATCATGCTGAATCGCGGACGTTTCACAGCCCAGCAATCGCGCTGCTTCCGCCGGATGCGGCGTGAGCACGGTTGCGCTAATACGTTGTTTTATAAAAGGGTTTAGTTCGGCATTTCGTGCAATTTCGTTCAGCGCATCAGCGTCGAGCACGAGCGGTGCCCGGGCACTCAGCGCCTGTCGAAGGCAATGCGCTGCCGTCGGAGACGCCCCCATGCCGGGACCCACGGCGAGGCACGTGAGGTGATCGAGTTTGAGTACCGCATCTGCGGCACGCAGCATGAGCTCGGGCTGCACGGGGTCTACGGCCGGCGCGCGACTATCGATGAATCCCGCGTAGACGCGGCCTGCACCGAGCTTTAACGCTGCGCGCCCGGCGAGTAATACGGCGCCGTCCATGCCGGGCGCGCCGCCGATCACGCCGACGCTGCCGTACGTGCCCTTGTGCGAGTTGCGGTTACGCGGCGGCAGCAGCGTCGCGAGGCAATCGGAACCCGAAACGGATCCCGCGGGCGTGATGAAATTCGCGATGTCGAGACCCAGCGGCGCGACGTGAACGTGGCCGCTGCAGTCCGGACCGTCGAGCGTCAGCAAACCGGGCTTCAGCGCGATGAACGTAATGGTGTGATGCGCACGCAGCACGCTGCCGAGGATGCGCCCGGAGTCGGCGGCGAGTCCGCTGGGTACGTCGAGCGCGAGCACCGGCGCGCCGAAGCGGTTCACGCGTTCGATGAGACGCGCGTAATCGCCGTCGAGGTTGCGCGCGAGGCCGATGCCGAAAAGCCCGTCGACCACGAGCGCCCAGCCGCGCGCGTCGGGCAACGTGCCGATCGTCGTTCCACCGGCATCGCGCCACGCATCGCGCGCTTCCGCCGCATCGCCGGCAAGTTGGCGCTCGTCTCCGGGGAACACGACCGTCACGCTGAAAAACCAGCGCTTGAGCCAGCGCGCGACGACAAACGCATCGCCGCCGTTGTTGCCGGGACCCGCCAGTACCAGCACCGGCCGTCCCGACTGTCCCGCGAGGTCGCGTGAGAGTTCCGCCGCAGCGAGTCCGGCGCGCGCCATGAGCGGCGGCGGCACCGGCAGCGCGAGCGCGGCGCGTTCGATGCGCCGGATTTCGGCGGTCGGGCAGACCGGCGTGCCGTGCGGAAAGTTGTTGCGCATGTCGTGAGAGTGTACCGGAATCGACGCCGGTCGCTGTGTGGTTTTCGCGGGACGATCCGGGTAAAATACGCCTTTACCGCGTTACGCCCGCCATGTCGAAACTCATCCGGCTCCGAGGACGCAACGCCCTTTCGTCTTTCCGGCTCGACAAGCTGCATCGCGCCGCCGCCGCAACGCTTCCCGGCATCCGCATCGCCGCCGAATTCTGGCACTTCGCGCAGTTGTCCCGCGCGTTGACCGGGGACGAACACGCGCGCCTCGCGCAACTGCTGACCTACGGTCCCCGCGACACCGGTGCGCCGCCGCAGGGGGATCTGATGCTCGTCGTTCCACGCCCGGGCACGATATCGCCGTGGTCATCCAAGGCGACCGACATCGCGCGGCATTGCGCGCTGGATGCGGTGCTGCGAATCGAACGCGGCGCGGCATACTGGGTGAGCGGACTCGCCGACGGCGCGCTCGCGCAGGCCCGGCCGCACCTGCTGCCGCTGATACACGATCGCATGACGGAAGCAGTGTTCGGCGGCTTCGACGACGCGGAACAACTGTTCCGGCGCGTGGACGCGCGGCCGCTCGCGACCATAGACGTGCTGCGCGGCGGTGTTGTCGCGCTGCAACGCGCCAACACCGAGCTGGGACTCGCACTTTCGGACGACGAGATCGGCTATCTCGCCGGGAACTTCACGCGGCTCGCGCGCAATCCCACCGACGTCGAAATCATGATGTTTGCACAGGCGAATTCGGAACACTGCCGGCACAAGATATTCAACGCGAAGTGGGTGATCAACAGCCGGCCCGCCGAACACACGCTGTTCGGCATGATCCGCACGACGCACGAAAGGAATCCGCGCGGAACCGTCGTGGCCTACGCCGACAATTCCTCGATCATCGAGGGCTCCACGACGGAGCGGTTTTTCCCGCGCGAAAACGGGGAATACCGGTTCTCGTCGCAGTCGACTCACATCCTCATGAAGGTCGAGACGCACAATCACCCGACTGCGATCGCGCCGTATCCGGGGGCGGCAACCGGCGCGGGCGGCGAAATCCGCGACGAGGGTGCGACCGGGCGCGGCGCGAAGCCGAAGGCGGGCCTCACGGGATATTCGGTGTCGAACCTGCGATTGCCCGGCTACGAACGGTCGTGGGAGCAGGGCGGTATCGGAAAGCCGGATCGCATCGCATCCGCGCTGCAGATCATGCTGGAGGGGCCGATCGGCGGGGCGTCGTTCAACAATGAGTTCGGACGGCCCAACCTTGCCGGATATTTTCGCACCTTCGAGCAGCACGTGGACGGCGCGGTTCGCGGCTACCACAAGCCGATCATGATCGCGGGCGGACTCGGCAACATCGCGGCCGAGCATGCCGCGAAAATCGCGCCCCGGGCAGGCGCGCTGCTGATCCAGCTGGGTGGTCCGGGGCTCCTGATCGGCCTCGGCGGCGGCGCCGCGTCCAGCATGGGCACGGGCACGAATCAGCAGGACCTGGATTTCGATTCCGTCCAGCGCGGCAACGCGGAGATTCAGCGGCGCGCGCAGGAGGTCATCGACCGGTGCTGGGGGCGCGGCCCTGCGAATCCCATCCTTTCCATCCACGACGTCGGCGCAGGCGGTCTTTCGAACGCGCTGCCCGAACTCGTGCATGCGGCGGGGCGCGGAGCACGCTTCGACCTGCGCAGCATCCCCAGCGAAGAACCGGGAATGTCGCCGATGCAGATCTGGTGCAATGAGGCGCAGGAGCGCTACGTGCTTGCGATCGACCCCGATGCGCTCGACCTGTTTGCCGCGATCTGCAGACGCGAGCGCTGTCCGTTCGCGGTGGTCGGGGAGGCCACCGCGGAAGGGCACCTCACCGTGGACGATGCGGTGTTCGGCAACAAGCCCGTGGACATGGATCTCGCGGTGTTGCTCGGCAAGCCGCCCGGCATGACGCGAACGGTGCGCCATGCACGGCGTACTCTGCCGGCGTTCGACACGCACAGCATCGACCTGCGGGGCGCGGTGTACCAGGTCCTGCGGGTGCCGTCGGTTGCCGACAAGACCTTCCTCATCACGATCGGCGACCGCACGGTGGGCGGCATGAGCGCACGCGACCAGATGGTCGGGCCGTGGCAGGTGCCCGTGGCGGACGTCGCGGTGACGCTGATGGGTTTCCGGGCGACGTGCGGCGAGGCAATGGCCATCGGCGAACGCGCGCCGCTTGCGCTGGTGTCGCCGGCGGCGTCCGGCCGCATGGCGGTGGGCGAAGCGATCACCAATATCGCCGCCGCGCCGATCCGTGCGCTCGGCGACGTGAAGCTGTCCGCGAACTGGATGGCCGCGGCGGGTCACGAGGGCGAGGACGCGGCGCTCTACGACACCGTGCGCGCCGTGGCGATGGAGCTTTGTCCGAAGCTCGGGATCAGCATACCCGTGGGCAAGGATTCGCTGTCGATGAAAACGACATGGACCGAAAACGGCGAGCGCCGCGAAGTCACCGCGCCGCTGTCGCTGGTCGTGTCCGCATTCGCACCCGTGACCGACGTGCGACGCACGCTGACGCCGCAGTTGCGCACGGACTGCGGCGAGACAGAGTTGCTGCTGGTCGACCTCGGCGCCGGGCGGTGCCGGATGGGCGGATCAGCACTCGCACAGGTTTACGGGGCTCTCGGAGACAAGGTGCCCGACGTCGACGAGCCGCAGCAGCTTGTGCGATTCTTCAAGTGGGTGCAGACCGCCAATTCCAACGGGTGGTTGCTCGCGTATCACGATCGCAGCGACGGCGGCCTGCTCGCGACCATATGCGAAATGATGTTCGCCGGACGGGTCGGCGTGACGCTGCTGCTCGATGCCGTCGCGGCCGGCCGTTCCGTCACGGACATTCTGTTCAACGAGGAACTCGGCGCGGTCGTGCAGGTGCCGGCGGCGCATGCGCCGGCGGTGCGCGATGCGGCGCTCGCGGGCGGACTCGCGATCCGGACGATCGGTGCGCTGAACGCGGACCAGGCGCTGGTGATCACCTTCGGCAGCAGGACCCTGCTCAGCGAAGCGCGCGTCGAGCTGCAGCGCGCGTGGTCGGAAACCTCCTGCGTGATGCAGCGGCTTCGGGACAACCCGGATTGCGCGCAGGAGGAGTACGACCGCATTCTCGACGCGGACGATCCCGGCATATCCGTCGCGCTCACTTTCGATTCCGACGAGGACGTCGCGGCCCCGTACGTCGCGCGAGGTGCGCGGCCCGCCGTGGCGATTCTGCGCGAGCAGGGCGTCAACGGACATGTCGAAATGGCGGCGGCATTCGACCGCGCCGGATTCCGGGCCGTCGACGTGCACATGAGCGATATCATCGCGGGCCGGTCCCGGCTCGCGGACTATCACGGCGTCGTCGCGTGCGGCGGATTTTCGTACGGCGACGTGCTCGGGGCCGGCGAAGGCTGGGCGAAATCCATCCTGTTCAACCCGCGCGCGCGCGAGGAATTCGAGGCGTTTTTCGGGCGCCCCGGCAGTTTCGCGCTGGGCGTGTGCAACGGCTGCCAGATGATGAGCAATCTGCAGGCGCTGATCCCGGGCGCCGCACACTGGCCGCATTTCGTGCGCAACCGGTCCGAGCAGTTCGAGGCACGCTTCGTGACGATCGAGGTCGGCCGGTCGGCGTCGTTGTTTTTCGACGGCATGGGCGGCAGCCGCATCCCGGTGGCGGTAGCGCACGGAGAAGGATATGCGGAGTTCGCCGACGACGGTGCGCTGCGCGCGGCGGAGCCGCTCGTCGCACTGCGATTCGTCGACAACCGCGGCCTCGCAACCGAAACGTATCCGCTGAATCCGAACGGATCGCCCCGGGGCATCACGGGACTCACGACGCCGGATGGACGATTCACGATCATGATGCCGCATCCGGAGCGCGTGTTTCGCGCGGTGCAGAACTCGTGGCATCCCGCCGGCTGGAACGAGGACGGTCCGTGGATGCGCATGTTCCGCAACGCGCGCAAATGGGTGAACTAGCGCGATATCCATGACCGGCGCGCTGAAACGGGATGCCCCGTACTACACCGAGGAGGAGCTGGATGCGATGGAGGCGAGCGATCCCGTCGCCGCGCTGCGCATCGCGCGCGAGCAGGCATTGCTGCGCCGGCAGCTCGACGACGACCGGCGCGGCGATCCCGGCGCGCCGCCGCCCGCGGTGGACGACATCCAGGCCGTATTGTCCGATGCGCGCGCGATACTGTTGCGTGACGGCGGCGACCTGGAATTCGTCGCGCTGGAAGGCACCGTGTTGTCGGTGCGCCTGAAGGGCGCGTGTGCCGGCTGCCCGCGCGCGGCGCTCGATCTCAAGCAGGTGGTCGAGCGCCTCGTGCGCAACCGCTTTCCGCAGATCAGCCAGGTGCGGAATACGTACTGATCACGCGGCAAACAGCGCCGGCTGCCGTCGCCGTTAAATCAAACACTTACTCGATTTTGGCTTTCGCCCGCAGGTCCGCGAGCGCCTTGTCCTGCGCCTGACGCATGAAGTTCTGCTCGATGTTGGCGCGCACTTCCTCGAACGCCGGCACCTTCAGCGCGCGCTCGTCGTCGAGCCGGATCACGTGCCAGCCGAATTGCGTCTGCACGGGGGCATCGGTCATCTGGCCTTTCTTGAGCCTTTGCAGCGCGTCGGCGAAGGGTTTCACGTAGTTCGACGGCGGGGCCCAGTCGAGTTCGCCACCCTTGCCCTGTGAGCCGGGGTCTTTCGAGTGCTGTGCCGCGAGTTTCTCGAAACTGCCGCCCTTGCGAATCTGCGCGGTAATGTCCCTCGCCTCGTCCTCTTTTTCGACCAGGATATGTCGCGCCTTCATCTCGCGCGCGCCCATGCCGGACTTGACCCGCTCGTATTCCTTGCGCAGCGCGTCCTCGGACGGCTTGGCGGTTTTCAGGATTTCCTGCATCAGCGCGCGAGCGAGCGTGTTCTGGCGCGCCATGTCGAGCGCAACGGCAATTTCCACGTTCTTGTCCAGACCGCGGCGCACGGCTTCCTGCGACAGGACTTCGCGATTGATCAGTTCGTCGCGAACGGCCTTGCGCAGTTCGGCGTTGTCCGGGCGGCCCTGCGCGGTCAGTTCCTTCACGAACATTTCCACGCGCGTGGGCGGAATCGTGACGCCGTTCACCTTGATGGATTGGCCGTAGGCGGCCGGTGCGACGAGGAGCGCCGCTCCCAGAGCCAGGAGTGCGGGTGCCAGCGTTTTCATTGGAGTTTCCTTATCGGGTAATTTCAGATTTCGTCGGGTGCGTAGGCCTTGATCGCCAGCGCATGAATGTCGCGCTGCATCAGCGTGCCCAGCGCGCTGTAAATCATGCGATGCCGTTCCGCCAGCGACTTGCCGCGGAATGCGTTGGACACGATGAGCAACCGAAAGTGCCCGCCGCCGCTTTTCGCGCCCTCGTGCCCGTGATGCAGGGCGGATTCGTCGAGAATCTCCATGGACTCCGGCTGCAGTATGGCGAGCCGGGCGGTGATCGATTGTTGAACGCCGGAGTCCGGCACGGCGGCGGCCATCACTTCGGAAAACCCTTCTTGAACGGTTTCACGATCACCTTGGACCACACGCCTCCCGCCACGTAGGGATCGGCGTTGACCCAGGCGTGCGCCGCCGCGAGCGATTCGAACTCGGCGATGATGATGCTGCCGGAATAACCCGCCGGCCCGGGGTCCGGGCTGTCGATGTTGGGGCACGGTCCCGATACGATGATGCGGCCCTCCGCCTGCATGCCGGACATGCGTTCCATGTGCTGCGCGCGCACCGCTGCGCGTTTCGCTTCGGAGTTCGGAATATCCTCGGTCAATATGGCGTACAGCATGGTCAAGCCTTGTTGTCGGGCATGTGCTTCGCGAGCACTACAGCCTGGGCGATCAGGAACAGCAGCATGAGCCCCATGCCGCCGAACAGCTTGAAGTTGACCCACGTATCGGTGGAAAAGTTGTAGGCGACATAAAGGTTCAGCGCGCCCATGAATACGAAAAAGCCGACCCAGCTCCAGAGCAGGCGCGACCACACCGGGTCGGGAAGCTCGATCTGCGCGCCCATCATCGAGCGGATCAGGTTCTTGCGGAACACGGCCGCGGCAACGGCGAGCACGGTGCTGAACAGCCAGTACAGCACGGTCGGCTTCCACTTGATGAACGATTCGTCTCGCAACAACAGCGTCGCGCCGCCGAAAACGACGATCAGCGCGAGACTTACCCACAGCATGTTGTCGACTTTGCGGTGGCGGATCCAGACCCAGCCGATCTGCACGAACGTCGCCGCGATGGCGACGCCGGTCGCCACGTAAATGTCGTAGATCTTGAACGCCGCGAAGAACAGGATGACCGGGAAAAGGTCGAAGAGCAGTTTCATGGGCGCGTATTATCCCGGTTTACGGGGGCCAAGGGAACGGTGCGGACGCCGCGGCCACCGGGGCCGGCTACCCGCCGGACGACTTCTCGAACGTGAGCGACGCCGAATTGATGCAGTATCGAAGCCCCGTCGGATCGGGACCGTCCTCGAATACGTGCCCCAGATGCGCGTCGCACCGGCCGCAGAGCACTTCCGTGCGCCGCATGAAAAAACTCGAGTCCTCCTCGGCTGCCACGTTTTCGGCCACGGCGGGTTTCCAGAAGCTCGGCCAGCCCGTGCCGGAATCGAATTTGTGTTCGGAGCGGAAGAGTTCGGCACCGCAGCACACGCAGCGGTAGACGCCGTTCGCGTGGTTGTCCCAGTACGCGCCGGAGAACGCGCGCTCGGTGCCTTTTTTCCGGGCCACGTGAAACTGCTCCGGCGTGAGCTGCGTTTTCCATTCGGCATCGGACTTGCTGATCTTGTCGGACATGCGGCCTCCTCAGAGCACTTTCCCGGGGTTCATCAA
>CAZMBS010000043.1:0-17015 GCA_964564295.1 uncultured Streptomycetaceae bacterium
TCGCTCACTTCGCCAATGGTGAAATAACGCTTCGCCGGGATCGGCGGAAGCTGGCTCTTGCCCCCGGTATTACTTGCGTCCATGGTACTGCTGTTCCACCATCGCCTTGAGTTTTTGCGATGCGTGGAACGTCACCACGCGGCGCGCGGTGATCGGAATTTCCTCGCCGGTCTTGGGATTGCGTCCGGGGCGTTGCGGCTTGTCCCGAAGCTGAAAGTTGCCGAATCCGGACAACTTGACGCCCTTGCCGTGTTCGAGCGCCATGCGAACCTCTTCAAAGAAAGATTCGACCATGTCCTTGGCCTCGCGCTTGTTGAAACCGACTTTCTCGAACAGCAGGTCGGCGAGTTCAGCCTTGGTTAACGTCATTTTCTCCCCTTTTCAACGAAGCTTCGCGTTGAACTGTTGCAGCAAAGTCTGGCGCAATTGGGAAACCGCAGATTCGACTTCGGCGTCGGTCAACGTCTTATGAGTATCCTGCAATAACACCCTGAATGCAAGACTTTTTTTCCCTTTGTCCACCCCTGGACCCCGGTATATATCCAACAGTCCGATCTCCGCTACGATGGCCGGTTTTCGTGCCTGCAAGGCTGCCAGAACCGTCGCGAATTCGATCGATTCGTCGAACTCGGCGGTCATATCGCGCCGGACCGGAGGATACCGGGAAATCTCGGAGAATTTCGGAACGATCGCGCATGCCAGGAAGTCGAATTCCAGTTCGAAAAGAATCGCGGGACGTGGCAAATCATACTTCTGTTGCCAGCGTGGATGCAATTCCCCTATCCAGCCCACGGGACGGGCATTGTCCATGATCCGCGCCGATTTTCCAGGATGAAACGCCGCACAGGGTGCGCGTTCGAACGACAGCGTCCGGCTCCCGCACAGTATCTCGATATCGGCCTTCACATCGTAGAAGTCGACGTCCCGGGCTGCGACACCCCATTGCAATGGCGCAGCGTCGCCAAAGGCGATTGCTCCCACGCGCAGTGGCTGTTCATAGTCCGTCCCCGATCGCGTGAAACACCGGCCCACCTCGAACAATCGCACACGGGTCTGCTTGTGGTGCGCGTTGAACGCCAGGGCACCGACCAGTCCGCCGAACAAATGAGATCGCATGACACTCATCTGGCTTGCGATGGGGTTGGCAAGTGCGATCGGGTCGCTATTGGCGCAAAAGTCCTCTTCCCACATGCGATCCACAAAACTGTAGGCGACAATTTCCTGGTAGTCACGTGCCGCGAGCGCCTGTCGTATGGCCGGCGCGGGTCGCTCCCCTTCCGGCACGGGCAGCATCGTCCCGGACACGGGCGGCATGCTCGCCGGAATGCGATCGTATCCGTGCACCCGGGCGACCTCCTCGATCAGGTCCTCCTCGATCGCGATGTCGAACCGATGGGTGGGCGGCACCGCCGAGCAACCCTCCGCCGTCGCGTCGACGGAAAATCCCAGTCGAGTCAGAATCGCGCAGGCATCATGTCGATCAAACGGGACGCCCAGCACGCGCGCCAGGCGTGCCATGCGCAGGCTCACGGGATTACGCCGCGGCAACGACGTCCGGGCCGTCGTGACCGGCCCTGCCTTCCCGCCACACGTATCCAGGATGAGCCTGGTTGCGCGTTCCAAGGCTGCCGCAGTCAAACCAAAATCGACGCCGCGTTCAAACCGGTAGGACGAATCCGAGCCGAATCCGAGCGAGCGCGACTTGCCGGCGATGGCATCCGCCTCAAAATACGCCGACTCAATAAACAGATCGCGTGTCGATCCCGTGACGGCGCTTTCCGCGCCACCCATGATGCCGGCGAGCGCCAGCGGCTTCCGGTCGTCGGCAATGACGAGGCAGCTGTCGTCCAGGCGGGGGGATTCTCCGTTCAGCACCGCGAGCGTCTCTCCATCCCGGGCCCGGCGTACACGGATTCCACCGCTCAGTTTCGTTGCATCGAACGCATGCAACGGCTGTCCGAGTTCGAGCATCACGTAGTTGGTGATATCCACGACCACGCTGATCGTGCGGATCCCGCTGCGCGCGAGACGTGAGGCGATCCACGACGGCGTTGCCACTGCACCATCCACATCGCGAATCAGTCTGCCGCAGTACAGGGGGCACTTGTCCGTTTCCAGCGTCACGGAAATCGATTCCGCGACCGCGGGAACAACCGCCGCCAATTCCGGAACGCGCAACTCACGCGCGCATAGCGCCGCCACTTCCCGAGCCATGCCGAGCACGCTCAGGCAATCGCCGCGATTGGGCGTCGGCTTGACGGTAAAAATCCGGTCGTCCAGATCCAGCACCGCGCGCACATCGGCTCCAATGGCCGTGCCTGGCGGCAGTTCCAGCAGCCCGGATGCGCTATCGGCGATGCCAAGTTCCTTTGCGGAGCACAGCATGCCGCTCGATTCGACGCCTCGGACCGCAGTCGACTTGATCTCCATGCCCGGAAGTCGGGCGCCTACCAGCGCAACAGGTACCCGCATGCCGGCCCGCACGCCGGGCGCCCCGCATACGACGCTCAAAGGCGCCACGCCGACGTTGACCTGGCAGACGGACAGCCGGTCGGCGCCAGGATGCTTTGCCACGGAGAGCACCTCGCCGACCACGACGCGTTCGAACGGTGGCGCGACGGGCTCGATGGCCTCAACCTCAATCCCGCCGAACGTGATTTTGTCCGCGAGTTCCCGCGTCGACAGCGGAGGGTCGACAAAGGTGCGCAGCCAGCTTTCGGAGAACTTCATGGGTAGTCGTCTCGGATCCCGATGCCGCCCGCTTCGTACCGGAAACCCGTTACGGTCGTGGCGTCGGCGCGGCCGAAATCAATGAAATTGTTTCAGAAAGCGCAGGTCATTTTCAAAGAACAACCGCAAGTCGTTCACGCCGTAGCGCAGCATGGTCAGACGGTCGGGGCCGATGCCGAATGCAAATCCCTGATGACGCTCCGGATCGATCCCGACGTTGCGCAGCACTGCCGGGTGCACCATCCCGCATCCACCCATCTCAAGCCAGTTGTCGCCAAAACTCATGTCGATTTCCGCGGAGGGCTCGGTAAACGGAAAAAATGACGGGCGGAATCGCACCGAGATATCGTCGCGCTCGAAAAAGCGCCGCAGAAACGCGTCCAGGACACCTTTCAGATCGGCGAACGAAACGCCCTCGTCGATCCACAATCCCTCGACCTGGTGAAACATCGGCGAATGCGTCGCATCGGAGTCCACGCGATACACGCGACCGGGCGCGATGATCCGGATCGGCGGACGGTGCGTCTCCATGTAACGGATCTGAATCGGGGACGTATGCGTTCGGAGCAAGTGCCGTCCGTCAGCCAGATAGAAGGTGTCGTGCATCGAGCGCGCCGGATGGTTTTCAGGCTGGTTGAGCGCGGAAAAATTGTAGTAGTCCGTCTCGATTTCGGGGCCGTCAGCGACTTCGAAACCGAGCGATCGGAACAACGCTTCGATCCGCTCCAGCGTTCGCGTGACCGGATGCAACCCGCCCGTCCCGATTCCGCGCCCGGGCAACGTCACGTCGAGTGATTCCCCGGCCAGCCGCGCATCCAGGCGTGCTGCCTGTATCGCCTCACGCCGGGCGGCCAGCGCCTGTTCCACCCTCTCCTTCGCCGCGTTGATTCGGGCACCCAGGGCGGGCCTCTCGGCGGATGGCGCGCTGGAAAGGTCCTTCATCCTCGCCGCAAGCACCCCGCCCTTGCCGACGTAACGTGACTTCACTCGTTCGAGTTCATCCGGGTCGGCGATGTCGTCGAATGCGCGCACCGCCTCCTGTACTATGGCATCGAGGTCTTGCATGGCTCACGCCGGCAATATCGCTGTAGGACGCTTGGTTACAGGACGCAACTTATCGGAAAAAAAAGAGGCTTCGCAAGCCTCTTTTCCCCCGGGGTCCTTCGTCCGCGTGGACGAAGGTCCGTCGCGCACCGGTCGCCCCCGCAATCAGGCCGCAAGGCTCGCCCGCGCCTTTTCCACGAACTGCGAGAACGCAGGCTTGTCCATCACGGCGATATCGGCAAGCACTTTCCGGTCGACGACGATCGACGCCTTCTTGAGCCCGCTCATGAAAACGCTGTAGGTCAGGCCATGTTCGCGTGCCGCCGCATTGATGCGCGCGATCCACAGGCTGCGGAAGGTGCGTTTGCGGTTCCGGCGGTCGCGATACGCGTACTGGCCCGCACGCATCACCGCTTCGTTGGCAATGCGGAAAACGTTCTTGCGCCGGCCTCGAAATCCCTTGGCTTTCTGCAGGACTTTCTTGTGGGACGCGCGCGCGGTAACGCCGCGCTTGACTCTGGGCATGGTTCGTCTCCTTAATTCGGCAGCATCGCCCGCAGCGATCGCTCATTCGACGCGTGGACGGTGGAAGTGCCGCGCAGGTGACGCTTGCGCTTCGTGCTTTTCTTGGTGAGGATATGGCGCAAATTGGCGCTGCTGCGCTTGAAGCGCCCGCTTCCCAGCTTCTTGAAGCGCTTAGCCGCCGCGCTCTTCGTCTTCATTTTCGGCATGACTGCTCCTGTTATCGCCTAGCGCCGGGTGCCTGCATTTCGCAGGACTTCGGGAACCCGGACTACTACTTCTTGTCGACTGCCGCCGCAACCTCCGTAACCGGTCCCGGCGTTGCCTTTGCCCCCGAATTTACGGCTTTCGCCGCAGGCTTCGGAGCGCCCTTGCCACTCTTCTTCGGCGCCAGCACCATGACGAGCTGGCGTCCCTCCATCTTCGGAAACTGCTCCACGACTCCATAGGGATCGAGGTCTCCGCGAACGCGCTCCAGCAAACGGATGCCAAACTCCTGGTGCGCCATTTCGCGGCCACGAAAACGCAGCGTAACCTTGGTCTTGTCTCCCTCGTCCAGAAAACGGATCAGGTTGCGCAGTTTGATCTTGTAGTCGCCGTCATCGGTGCCGGGGCGAAACTTCACTTCCTTGACGACGATCTGTTTCTGCTTGAGCTTGGCTTCGTGGCGCCGTTTGCTTTCGCGATACTTGAACTTGCCGTAGTCCATCACCCGGCACACGGGCGGAACCGCGGTTGGCGCGATTTCAACCAGATCCAGTTCTGCTTCTTCCGCCAGCTTGTTCGCAGCCGCAATGCTCACCACACCGACCTGTTCCCCGTTGGCACCGATCAGGCGGACTTCCGGAGCATTGATTTCGCTGTTGATCCGGGCTTCTTTTTCCTGTGCTATGCGATCGACTCCTTCTACCGGTTGCTCTTATGCCGCACGTCCCCGCCGCATCGCGTCGGACTGGAGACGCGAAATAAAGGCCTCCAGGGTCATTTGCCCCAGATCTTCGCCTTTACGGGTACGCACAGCCACCTGACCGGCCGTCACTTCCTTCTCGCCGACGACGAGTTGGTACGGCCGCTTTTGCAGACTATGTTCCCGAATTTTATAGGAAATCTTCTCGTTCCTCAAGTCGGACTCGGCGCGGATTCCGGCCTGCCGCAAGGCTTCCACGACCCTGGTTGCGTAGTCGGATTGGTGTTCGGTAATGGTCATCACGACAGCCTGGACCGGCGCGAGCCACACCGGCATGGCACCCGCGTGGTGTTCGATCAGGATACCGATAAAGCGCTCCAGTGAACCCAATATCGCCCGATGCAACATGACCGGCACGTGCCGAGTGTTGTCTTCCGCGACGTATTCTGCTCCCAGCCTGCCGGGAAGTGCGAAATCCAGCTGCAACGTACCGCATTGCCAGACCCGGCCGATCGAATCCTTGAGCGAAAACTCGATCTTGGGGCCGTAGAAGGCGCCTTCGCCCGGGTTGATCCCGTACGCGAGCCCCTTGGCGTCCAGGGCCGCACTGAGCCCCGCCTCGGCGCGGTCCCAGTCACTGTCCGAGCCGATCCGCCTGGCCGGTCTCGTGGACAGCTTGATCTCGATGTCGTCAAAACCGAAATCATGGTAGACGGCGCGTAACAGTTCTATGAATCCGGCCGCCTCTTCCTGCACCTGTGCGGACGTGCAGAATATGTGCGCGTCGTCCTGCACGAACCCTCGCACGCGCATGAGGCCATGCAGGGCGCCGGACGGCTCATTGCGATGGCAGGAACCGAACTCGGCCAGGCGCAACGGCAACTCACGGTAACTGCGCACCCCCTGGTTGAATATCTGCACATGACCGGGGCAGTTCATGGGTTTTACGGCGTAGTCGCGCTTTTCCGACTCGGTCGTGAACATGAAATCCCGGTAGTTCTCCCAGTGCCCGGATCGCTCCCACAAGACGCGGTCCATGACCATCGGTGTGCGCACCTCGCGATAGCCGGCGTGCCCGAGCACCATGCGCAGGTACTGCTCGATGACCTGCCAGATGATCCAGCCGTTGGCGTGCCAGAACACCATGCCGGGCGCTTCGTCCTGCATGTGGAAAAGGTCGAGCTGCCGCGCAATCCTGCGGTGATCGCGCTTTTCCGCCTCCTCGATCCGGTGCAGATAGGCGTCCTGGTCTTCCTTGCGTGCCCATGCCGTGCCGTACACGCGCTGCAGCATTTCATTTTTCGAGTCGCCGCGCCAATACGCGCCTGCGAGCTTCATGAGCTTGAAAGTCTTGAGTCTGCCGGTGGACGGAACATGCGGCCCCCGGCACAGATCGACGAACTCCCCCTGCCGATACAGCGAAATCGCCTCGCCGCCGGGAATCGCGGCGATGATCTCCGCCTTGTACCGTTCACCACGCTCGCGAAAGTAGCGCACCGCTTCGTCACGGGGCATCACCTGTCGCTCCAGCCTGAGATCACGCCGTGCGATTGCCGTCATCCTGGCTTCGATGTTCGCGAGATCCTCCGGCGTGAACGGGCGCTGGTACGAAAAATCGTAGTAGAAACCATCCTCGATGACCGGACCTATCGTGACCTGGGCGTCGGGGAAGAGTTCTTTTACCGCATGCGCGAGCAGGTGCGCACACGAATGCCGAATCAGGTCGAGCGCCGCGGGATCTTTATCCGTCACGATGGCGACCGCGGCGTCCGCTTCGATCCGGAAGGACGTATCCACGAGATTTCCGTTGACGCGGCCCGCCAGCGCGGCTTTCGCGAGACCGGGACCGATCGAGGCCGCGATCTCGGCCACCGTCACCGGATTCTCATAGGGACGAACAGTGCCGTCCGGTAGCGTAATGTTGACCATGCCTGAATTCCATCGTCCGGAAAGCCGGTGCCTGACGGACCCACCGCACCGTTCCGGATCCACGCGAGAATTGGTAGGCGCGATTGGACTCGAACCAACGACCCCCACCATGTCAAGGTGGTGCTCTAACCAGCTGAGCTACGCGCCTGGGGAGTGCAAATTGTAGCGCAGTCCGGCTGGACATTCAAATAAAATCAGCAGCTTGCCATTCCATCCACGTACTGTCGTGTCCCCCGCAATGTCACCGTCATACTCGGAAAAATCATGGAAAATTGCGCTATCATGTGACAAACATTCCGACGGCATGCACCCATGAAGCGGCGTCGCTCCCCTGTCTCCATTTCGCTCGTGCTGATCGGTAGCGCGACGCTGTACGGCTGTTCCGGTGACGATCCGTCGCGGCAGGACGTGTACAAGACACGCGCGGACTGCCAGGCCGACTGGGGACAGGATGCGGGCAAGTGCCAGCCCGCGCGCTCCGGCGCGCATTCCCATTCCGGTTATTACTACGGTCCGGCTTACAGCAGCCGCAGCATGGGCTCGGGCGGCACCGATATGCCGCGCGCAAACAGCCGCGCGATAGCCAGCACGTCCGTTTCGCGTGGCGGAATGGGTTCATCCGCGTCGTCGCACTCGAGCAGCGGCAGCTGATGCAACGGCGCGCCGTGCAACCGCGCGCGGACTGGCGCGAGCAGTTCGAGCAGTTGGGCTTTCATTTCCACAGCCTCGGCGGCGTCTACTGGGATGAATCGGCCTGTTACCAGTTTTCGAGTTCCGAAATCGACTGGATCGAGGAAGTCACCGCGGAATTGCACCGCATGAGTCTGGTCGCCGTGGAGCATGTCATCAGCAATCAGCGATTCGAGCCGTTTGCGCTGCCGAAATGGTACGAGCGGCTTGCCACCGAGTCGTGGCAGGCGCGCGCGCCGTCGCTGTTCGGCCGCCTCGATCTTCGCTATGACGGCGTCAACGCGCCCAAGCTGCTCGAATACAACGCGGACACGCCGACATCCCTCATCGAAGCGAGCCTCGCCCAGTGGAACTGGCAGCAGGCACAGCGACCGTCGGCCGACCAGTTCAACTCGCTGCACGAGCGGCTGATCGCCCGCTGGGAATCGTTACGCGATGCGACGGGAAACGTCCCGGTGCATTTCGCATGCGTAAGAGACAGTGACGAGGATATCGGCAACATCGAGTACCTGCGGGATACCGCCATGCAGGCAGGAATCACGACGCGATACGTTGCCATCGAGGATATCGGCTGGTCGGCCGAGTCGGAAGCGTTCATCGATCTGGACAACAACCCCGTGCGCCTGCTGTGCAAGCTGTACCCGTGGGAGTGGATCGCCGCCGAGCCCTTCGGGCCGCATTTTGCGTCGAGCGGCCTCCCGGTCATCGAACCCCCATGGAAAGTTTTGTTGAGTTGCAAGGCCGTGCTGGCCATCCTGTGGGAATTGTTCCCGGACCACCCCAATCTGCTTGCGAGCTACCTGGACGACCGGCAGTTGCCGAAACAGTATGTCCGCAAGCCGTTGTATTCCCGCGAGGGGGCCAACGTCGAAGTGCATGGTCCGCGCGGCAGTTTCTCCCAGCCAGGGACATATGGAGCAGAAGGCCATGTGTACCAGGCGTTCGCTTCGCTGCCGGAGTTTGACCGCAACTTTCCGGTGATCGGCAGCTGGATCGTCGGCGATGAACCTGCCGGCATGGGCATACGGGAAGATGTCACGCCGATCACCACGAACACGAGTCGTTTCGTGCCCCACTATTTCGACTGAGAGGTTCATATGGAAATTCTCGAAAAATCGATCACCGGTCTGGCCCCGTTTGCCCTGTATTTTCTGGTCAGCCTGGCACTGCTTGTGCTGTTCCTGCTGATTTACGTTCGCATCACGCCGTATCGTGAAATCGAACTCATCCGCGAAGGCAACACCGCGGCCGCGGCCAGCATTTCGGGTGCCATGATCGGGTTCGTGTTGCCGCTCGGCCACGCCATTGCCCAGAGCGGTAACCTTGCCGACATGGTGCTCTGGGGTCTCGTCGGGCTGGTGGTGCAGTTGCTCGTGTATGGCGCGGCAACGCGGGTTCTGCCGGGAATTTCCAGCGACATTCCGGCAGGCAAGACTTCTCAGGGCATATTTCTGGGCGCGTTGTCTGTTGCGACCGGCATACTCAACGCCACTTGTATGACGTATTAAATTGGCGACACGAACGCGTTGCCTGCTGATACTGTTTGCGCTGGTCGGGAGCGCGTACCCGCTCGCAAGCCCGGCCAGGGACATGGTGGAAATTCCGGCCGGCCCGTTTACGATGGGGCGTGACGACGGTCCGCCCGACGAACGCCCGGCGCACACGGTGGTGCTTGGCCCCTACAAGATCGACCGGTACCCGGTAACCAACGCGCAAATCACCGTCTTTCTCGAGGAGTCCGGGCATACCAATGCGCGTGGCGAGCGTTTGTTCGACCACGACGATCCCGATGCGCGCGTACACCAGTACGGTGACCGGTGGCTCCCTGATCCGGGTTATCACGATCATCCGGTCATCGAAGTGTCCTGGGCCGGCGCAAGGGATTACTGTCAGTCGCGTGGAAAACGACTGCCCACCGAAGCCGAATGGGAAAAAGCGGCGCGTGGAACCGACGGCAGGCTTTACCCCTGGGGCAATGAGGCGCCGACGCCTGCGCGTGCTCAGTATGCTGCAGGCTGGAACCAGACGGCTCCGGTCGACGCCCATCCGTCCGGCGCAAGCCCGTACGGAGTCCAGGGTCTCGCCGGCAACGCATGGGAATGGGTTTCAAGTCAGTACCGACCATATCCCTATCGCGATGACGATGGACGCGAATCACTGGCGGCGGGACCCGTGCGCGTAACGCGCGGCGGCGGGCACGATTCGACTCCCGACAAGATCACTGCGACCCATCGCGGTCAGGGCTTGTCGCGCAATCCCAGGTCCGGCCACCACAATATCGGGTTTCGCTGCGCGAAGTCGGTGGCCGGTCGCAAGACCCCCTAGCGTCGCGCGGCCCGCACGACGCCCTTGACCTCGCGAACGAGCGACAACGCGCGCTGCAGTTGCGTGAGGTCCGCTACCTCTACGGTAAATCGCATCCGCGCGGCAAGATCGCCGGACGCCGTGCTCGTTGCAGTGACGTTGATGCGCTCGCGCGTCAGAATTTCAGAAATATCGCGCAGCAGTCCGGTGCGATCGACGGCTTCGATCACGACGTCGACGGGAAACGTGAGGCCGGCCGGCGCGCCCCATTCCGCGGCGACCAGGCGGTCGGAATCGAGCCTTCCGACATTGGCGCAATTTGCACGATGCACGCTGACGCCGCGACCCCGCGTCACAAATCCCACGATGGCCTCCGGCGGCACGGGTTTGCAACACCGCGCGGTGTTGGTCATGAGCCGATCCACGCCGACGATCAAAACGCCACCGCCGTCGCGGTGCGCCGGACCGCGAACGGGCATCGATGCTTCGGGCTGTACTGCGGCGGTCGGCGACAACCGGGACCGGATTGCATCGCGCAGTTCGCCGGAGCCGATATCGGCCCTGCCGATCGCGGCGAGATAGTCGCTCAGGCGATCGTGGCCGGACTCCGCGGCGAGCGCCTCGAGGTTGAGTCCGGTAGCCCCCTGCCGCTGCAATTCACGATCGATCAGAGCCCGCCCCTGGCTGATCGCGTTATCGAGATTTTGCCGATTGAACCATTGTCGAACCCTGGTTCGCGCGCTCGCGCTGCGCAGATAACCCAGCTGCGGATTCAACCAGTCGCGGCTGGGCCCACCCTGCTTCGCAGCCAGGATCTCGACACGCTGGCCGTTTTCAAGCGGCGTATGCAGCGGCACCAGCGCGCCGTCGACCCGCGCGCCGCGGCACCGGTGTCCGAGTTCCGTGTGCACGTGATAGGCAAAGTCAACGGGGGTCGACCCGCGGGGCAAATCGATGACTCTGCCCTGCGGCGTCAGCACGTAGACCATCTCGTCGAAAAGGCCGACCCTGAACTGTTCCGCGAATTCGCCGGTGTTGCGGACCTCGTCCTTCCAGTCGAGCACCTGCCGCAACCACGCGATTTTCTCGTCGTAACGCTGCTCTTGGCGGCCACCTTCCTTGTAGCGCCAGTGCGCCGCCACGCCGAGTTCCGAGTGCTGGTGCATCTCCCGGGTGCGGATCTGCACCTCGACCGACCGGCCGTCGGGACCCACCACGGCGGTATGCAGGGACCGGTAATGGTTGTCTTTGGGCTTCGCGATGTAATCGTCGAACTCCTTCGGGATCGGCGACCACAACTCGTGCACGGCGCCCAGTGCGGCATAGCAATCCTTGACATCCGAGACGATGATGCGCACCGCCCGCACGTCGTACACCTGCGAGAAATCGAGGCGCTTGCTCTGGATTTTCCGGTAGATGCTGTAGAGGTGCTTGGGCCGCCCCGTGACCTCGGCGGTCACGCCCGCCCGCGTGAGCGCAGCCCGCAGCGTGCGCACGACATCCTCGATGAACCGCTCGCGATCGACGCGCTTTTCATCGAGCATGCGCGCCATGTCCCGATAGACATCCGGCTCCAGCACGCGAAAAACGAGATCCTCCATCTCCCACTTGATTTGCCACACGCCGAGCCGGTTCGCGAGCGGCGCGAACAGGTCGCGCCCGAGCACCGCGCAGGCTTGCGCGCGCGCGCGGTCCGGATCCTTGACGCGCTCGCGCAGCTCCTGCAGGTGATCGGCCAGCTTGATCAACACCACACGCACATCCTGCACCATCGCCAGCAGCATCTTGCGCAATCTCTCGAGTTGCGCGCCGTCGCCTGCAGGCGAAGTCGCGGCGGCCCCCGCACGCAGCGTTCCAATCGCATCCATGCGGGCGGCGCCGTCGGCAAGTTCCGCGATCGCCGCGCCGAAACGGTCGCGAACGTCTATAGTCGCCGCCGCGTTCAAGGGCGCCAGAGCGCCGAGCATCCCGGCGGCGATCGAATCGGTATCAAGTCCCAGGTCCGCGAGGATGCCGGCGACGCCCCATGCGTGCGCGATCGCGTTCCCTGCGCGAACGGTTGACGCCGGCGGCGGCGCAGACTCGACATGCGCGGCAATCTGCAACAGCAGTCGGCGCTCGGCCGGATCGGAACGTGTGCCCAGCACATGCTCCGGAACCGGGGCGCCACTGCTTGAGCTTTCAATTTCGCGCGGATACGTTGTGGCCGGCATCGGAATACGGTTCGCAGCAGCAGTCAATCGATTATTATCTCATAAGCCTTTGTTTTTATTGACTACTTTAATTTCTCGGGCGTTACGCTCGCCGGCGGCGACTCGTCGAGAGCGAGCGGCGCGCCGTCCTGCGGTACGGAATGCCAGTAGCGGCGGAGCCGGTGGCGAAATCCCGATACCCGGTAACCGCTGCCTGGAGAAAACGTCAACTCCACCGCGCCGTGCGCGTCGGTCCGGGCAATCGTGGCGCGGCGCTCGGTGTAACGTGCAACGACATCCGCGTGAGGATGCCCGTAGCGGTTGCGATAGCCCACTGGAAATACCACGACGCGAGGATCCACGGCGTCGAGAAACGCCGCCGACGACGAAGTTTTGCTGCCCTGATGCGGCGCGACCAGCACGTGGCTTCGCAATGCGTCCCCCTGTGCCGTCACGAGCGACACTTCGCCCTGCTTTTCGATGTCGCCCGGCAGCAGAATGCCGTAGTCCGGCGTCGATATCTTCAGCACACAACTGCGATCGTTGTCCTTCAGGCGCGCGACACCATAGCTGTCGGGCGACGGGTACAGAATTTCAAAATCCACGCCGTCCCAGGACCAGCGCTGTCCGGCAGCGCAGCGCTCGGTCCGGTCGACCAGCATGAGCAATGGATCCCCGTCGGGCAGCGACGTGACCAGCCGGTCCACGGGAACAGCCTGCAGCACGGACAGGGCGCCCCCCGTGTGGTCGTTGTCGTCGTGGCTCACGATCAACGTGTCAAGACGCCGAATGCCCGCACCGCGCAAGAACGGCACGATCACACGGTTTCCGCTGTCCGTAACCGGTCCGTATGCGGGCCCGGTGTCGTACAGCAGCGCGTGCCTGCGCGTTTGCGCCACCACCGCGAGTCCCTGCCCCACATCCAGAACCGTCACGCGCAGCGCCTGATGCGGAAGCGGTGCCGGTGCCGCGAGAAACAGCGGAAGAAAACCCACGGCTCCGACCCACCGCGCCGGGAACCCGCGCGGCATCAGCAGCCATGCGGCACCGATCAACGCGACGACCACCGTCCACGCGGCGGGCGCGTGCTGTTCCCACACGCTGTCCGGGGCTGCGCTTGCCCGGTCGAGCCCGGCCATGCACCACGCCATCAATTCGTGCGCGGCGAGCAATACGGCATCGACGGGAAGCATCATGCCCAACAGGGACAGCGGCGCCACGACGAGGCTGATCAACGGAATGGCAAAGGCGTTCGCCAGCGGCGAAATCACCGAGACCTGCTGAAACAGTGCGAGCAGCATCGGAATCATCGCAAGCGTCACGGCCCACTGCACGCGTACCCAGGTGAGCAGCCAGTGAGACTGGCCGAGTCGGCCCGCGCTCGCGTAGAAAATGATGCCGACGGCACCGAACGAGAGCCAGAATCCCGGTGCGAGCACGGCCCAGGGGTCGAGCAGAAGCACGAACAGCAACGCAGCGGCAAGCACTACCGACGCGGAACTCCCGAGCCCGAGCCAGAGCGCCGCTGCAACAACGCACAACATGTAAAGCGTGCGTTGCGCCGGCACCGCAAACCCGGCGAGCAGCGTGTAGGCGAATGCCGCCATCAGCCCCGCTGCGGTTGCCGCTTTGACCGCCGGCAACATCCGGCAAAGCGGCGCGCTGCGCCGCCAGCCCGCGGCGACGATCGCGAACATCAGTCCGGACACCATGGTCACGTGCAGTCCGGAGATGCTCATCAGATGATTGACACCGGTGCGCGTGAAGACCTGCCACTGATCCGGAGGTATCGCGCGCTGGTCGCCGACGGCAAGCGCAACGATCACGCCGGCGTACGGCCGTCCTTCGAGGCCTTGCTGTATGCGCGCACGCAGCCGGTCCCGCGCAACCTCGACCAGATATCCGGGCCGGTACACCATCGTTGCCAGCCGTTCGTGGCGTTGCCCGTTACGCACGACGCCGGTTGCCCGTATGCCCCTTTCCAGCAGCCATGCCTCGTAATCGAAACCGTGCGGATTCGCGAATCCGTGCGGTCGTTTCAGCCGCACCGTGAATCGCAGGCGTTCGCCGGGATGCACGACGACCGGCAGCGCCGCAGCGGCCTCGCGGGAACCGCGCGCCCACCACGACAGGGAAATCCTTTCCGGCACCATCGCGCCGGCAGTCAGAACGCGCTCCACGTCGAAGTCGAACCGCACGCTGCGTTCGTAGAATTGCGGCAGTCCGGACACGACGCCGACGATGTCGATATCGCGTCCTTCCCATGCGAACGGCAATGCGTCGGCCAGCTTCACGTGCGCGAAAGCGAGCGCCCAGGCGAATCCTGCGGCAAGAAACGCAAGCCGGACAGCTGCGGCGCGAAACCAGCCCGCGCCCGGGCCCACGGCACGGGCAAGACGCCACGCAATCAGCGCGAGCGGAATCGGCAGCAGAGCCCAGGCGGGTTCCGGCAGTTCCGCCTGACGCTGCAGCAGCCAGATTCCCGCGGCAAACAACAGCACGTTAAGTCGCATATCCTTCGCTTAACGCCGCCGGCCCCGCTGCCGCCTACGGCTTTCGGTAGAATGCACGCATCCGCCGCAACCGGAACGCTGATGGCACGCAAGTTCTTCCGGCGCCTCCTGCCCGAACACGAAACGATACGGAACAACCGGCATATCGCGCGCCTCGGGCCGTGGCTGCAACACCACAATCTCTGGCACCTGAATCGCCGTTCCGTCGCGGGAGGATGCGCGGTAGGCCTGTTTGCGGGCCTCGTCCCGGGCAGCAACCCGGTCCAATTCACGGTCGGCGCGTTGCTTGCGGTCGGCTTTCACGTGAACCTGCCGATTGCGGTGCTGGTCACGCTGTATTCGAATCCGTTCACGATCGTGCCGCTGTATTTCGTGGCATTCAAGCTCGGCCAGATCGTGCTGCTGCAGCAGGACACCGGTTTGCCCGAAGGCGGGCCTGCGCTCGAAGGTCAGGGCTTCGAGGCGTGGATTCCCGTCGCGTTCGAATGGCTGACCAGCGTCGGCAAGCCGTTGCTCGTGGGCGTGCCGCTGCTCGCGGTCATCCTCGGCGTCGCGGGATACTTCGTCGTCGACTGGGCGTGGCAGTTGCACGTGCGCTGCGAGTGGAGTCTGCGGCGCCGGCGCCGGGCCCGCAGATCGGCATGACCGCGCCGCGCTACTGGAGCCGAGCCACGCGGGAACTCGCGCGTGCCGACCCGGTCCTGGGCCGGTTTATCGACGGCCACAAGGCACTCGCGCTCGGCAGCCGGGGAGATGCGTTCCAGACCCTGTCCCGCGCCATCGTCGGCCAGCAGATCTCGGTAAAGGCGGCGCAAAGCGTATGGAACCGGTTCGCGACCCGCGCCGGATCGGTCACACCCGCGCACGTGCTTGCGCTGACCGCGGACGATCTGCGCGGCTGCGGGCTGTCCGCCCGCAAGGCGGAATATCTCCACGATCTCGCCGCACGACTGGATGACGGCACATTGCGTCCGGACAAGTGGACCGCGCTGCCGGACGAAGCGCTCATCGCCGAGCTGGTTCAGGTCAAGGGCATCGGCCGCTGGACCGCGCAAATGTTCCTGATATTCAACCTGGCCCGGCCGGACGTGTTTCCGGTCGGCGATCTCGGACTCGTGCGCGCCATGCAGCTGCATTACAACAAGGGACGGCCCTTGTCGGACGCCAGGGTGCAGACGCTCTCGCGACGCTGGTCGCCCTGGCGGTCGGTTGCCACGTGGTACCTGTGGCGCAGCCTCGACCCCGTTCCGGTCAACTATTGACCGCGCCGCACTCGTGACGCACCGGGAATTCGTGGCGGCCTACGCCGCCGGCCGCGTACGCATCGAGATGGACAAGGATGCTGCTGCGCGCCACCTGAGCGCGAGGTTGCTGCTGCCGTTCGTGCTGCTGCCGGTCCTGGGGGTCGGCGTTGCGTCCGCGCTGCTCGGCTGGGTCTGGACCGGCCTTGCCATCATCCTCGCAGGCATCGCGGCATCCCGGCTCATCAAGCGCTCTGCGCCGCACTTCCTGCTGACCCAGGCGCTCGAGGATGCAAACGTGTACGCCGAAATCCATGCGTCCGGCATCCTGCGCGTCGGCCCCGCGGACGCGGGACCTCACGCCGGCTGAAGCATACCGTCCACGAGGCGCAACACGCGCCGCGCCCGGGCAGCGAGTGCATCGTCGTGCGTGACGATGACGAGACTGGTCCCGATCGAGGCGTTCAGTTCGAGCATCAATCCGAATACGGCTTCAGCGTTGTTGCGGTCCAGGTTGCCGGTGGGTTCGTCGGCAAGCACGCACGCGGGCCGGGTGACCAGCGCGCGGGCGACCGCCGCACGCTGACGCTCGCCTCCCGACAGTTCTCCCGGCACGTGCCGCAGCCGATGCGACAGTCCGACACGGGACAGCAGTTCGGTCGCCGCGGCCGCTGCCTCCGGGCGCGGAACGCCGCGGATCAGGAGCGGCATGGCCACGTTTTCCACCGCGGTAAATTCCGGCAGCAGATGGTGAAACTGGTAGACGAAACCCAGCGCCCGGTTGCGCGTGCGTCCGCGCTCCGCCTCGCTTTGCAGATGGATGGCCGTGCCCTGTATCCGGATTTCGCCGTCGGTGACATCGTCGAGCCCGCCCAGCAGATGCAGCAGCGTGCTCTTGCCGGAACCCGAGGCCCCCACGATCGCCACCGTTTCGCCCGCACCG
>CAZMBS010000044.1:0-16983 GCA_964564295.1 uncultured Streptomycetaceae bacterium
GCCGTCGAGGAAGGCATCGTGGCGGGTGGCGGCGTTGCGCTGATCCGCGCACGCAGCGGCATCGCCAAACCGAAGGGTTCCAACCACGACCAGGACGCCGGCATCAAGATCGTGCTGCGCGCGCTGGAAGAGCCGCTGCGTCAGATCGCGGCCAACGCCGGTGACGAACGGGCGGTGGTGGGCAACAGGGGGGTCGAAGGGAAGGGCAACTACGGCTACAACGCCGCGACCGGGGACTACGGCGATCTCGTGCAGATGGGCGTGCTCGATCCGACCAAGGTCACGCGCTGCGCGCTGCAAAACGCCGCTTCGGTGGCGGGCCTGATCCTCACGACCGATGCGATGGTCGCGGAGAGCCCGAAGGAAGAATCGCATGCCGGACACGGCCACGGTGGTGGTGGCATGGGCGGCATGGGCGGCATGGACATGTAATTCGCGGAAGCGAATTTCATATCCCCGAAAAAGCCCCGCGCAAGCGGGGCTTTTTCTTTCTGTTCTACAATCGCACCATCATGCCCACCGAGATCTTCCTGCTTTCCGCGGCTCGCGCGCTCGTCGAAGTGGCGGGCATGCTCATGCTCGGGCAGGGCATCCTGTGGTGCTTCGGCTCCAAGGCGCGCGACGGCAATTTCGTCTACGACCTGCTCAAGAAAGGCACGAGCCCGATCACGCGATTCACGCGCCTCATCTCGCCGCGCTTCATCCACGACGCGCACATCGGTCTCGTCGCGTTTTTCCTCGTGCTGTGGCTGTGGATCGGGCTTGCGTTCTGGAAGCACTCGCTGTGCACCGCGCAAGGTCTGCAGTGCGCGTGAAGCGCAACCGGCGTGCGCAGGGGGAATTTTTCTTGACGAAACAGCGCTGTACCGCTTAAATAGCGCCCTTTCCGGCTGGCCGCTCCCATCGGCCGGCCATGCGTTGAAGTGAAGCGCCGACCGGCGCGGCCGGAATCAGCATCCTTGTCTCGGCGGTTCAACGGTTGTTCGCAGCACAGTGGCCAGGTAGCTCAGTTGGTAGAGCAGAGGACTGAAAATCCTTGTGTCGGCGGTTCAATTCCGTCCCTGGCCACCACTCATCATCAATGACTTGGCTTAGTATTGTGGCTTCTGCCATTCTACAAATACGCCCATTTTCTACAAAATTAGCGGCTAGGTATGCAAGCCTCGGTAAAGGTAATTAACGAATCGAAGGGAATGATATCCGTGCAGATTGATGGCGGAGATTTTATCGTGCTTGAATTGCTCGGCTCCGATGACGTTGACCCCGGTGACGCTTTGACAGGAAATTTGGAATCACTGGGTAGCGAGATATTTGTTAATGTCACTAAGCAAGTGCGGCTGGACGTTCTTGTACAAAACATTCATTGCACGGCATCATCAGCTAAGAAGCTTGTAGGATTGCTCTAAGAGGTTTCTATGTCGCGCTTGATGGCTTTTATCGACGGCGAAAATTTGACTAGTCGCTTCGAGTCGATGGTAAAGAACGGGCGCGTGCCGAGGACAAAAAAAGAATCAATGGAACCCCTTCCAATTGTTCGAAAAACGGGCCAATTTGTTTGGTCGCCGAGTACGTTTAGTCGCTTTCCTTACGATGACGATTTGCTAAGAGTGTGCTACTACACGACATTCTCTGGCTCGGACGACGCTTACAGAGATTTTCAAAAATTTATCACTGAACAAAAAATCACAAAGTTGGTTTTCACAGGATCAATTAATAGATACCCTCTACAATTAATACCTAAAGTTTTTAAGAAGGAAAAGCGAGCGACACGCACAAAATCTGTCGACATTAATATTTGTGTCGATGTGTTGGATTATGTTCGCCAAGATGCGCTCGACGGTATTATTTTGATTACTGGCGATGTTGACTACATTCCCTTAATTGAGACAGTCATGAAGGCTGGAAAGCAGGCATATGTCGCCGCCCTATCTGACGGACTGAGCCCACATTTGCGCTCAGGGTTTGACGGTTTCTTTGACCTCGATGAAATATACTTTTGTGGTTAATTTTCGCAATAAAATTAACAAAGTGTTTCCTTTGTAACAGGCCGCACTTTTTTACCTTTCTGTATGTACAAGTTCAGTATTTCCCTGACACTGCGGACTTCTGGGAAGATGGAATTCTAAGCGGCTTCTGTGCGTGCGCGAGACTTTCTGTGTCAGTTGCAGATTTCGCCCGAATATCACGAAATTGGAAACTCAAGCCAGCCTGTCGGCGGGCATTGTCGAATCGAGAGCGCAAGGTTGAGTTGACTGGAAAGTTTCCAAGATGAATGCACGATGCCGTTACTTGTTTCAGCGGTCGACCCTGATCGCTATTTTGTGGCTGGCGCCGCACGCCGCCTGGGCCCAGATTTATCCGGCCAAACCCATACGCTACGTCGTGCCGTCATCGCCCGGCGGCGGTGCGGACTATCTGGGGCGGGTGATTGCCAAGGGACTTGCGGATTACTTCAATCAGCAGGTCGTCGTCGACAATCGCGCCGGTGCTTCCGGCAACATCGCGGCGGAACTCGTTGCCACGGCGCCGGCCGACGGCTACACCGTGCTGCAGGGTGAAATCATTCATGCCGCCAACGTCAGCCTGTTCAAGAACCTGCCGTACGACTTCGTCAGGGACTTCGCGCCGGTGACGCAGACCGATTTTTCTTCATCGGTACTCGTCGCGCATCCGTCATTGCCTGCGAAGTCGGTCAGAGAGCTGGTCAGGCTGGCCAAGGCGAAGCCGGGGGCGATCCCTTTTGCTACGGCCGGCTCCGGCAGTTCTTCATTTCTCGCTATGGCGTTGTTCGCGCATCAGGCCGATATCCGGATCGTGCACGTGCCGTATCGTGGCGGCGGCGCGGCGTTAACCGGCCTGATGACGGGAGAGTCGTCGCTGTTCTTCGGACCGCTGAGCTCGACCTTGCCGCTGATCCAGAATGGCCGGCTGCGGCTGCTCGCGGTAACGACCACGGCGCGCAATCCCGCCGTACCCGAGGCCCCCACTGTTTCGGAAGCCGGTTTGCCGGGCTACGAATACGTCAACTGGCATGGCCTGGTCGTGCCGGCCAGGACACCCAGGGAAGTCATCGCGCGGATCCATGATGCGACGGTGTCCTTGTTGAAGGATCCAGCAGTGAGCAAGACGCTGCGCGAGCATAACTACGTTCTCGTCGGCAACTCGCCCGATGCATTCGGGGCCTACATCAAGTCGGAAATCGCAAGGCTCGGCAAGGTCATCGCGCAGATCGGAAATCTGCAGTAAGCGGCATGCTGGCCGCTTACTTCAGCGTTGCTGCAATTCTCCGGATCTCTTCCGGCGACCGCTGGCCGGCGAGAGGCTCGCCGGGTCCGGGAATCAGATATCGGCCCATGGCGAGCGAGCCGATCAGCACCGGCTCGTAACCGATTTCCCGGATCAAAGCGGACGCCACCGCAATCGCTTTCTGGTCGTCCCCGGCAATGGGCATGCCGTAGCGCTCTTTCTGCTGCGCGGCCTCCGGCAGTCTCGCGTAACCGATGGCGTTGAACGCGCGGACGATGCGTGCGCCCGGCAGGAACTCGGCGGAGGCGAGCCCCGCGCCTTTCTCCCTCGCGGCGACCGCCATGTCGCCGTCGCGCGCGACGATGGGATTGCACGAGTCGATGATGATCTTGCCCTTGATGAGATCCGCGAGTTCCTTGCCTACCTGCGGCAGCGCCTTGTACGGAACGGAAATAAACACCACATCGCCGAACGCCGTGGCTTCACGCGGCGTCCCGGCGCGCGCCCCCGCGCCCAGTTTCGCGGCGAGCGCCTTGTCCTCTTCGAGGTTGAGCGACGAGAACATGACTTCATGTCCGAGCTTGACCCAGAGGCCGCCGACCGTTCCGCCGACCCGGCCTGACCCGACGATGCCGATTTTCATTTTTCCGCCGGCGGCGGACGCGGCGAGCGCGTTAAGCGGCAGCGCTCCAGCGATCAGGCTTGCCGCTGTCGCGCCGGCGAACTGGAGAATTTTTCGGCGGTTCTGCTCAAAGGGACGTTTGCGGTGCATGGCAAGTCTCCGGTAAAGGTCGGATGCTCCACGAGCGCGGGCATCGGCAATACATTATCGCGCAATTACTCCGCCCGGATTCCCGCCTCGCGGATCACCTTGCCCCACACGGCGACTTCGTTGGCGAAATACTTGCGCAGGTCCTCGGCCGTTCCGGGCATGGGTTCGGCGCCCTGCGAGACGAGGCGATCGCGCATGTCGGCCGACGTCATGATGGCGTTGAGCGCGGTGTTGAGCCTGCGCAGCACCGGCTCCGGCGTTCTCCCGGTCGAGAACACGCCGAACCAGCCGACCGCGCTGAACCCCGGCACGCCGGTCTCGGCGATCGTCGGCAGCTCGGGAAACAGCGCGGAACGCTTCGCGCTGGTCACGCCGAGCGCGCGCAGCGTGCCGTTGCGGATATAGGGCGTGAGAATCAGCACGTTGTCGAACGCCGCGTGCAGCCGGCCGCCGAGCAGATCGGGCATCAGCGCGCCGGTGCCCTTGTACGGCACGTAGAGCATGTCGAATCCGGCGGTGCGCTTCAGCAATTCTCCGGCAAGCCGTTGCAATGAGCCCGGCGTCGAACCCGAGAAATTCAGCTTGCCCGGATGCGCCTTGCCGTAGGCGACGAGATCGGCGACGGACTTGATCGGCAGCGACGGCTGCACGACGAGCACGTACGGGGAAGTCGCGATCGGCGCCGCCGGTGCAAGATCCTTCTGCAGATCGAACGGCAGCTTCGCGTACAGGCTCGGCAGCGGTCCCATCGATCCTGCCGACATCAGCAGCGTGTGGCCGTCGGGCTGCGCCTTGGCGACGATGTCGATGCCGATGATGCCGCTCGCGCCCGGACGGTTGTCGATGACGACCTGCTGACCGAGCTGTTCCGACAGCCGATTGCCGACCAGGCGCGCCATGATGTCGGTCGTGCCGCCCGCGGCGACCGCGACGATCAGGCGCACCGGGCGCTGCGGGTAGTGCTGTGTTTGTGCGGCACAGGCCACGCACGGCAGCGCCGCCGCGATCAGCCCGATGCAATATCGCAGCGCGTTCATTCCCTGGATATTCCCGCCGCGGCCACGAGCTTGCCGAACAGCGCGCTCTCGCGGCGCGTGTACGCGATGAGTTCGGCGGGACCGGCGGCGACGATGTCCGCGCCCACCTCGGTGAGCTTCTGGCGCGTCTCCGGCAGGTTGAGCGCCGCAGCCGCGTCGCGCGTGATCTGATCGATGATCGGCTTCGGTGTCGCGGCCGGCGCGTAAATCGCCATCCAGCTCGCGATGTCGAAACCGGGATAGTACTTCGCGACCGGCGGCAGATTCGGCAACACCGGCGTGGGCGCGGCGGTGGAAACGCCCAGACCACGCAGCCGGCCGGCCTGCACGTGGGCGAGCGAACCGACGACGTTGTTGAACTGCGCGTCGACGTGCCCGCTGATGAGGTCCACCAGCGCCGGGGCCGCGCCCTTGTACGGCACGTGCACCATGCGCACAACCGCGACGGACTCCAGCAGCACCATGCCGAGATGCTGCAGTCCGCCGACGCCGGAACTTGCGTACGTGAGTTTTCCCGGCTGTCGCTTCGCGAGCGCCACGAGCTCCGGAATCGTTTTCGCGGGAAGGGAGGGATGCGTGATCAGCACCATCGCGGACTTCACGAGGTAGGAAACGGGAGCGATGTCGCGCTCGAAATCGTATTGCGGAACCTTGCGCAGATGCGGATACACGGTGATCGGACCGCTGTTGCCGAAGAGCAGCGTATGCCCGTCGGGCGCGGCCTTGATGACCATCTGCGTGCCGAGTGCGCCGCCGCTGCCGCCGCGGTTGTCCACGATGACCTGCTGGCCCCAGCGCGCCGTCAGATTCTGCGAAACCAGCCGCGCCACGGAATCGACCGGTCCGCCCGCCGCGTACGGCACCACCATGCGCACCGGCCGCTCCGGAAAGCTTTGCGCGGACGCGCTGCCGGAGCGCAAAAACAACAATAAAATCAATAAGTTAAAAACCCGCGACACGGTCATTTGGCCATCCCCAGTTCGCCGAGCCCCGAACGCATCTGATCGTACTGCACCTTGAGTGCTTTGCCGCTTGCATCCGCGCCCAGAAAACTGTCGGTCCACAGATTTTTCTCGAGATGCGCTTTCCATTCCGCGGATGCGACCACGCGCGCGAGCGCCGTTTCCCAGTATGCGACCTGCGCCGCGGTCATGGCCTTGGGGCCGATCACGCCGCGCAGATTATCCACCAGCACGTCCGCGCCCTGTTCGCGCCAGGTCGCGACCGGCGCGAGCGCGCCCGACTGTCGTTGCGGCGCGGACACCGCAATGATACGCAGCCTCCCGGCGACGTGATGCGGCACGAGATTGGACGCCGGCGTCGAGATCACGTCGACATGCCCGCCGAGCAGCGCGGTAACCCCTTGCGATACCGACTGAAACACCACGGCCTTCAGCTTTTTCGCATCGCCGCCCGCCGCCTTGGTCGCGAGCGCCAGCGTGACGTGACCGGAGTTGCCGAGGCTCGTGCCGATCGCGGCGGAGAGCGAGCCCGTATCGGCCCGGAGCCGGGCCAGCAGCTCCCGTCCGTCGCGTATCGGTGAATCGGCGCGCACGGCCGCCGCGGTGGATTCGCTGAACAACTGCGCGATCGCGGTGACATCGGTGAAGCTCAGCGTCGTGCGCCCGGTGATGTGATTCGTCAGCAGGTTCGCGGTGCTGATCGACAGATGATGACCGTCCATCGGGTTCTGGTTCAAACCCGTCCACGCGACGACGCCGCCCGCGGCGGGCTTGTTGATGACCGTCACCGGCACGTCGACGATCCGGTCTTCCTGCAGAATTTTCTGCACGAGCCGCGCGAGGTTGTCCGACCCGCCGCCGGCCGACGATGCGGCAACCACTTCGACGTTTCGCGTGGGCTTCCACGCGCCGCCTTGAGCCTGCACGGCGCCCGCGGCCGCGCAGGCCATCAGCGCGAACGCCACGACGCGCCGCGCACGCATCATGACGCGTCGTTGTCCGCCTGCAGTATGGCGAACCCCGCCTGCAGCGCCTTCTCGATGCGCGCCTTCTCTTTCGCGATTTTCGCGTCGTCCCATTCCCAGAAGCCGTGCTTCGCCTTCATGCCGAGGTGGCCCTTGTCGATCAGCGCTTTCACGATCGGCGCGGGCGTCTTCGTGTCGTACAAGTGCGGATACAGTGCTTCCGCGACGAAGTAATTGGTGTCCCAGCCCGACATTTCCTTCTGCAGGATGGGGCCGCACGCGATGAACCGGAAGCCGAAGCCGTAGCGCACGGCGGTGTCCACGCCCTCGGCATCGACGATGCCGTCGTTGATGAGGTACAGCGCTTCGCGCATCATCGCGTGCTGGATGCGATTGCCGACGAAGCCCGGCACATCCTTTTTTACCCAGATCGGCGCCTTTCCGAGCTGCTTCATCAGCGCGACGAGCTTTTCGGCGATTTTCGGATCGGTGGCATCGGCGCTCACGATCTCGACGAGCGGCACGAGGTGCGCGGGCATGAAGAAATGCAGTCCCGCCACGCGCGACCGGAATTTCAGGTGCCTGCCGATCTCGCCGATCGGAAAATTCGAAGTGTTGCTGAGCAGCGGTATGTCGGGCCGCGCGAGCGACTCCACTTCCGCGAACAGCCTCTGCTTGAGCGCGAGATCTTCCACCGCGGCCTCGACCACCAGCCCGATTTCGCTCCACGGAATCGAGGCGAGCGTCGAATGCGTCTGCACGTTGCGCGCGAAAGCGGCGTCCGCCTTGAGCTTGCCGACGCCGGTGGCCACGCGCGCCGGCAGGGCGTCCCGGGTCTTCTGCGACGGGCTCATCACGTGCACTTTCCACCCGTTCGCGGCAAACACGATGGCGATGTCGCCGCCCATGATGCCACCGCCGATGATGCAAACGCTCTGTGAGGCCTGAACCATGCGCTCCCCTTGTTTCGTCCGATGCCGATCCGCGTCACGACTGCCGCGCCGAACGCGGCATTATAGAGTCGAACGCGACCCGGCACGCCATGTTAGGATTTTGCACCCGCCCGCCGCAAGGCCTGCGCGAGCGGGTCCACGAACGACAAAAAAATGGAGGACTCATGATTCCGCACAAAGTAGTGATAGGCCGCGCGGCGCTGCTGCTGCTCGCCGTGGCGCCCGGCGCGCTGCCTGCGCAAACGTACCCCGCGAAGGCCATACGCGTCATCGCGGCGCAGAGCGCGGGCGGCGGCACCGATCTGCTCGCGCGCACGCTCGCGCAGAAACTCAACGAAGCGTGGAAACAGCCGGTGGTTGTGGAAAACCGGCCGGGCGCCGCGGGCAACATAGGCACCGAGCTCGTCGTGCGCGCGGCGCCGGACGGGTACACGCTGCTCTTTTCTTCGGCCGGCCCGATCGTGATCAACCCCGGCCTGTATCCGCGGCTCGGCTTCGACCCGGTGAAAGACCTCGCGCCGATCGCGTTTGTAGCCGCCGCGCCGCTCATGCTCGTGACGCATCCCTCGGTTCCCGCGAGAACCGTCAAGGAATTCGTAGCCCTCGCGCGTTCGGCGCCCGACAAGCTCAACTACGGCTCCGGCGGCAGCGGCTCCCCGCCGCATCTGGCGGCAGAACTGTTCAAGACGCTCACCGGTACGAAAATGGTCCACGTTCCGTTCAAGGGCTCCGCGCCGAGCGTCGCCGCCGTGGTGGCCGGACAGGTGGACCTCACGCTGGCAACCGTCCTCATCACGATGCCGCAGGTCAAGGGCAACCGGCTGCGCGCGCTGGGTGTGACCACGCCCAAACGCTCGCAGATCGTTCCTGACCTGCCGACGGTCGCGGAGTCCGGCGTGCCGGGGTTCGAGGCGCAGCAGTGGTACGCGTTGTTCGGTCCCGCGAGCATGCCGCGCGACGTGGTGGCGAAGCTCTCCGCGGAAACCGCGCGCATCATGGGTCTGCAGGACGTTCGCGACCGACTGGCGAGCGACGGCGCCGAACCCGGCAACATGACCCACGAGCAATTCACCGCGTTCATCCGCGCCGATGCCGCGCGCTGGACCAAGGTGATCCGGGACTCGGGCGCAAAGGTGGAATAGGCCGCGCGCCGCCGCGCGGCGGCTTTCAGGCCGCGAACGGCTCCGGTTCCACCGGCAGGCGCGTGCGCGCCGCCTCCTCGATCGCGAGCGTGACGGCGAGGTTGGCGTAGGCTTCGGCGGGCGTCGCGAGCGCGCACGGCGCGCCGGTCGCCACGTGATCGAGCCACGCGCGGGTCTCGCTCGCGAGCGGACCCCAGAAATCACCGAGGGCCCAGTCGCCCGGCGTCGAGCTGCCGAGAAACATCATGTTGACCGTGTGATCGGGCAGATACACGTGCGGCGTGCCGTGCTCGGTGTAGAGCACCTGGTCCTTGTGGTCGTCGTCGATCAGCAACGTACCGTCGGTGCCGAGCAGTTCCACGCGCGCGCTGTGGCCCATCGACGGGTACTGCGCCGGCAGCGCGTAACTCACGCCGAGGCTGATGACCGCGCCGTCGTCGTAGGTCAGCATCGCGGAAACCACGTCGTCCGCGGCGTAGCCTGCCTTCTGCAGCACGCCGGTATTGCCGCGTGCCACGACCTCGACCACGCGCCGCCCTTCGAGAAACCAGCCCATCAGGTCGACGTAATACGTGAGCGCGTCGACGACCGGCGTCGCGTGCGGGTCGCGGTCCATGATCGCGTAGGCCTGCGTGCGCAGGTTGAAGAGCCGCCCGAAACCGCCGACGATCACGCCCAGTTTGCCCTGCCGGATCTGCTCCTTCGCGCGCAGGTAGCGGTGTTTGAAGCGGCGGCTGTAGCCGACATGCAGATCCACGTCGCCGCGCCGCGCGCGCAGCAGCACATCCTTTGCTTCGTTCACGTCGGTGCCGAGCGGTTTTTCGACCAGCACCGCGCGCCCGTGGTCCAGCGCCTGCAGGATAGGGGACGTATGCTGGTTCTCGCTGGTCGAGACGACGACGGAATTTACCTCGGGCCGAGAGATGACCGCCAGGTTGTCGCCGCTGTGAAACTGCGCGCCGACCTCGCGCGCGAGTTTCTCGGCGCGCCTGGGATCCTCGTCGGAAATGGCAATGAAGCGCACGGCCGGATGCCGCGCCGCAAGGCGCGCACGCAGCGTGCCGATGCGGCCCGCGCCGACGATGGCGAGCCCGATGTCGCGGTGCTGGGTCAAGGGGAAGCCTTTGAGTTGAAAATTGGGCGAAAAGAGCGTCGGGATTATACGCCGGACGGGACCGCACTTCGCGGTTTGACAGCACATTGTCCGGTTCGTAGGATGCCGGCTCGTACAAAACCGAATAATTTGGCACCGCGTTCACGTGGGCCGGTCTGCCGGGAGGAGATCACGTGCTGGAAATCGACATGGCCACGCCGGCGTTGCGGCGTTTGACGGGGGCCCGCCCGCCCCTCGATCAGATCGCGCACGGTCTGCGTTTCTCGGAAGGACCGGTGTGGGACGCACGCAACCGCCAGTTCTTCTACACGGACATCGTCAACGACACGATCTGGAAATGGCAGCCGGGCATCGGCTCCTCGGTCGTGATGTGCCCGACCGGCAAGGCGAACGGCATGACGTTTGACCATGACGGGCGCCTGCTGGTGGCGGGCTGGGGCTCGCGTCGCGTATGGCGCATCGAGCACGACGGGAATTGCAAAACCTTGTGTTCGCACTACAAGGGGCAAAAACTGAACAGCCCCAACGACATCGTCGTCACGGCTGCCGGTTCGATCTACTTCACCGATTCCTTCGGCGGACTCTGCAATCCGGAGATGGGGTGCGAGGACGTGCAGCGCTACCTCGATTTCGCCGGCGTGTTCCGTATCGACGCGAAGACCGGGGCAACCACGCTGGTGGTTCCCGACATGACCTACCCGAACGGGCTCGCGTTTTCGCCGGACGAAAAGCGGCTCTACGTGAACGACAGCCGCGATCACCTCATCAACGTCTACGACGTGAGGGAAAATGGCTCCCTTTCCGGCGCACGGCTGTTCTGCCGCATGACGGGCGCCGAGCAGGGCATCGCCGATGGCATGAAAGTCGACTGCGAGGGCAATGTTTATTGCACGGGGCCCGGCGGCATCCACGTCATCTCGCCGCAGGGAAAACTGCTGGGCCGGTTGCGCATTCCGGACCACACGACCAATCTCGCGTGGGGCGATGACGACTGGTGCTCGCTCTACATCACGACTTATCTGGGCGTCTACCGCACCCGGCTCAAGACGCCGGGCGTTCCGGTCGGCGCGGGAGCAGCCTGACATGACATGGAAATTTGAACGTGTCGCGGGCCCGTACAGCGGGCCGCTCGGCGGACTTGCCTGGGACGGCGCCGGGATGCTCTTCAGCGCGGTGATGGAGAACGTCATTTACCGCTACGATCCTGCGCGCGGCAAGGTGTCGGTAGCCCGCAAGTACACCAATCGCACCAACGGTCTCGCGTTCGCGCACGATGGCGTGCTCTACGGCTGCCAGGAGGGCTCGCGGCGCGTGGTGCGCTACGAGAAGGACGGGTCGGCGACGTTGACGACTTCGTTTCTCGGGCGGCAGATGCACAACCATCCGTGCGATCTCGCCGTCGACCGGCGCGGGCGCGTGTGGTTCGCCGACCCGTTTCATGCGCTGCCGACGTCGGGGCCGCAGATTTTCGGGCAACTCGACCATGCTTCGGTATTGCGCCTCGAGCAGGATCCCGCTCCGCAGCGTCGCCACTGGACACTCGAGCGCATGACGTTCGACACGACAAACCCGCGCGCTGTCGCGCTGTCACCCGACGAAAAGACGCTGTACGTCGCGGAGAACAACCTGACGCCGGGCGGCGCACGCGAACTGCGCGCCTATCCGGTTCGCGCGGACGGCACGCTCGATCATGCGATCGCCATGCAGACGTTCGGCGCGGACCATCGCGGCCCGCATCGCGGTATCGAAGGCCTCTGCATCGACGCCCAGGGCAACGTCGTCGCCGTGGGCGGCTGGCGGCGCAGCGGCCCCGGCCCGCTGGTCAGCGTATTTACCCCCGGCGGCGTGATCGTCGAATCACACCCGCTGCCCGGGGACTTGCCCGTCAACTGCGCGTTCGGCGACCGCGATCTCACCAGCCTGTACTTCACGACTGCCGACGGCACGCTCTATCGGGCACGGCGAACCGGTCGACGCGGGTTTGCGCTGCCGGCCGCATGCGGCGCGTCGCGTCGCTGAGCATCCCGGCCATGCCCCGAATCGCCGCGAGCCCCGCTGTCATCGTCCAGCTGCTGGTCGCGCTGTTCGTATTCTGCGCGCCGCCGCTGCACGCGCAGTTCGATCCCGCGCGGCAGTACCGGCAAAGCGACGCCGTGCGCAAACGTTATGCCGATCCGCCGGTAGCGTACGACACGCCGGGATTCGCGCCCGGGCGCGCCGACTTCACGTCGCACGAGGAAATGCTGGAGTTCGTCTATGCGCTGCAGGCCCGGACCGACAACCTGCTCGTGCGCATCGTGGGCGCGTCGCAGGAGGGGCGGCCGATTCCGCTCCTGGTGCTGTCGAACTCGGGTTTCACGCAGGCCGCCGGCCTTGCAAGGCTCGACCGCCCGATCGTGTTCCTCGTGGGACTGCAGCACGGCAACGAACCCGCGGGAGGCGAGGCGATGCTCGTTCTCGCGCAGGAACTCGCGACCGGCGCATTGAAACCGCTGCTCGACCGGCTGACCGTCGTCATCCTGCCGCACGGCAATCCGGACGGCGCCTACTATTTCCGCCGGTCGCCGCACGGCACGGTGGACATCAATCGCGATCACATGAAGGTCGATCTGCCCGAGACGCGCGCCTTGCACCGGGCCGTCAACGAGTTTCAGCCGCACGTGTTCGTCGATGCGCACGAGTTCAGCGTCGCCACGCGCTGGATCGAAAAATTCGGCGTCATCCAGTCCTACGACGTGATCCTGCAGTACGCGACCAATCCCAACGTGCCGGCGCGGCTGACCGAACTGGCCGACCGGATCTATCTGCGCGACATGCGACGCGAGATCGAGCGTGCCGGATACTCGCATTTCTGGTACTTCACGACGTCGTACAACCTCAAGGACAAACGCGTGGCGATGGGCGGCACCACGCCGGACATCGGGCGCAACTTCGCCGGATTGCAGAACTCGATTTCCTTCCTCGTCGAGACCCGCGGCGTCGGCATCGGGCGCGAGGGATTTGCGCGCCGCGTGCACGGGCACATGGTCTCGCTGTCGGCGCTGCTGCAGACCACGGCCGACAACGCGGAGCGCGTGATGCGCACGGTGCGGGAAGTGCGCGCCGACGTCGTGCGGCGCGGGCGCGCGCCGGCGCCCGGCGACACGCTGGCCGTGACGCTCAAGAGCCCCGTGCGGACGCAGAAGCTCGCGATGCTCGATCCGAAGTCGGGCGAATTGAAGGAAATCGAGGTCGATTGGTCCGATTCGCTGGGCGTCGAGGCCGAACTGACGCGCGCGCGCCCGTTTGCCTACGTCGTGCCGGCGCATTTTCACGACGTGGCGCGGCGCCTCGCGCGCTCCGGCGTGGAAATCCGGCAGTTGCGACAGCCCGCGGCGCTCGAAGTCGAGAGCTACGACGTCACCGACCGTCGGCCGGGCGCGACCTTCGTCGAGGGGCGGGCGACGAGCCGCGTGACCACGGAAGTCTCCGTGAAGAAGAAAGTGTTTCCGGCGGGCACCTACGTGATCCCGATGGCGCAGCCCAACGCCGCGGTCATCGCGATGGCGCTGGAACCGGAGTCGCCGAGCAGTTACGTGACGTTCGGCATCATCCCGGTCGACCGGAAAGGCGCGCCGCCGACAATCGCCGCATCGAGCGAGGTGCCGACCTGGCGCCTCACGCGGCCGGTGCCGCTCGACCTGCGTTCGGTCGAGCCGGGTCCCTGGTAGTCGCGCGCCGGCGTCAGGGCTTCGCCGCGGGCGTGGCGACGCGCATCGCGACCCACTTCAATTCGGTCTTGCTGTCCGACACCTTGACGGTGCCTTCGATGCGGTCGCCCGTCACACGACCCACGAAGTCGCGCCGCACCGTCGAATCCGGTCCGGTGATCTCGGTCACGGAGAACGTCAGCGTGTCGCCGCGCAGCCGCGCGTTGCGGAACTGGCCGATGCCGGACTCCGTTTTTACGAGGCCTTCGACGATCTGGAAATGCTGCTGGAACGTCGCCGTGTACCGGCGCGGGCCGAGACCGGATACTTCCCATTCCCAGTTGCCCTCGATTTTCGCGGGCACGATCCACATGTAGGCGGTGCGTCCCTCGACGTTTTCGATCTGGTCGGCCTGCCAGTCGCCCATCGTGAATGCGTGCGACACAAGCCGCGTTCCGGGTTTCATGCCGGAAAGCGTCGGGCGCAGCTTGAGGTTCAACGACGGCAGCAGGTACATGGTGATCACGTCGGCCTTGGTGTAATCGGACGCGAAAATGTCGGCTTTTACGAACTGAGCGCGGTCGGCCACGCCTTCTTTCGCCGCGGCGCGCTTCGAGAGCTCCACCATGTCCGGGTTGTATTCGATCCCGAGCGCGTTTGCGCCGAATTTTTTCGCGGCGGTGATCACGGTGCGGCCGTCGCCGGAGCCGAGGTCGATCACGTGCTCGCCGGGTTTTACGCCGGTCATCGTCAGCATTTTCTCGACCAGCGCCTGCGGCGTCGGCACCCAGATCACGTCCTTGCCTTCCTGACCGACCTGCGGCGCGTATTCCTTGCCGCCGGACGATTGCGCGGCGCCAACCGGCATCGCGAGCGCACCGCAGGCGGCGGCGATCAGCGTAAACGAGACAAAGCGGGAGACCGTGTGCATGGATATTCCTGTCTGCGATGAAAATCGTCGGGAGCGCGATTATGCCTCAACTGCGGACGCGCGCGCGGGATCGGTGAACGAGCGCCGAGTCGGGAAGTCGATATAAGCCATTGTTTTTGTTATGTTATTTGCCTTTGCCCGGACGGCCGTCGAGCGTTGCGCCGGCGGCGACGAGTTCGCCGATCCCGGCATCGTCGTAGCCCAGTTCGCGCAGGATCTCCACGCTTTGCTGGCCGATTTTCGGCGCGGGAAGAAAATCGCGCCGCGCGCCGCGCGAGAGCTTGTTGGGCAGCGCCATGTTCCAGATGCGGCCTTCGGTCGGATGATCGACCTTCTCGAAAAAGCCCACGTCCCGCAGATGCGGATCGTCCATCAGCTGGTCGAGCGTCTGGTACGGCATCGCGGGAACGTCCGCGCGATCGAGAATCTCGATCCACTCGGCGGTCGTCTTCTGTTTGAGGCCTTCCGCGCGGATCGCGAAATACTCGGGCGTGTTCTTGAAACGCGCCGCGACGGAACAGAACCGCGGATCGGTCTTGAGTTCCGGGCGCCCGATCGCGTCGAATATGCCGAACGCCTGCGCATCCGTGTTGGCCGATATGCAGATGTAGCCGTCGCGCGTCGGCAGCGGGCGCGACTGCGGGTCGATGAGCCGCGGATCGCCCGTGGGCCCCAGCGGCGGATCGAACGTTTTCAGGTACATGTGCTCTTCGAGCACGGCCTTCGCGATGTTCTCGAACATCGGCAGTTCGATCGACTGGCCTTCGCCGGTGCGGCTGCGATGAAACAGCGCCATCAGGATCATCTGCACCGCGATGAGCCCCACGGTGCGATCGGCAATGACCATCGGAAGGTAACGCGGCTCGCCCGCCGCCATCTGGTACAGCGCGGCGAGTCCGCCGGAGCCCTGGATGATCGAGTCGTACGCGGGCTTGTCCTTGTAGCGCCCGCCCTGCCCGAAGCCGTACATGCCGCAATAGATGATCTTCGGGTTGACGGCGCACACGTCCTCGTAGGCGAGCTTCAATCGCGCCATCGCGGGCGGCCGCATGTTCCAGATCAGCACGTCGGCGGTTTTCAGCAGCTTCAGCAGCGCATCGCGCGCGCCGGGCTTCTTGAGGTCGAGCACCAGCGAGCGCTTGTTGCGGTTGAGGTGCAGAAACTTGCCGGACATGCCCGGCGTGCGGCCGCGCCCCGCGAGCGAGCGCACGATGTCGCCGCCCGGCGCTTCCACCTTGATGACGTCGGCGCCGTGGTCGGCCATGATCTGGGTCGCGAGCGGTCCCACGACCACCGAGGTCATGTCGACGATGCGAACGCCTTCGAGCGGTCCTCCCGCCATGATCAGGCGAACGCCGCTTCCGCGGACAGCGCGAGCGCGCCGGTGTCGTCCTGCGCCCAGAGTTTCGCCGTCGCGCCGTCCGCCGCCGGTTCGCCGCACAGCGTGATCGGACGGTTCACGAACAACGGCCGCACGTTGCGCGAGCGGATCGACACGATGGGCCCGCGGGCATGCGCGCGCGCAAGTTCGAACACGAGCAGCGTCGTGAGCCCGCCGTTCATCACGAGATCCGGATACCCTTCGGTGCCGGTCACGTACGGATGATCGTAGTGTATGCGGTGGCCGTTGAACGTGAGCGCCGAATAGCGGAACAGCGTGACCGGATCGGGCGTGAACACGTTGCGCCACACGGCCTTGCCCGGCGCGGGCTGCGGCGGCGCGGGCGGCGCGTTCGGGTCCGGCTCCTGCCGGTAGACGATGTCCTGTTCCTCGACGACCGCGAGCCCGCGCGGCGTGTGGATGTCGGTTTTCACGGTCACGAACACCATCTGTCCCGTGCGGCCCGACTTGATGACCACGTCCCGGATCGTCGATTCGCGGCGCACTTCGTCGCCGACCTGCAGCGGTGCGTGAAACCAGTTGCGCTTGCCCGCGAACATGCGGCGCGGCAGCGGCACCGGCGGCAGAAAATCGCCGCGCGCGGGATGCCCGTCCGGGCCGATCTGCGAACGCCGCACGATGCGCGGAAACAGCGCCGCATGCCAGCCGACCGGCAGCGCATCGCCGTTCTTCGGAAACGGGTCGTCGCGATCGAGCGTCGCCGACAGCCGGTGCACCAGCGGTATCGTGATGAAATCGACCGCCGATTCCTTCTGGCCGATCCACTCCTT
>CAZMBS010000045.1:0-16979 GCA_964564295.1 uncultured Streptomycetaceae bacterium
TAATAATGGCCGAGGCCGCCACGACCTGCGCGCCCGTAGGCAAGGCATTCGCGGGCGGGCTGGAAGCCGCGGCGGCGGCCAGCGCGTCGCCGACGGCGACGGCACAGGTCAGCAGCAGCGCGCGCCTGCCGCGCATGCCTGCCACGCGAGCCAAATCCGCATCCGCGGCGCGGACGGCGTTCCGTTTGCGAGTGACCTTAATCGCGAGCCTCCTGTTAGGTTGACCTGCCTGCGCACCAGCTTGTTGCCGAAACTGGCAGGAAAATCATAGCACTCCGGATTTGGAGAGACGGCACTACTTCGTGTTCAACGCTGAAATGATTCCCGCTGGATGCCCATCCTGATAAATGCTTGATAAACAAATGGTTAATCTCATGCATGCGGCCGGTTTCGGAGCCATCGAGGTGCGGGAACGAGCTTGCCTCGCCCTCATGGATGGAATAGATTGTTCAGCTCCAGCCCATTGTGGAGGATCCTTGTTTCCGATCAGCTCGTGGATTTGCGGGGTCGCGATATTCGCGGTATCCGGCGTGACTGCCGCGGCACAGCCGGCGCCCGAGGCGAGGGACTATCCGAACCGGCCGGTGCGTATTCTGGTTCCGCACGCGCCGGGTGGTCCGACCGACATCATGGCGCGCATCGTCGGACAGCGGCTCACGGAATTGTGGGGCCAGTCGGCGGTGGTAGACAATCGCGCGGGAGCGGGCGGCAATATCGGGACGGCGATGGCGGCGCGCGCCAGTGCAGACGGCTACACCGTGCTTGTCAACAGCAGTGCGTTTGCGGTGAACGTAACGCTCTTCCGCAACCCGGGCTACGATCCGAAGGACTTCGCACCGATCATCAACGGCGGCGTCATTCCAAACCTGATATTCGCCCATCCATCATTTCCCGCGGCTTCACTGCAGGACCTGGTCAAGATCGGAAAATCGAAGAAGCTCACTTACGCGTCGGCAGGAATGGGCACCACGCCGCATCTTACGGCCGAGCGATTGCTGAAAACCATGGCGGGGCTCGACGTCACGCATATCCCGTACAACGGCGCCGGGCTGGCGGCCAATGCCGTCGTGTCCAACGATGTGTCCATAGGCGCGGCGGCGGTGACCGCGCCAGCGCCGTTGATTCGTGCGGGCAGGCTGAAAGGGATCGCGGTGACCAGCCTGCAGCGCACGCCCGCGCTGCCCGACGTCGCGACCGTCGCAGAGTCAGGATACCCCGGGTACGAGGACTATACGTGGATCGCGTTTTTCGCGCCGCGCGGCACGCCGCGCGGGATCGTGGCCAGGCTCAACGCCGATATCACCGGCGCCCTGCAGATTCCGGCGGTCAAGGATCGTCTCGCGACGCTCGGCTTCGACTTCGTTCCGAACACACCGCAACAGTTCAGCGGCTATCTCGGGAACGAAGTCGTCAAGTGGGCGAAAGTGGTGAAGGACTCCGGCGCCCGCGTCGATTGACGCTGCACGATCTCGCCGCTGATCCCGCTCGAGTCCCGTCTGGATCGCGGTCGTTTTCCCGGGAGGAGCAAGCATGGTTATGAGGTCCAAACTGCGCATTCCAGTACTTCGTCCGACTGCGGCGGCGCGATCAGGATTACTGATCGGCGTCGGCGTCCTGACAGCGCTGTGCGCCGCGACGCAGGCCCACTCGCAGCAGTATCCGGTGAAGCCGATCCGCTACATCGTGCCGTTTCCGCCGGCCGGGGCGACGGACATACTCGCCCGATGGGTCGGCGAGAAGTTGAGCCAGGTATTCGGCCAGCAGGTCATCATCGAAAACCGGCCCGGCGCCGCCGGTGGGCTCGGCACGGAGTTCGTCACGAAGGCACCGCCGGACGGGTACACGATCCTCATGGCGACTGCGGCGCAGTCCATCAGCGAGACGTTGTATACGAAGCAGCCGTTTTCGTTTGCGCGCGATCTCGCGCCGGTCGCGCTGGTGGGGCGCGTGCCCAACGTCATGGAAGTGCATCCGTCCGTGCCGGCGCGGACGGTCAAGGAATTCATCGCGCTCGCGAAGGCCCGGCCCGGGCAGTTGAATTTCGCTTCGTCCGGCAGCGGCACGACGCTGCACATGTCGGGGGAACTCTTCAAGCTGATGACGGGCACCGATATCCTGCACGTGCCGTACAAGGGCAGCGCGCAGGCGCTGACCGATCTCATGTCCGGACAGGTCTCGGTCATGTGGGACAACCTGCCGGCCTCGATGCCGCATCTGAAGGGCGGCCGGCTGCGCGCCATCGCGATCACGACGTCCACGCGCTATCCGGGGCTCCCGGATCTCCCGACGGTGGCCGAATCGGGGGTTCCGGGCTATGAGGCGAGTGCATGGTTCGGCGTCATGGCGCCCGCGGCCACGCCACGCGATGTGATCGCGCGACTCAACACGGAAATCAATCGCGCGGTCAATCTGCCGGACATGCGCGACCGGTTCGCGCAGCAGGGTGCGACCGCGTCGCCGGGAACGCCGGAGGAATTCGGAACCTGGATACGCTCGGAAATCGCGAAATGGGGCAAGGTCGTCAAGGCGTCCGGCGCGCGGGTGGACTAGCAAGACGGCGCTGGCGGGTTGCGAGCCGCCCGATGCACCGAAAGCGACGCCAGTGCGTTGAATTGGGGCGTGAAACGGGCGCATTAACGCTTGGCAACCGGCGTGCAACGGGCGTAGTCTTCGCATCATGGGGCGTGCCGGCGTGGCATGTCCCTTGCATGGATGGGGGCCATGATCCTTTCGCTGTTGCGGGTTACCGGAGCGATTGTCGTGCTGACTTGGCTCAGCGGCTGCGCTCCGCTGCTTGGCGTCGTGGGCGGTATCGGCGAGCCCATCATGCAACTCGCCACGCTGTTCGACCGCGCGAAACTCATCAGCGACGGCGTGAGCTACGCCAAGTCCGGCAAATCAACCACCGATCACGCGCTGTCGTTCGCCTCGGGCGCGGACTGCCGGATGTTCAACGTGCTGTCGGGCGAACCCGTGTGTTATCCGAATTTCGTGGCGACGCCGGCGGATCCGCATGAAATGATTTCGGCTGCTGCCGGAGCCGGACTCGCGCTGTTTCCCGAACAGTCGGCCGCACGCGGCGTGACCGAAGAGCAGCCGACCGCGCCGGTCGGCGCGGATGTTGTTGCCCTCGCGCTTGATGCAGCGGGCGAGGCGGTTGTCGAGCGGCCTGCTGCCGTGCCCGATCCTGCAGCGGTCACTCAGCCTTGATGTTGGCCATCCGGACGACGTCGCCCCACTTTTTCAGTTCGGACCGCAGGTAGGCCGTGAATTCCTCGGGCGTCGACGGCGTCGGGATGGTGCCTTCGTTCAGCATGCGGTCGACCACGTCCTTCTGACTCAGTGTCGCGACGATTTCCCGATTGAGCCGCTGTACGACCTCGCGCGGCATGTTCGCGGGTCCGATCATGCCGCCCCATGCGTAGCTCTCGAATCCCGGCAGGCCGGCTTCGGCTATCGTCGGGAACTCGGGCAGGGAGGGAATGCGCTTCGCATTGCCGACGCCGAGCGCGCGCACCCGGCCGCTGCGCGCGTGCGGCAGTATCGTCGGGATGCTGCTCCACGTCATGTGCGCTTCACCGGACAACACGGCAAGCACCGCCGGAGCGGTGCCCTTGTACGGGATGTGCACGGTTTTCACTTTGGCCATCGAATCGAAAAGCGCCGCGGCAAGATGCCCGGTATTTCCCGAGCCCGGCGACGAGTAGGTAATTTCGTTCGAGCGCGCACGCGCAAGCGCGATGAGTTCCTTGACGTTTTTCACCGGCAGCGAAGGGTGGGAAACGAGCAGCAGCGGAAAGCTCACCATGTTCGCGATCTGCGTGAAGTCCTTCAGCGTATCGTGCGGGAGCTTCGCGTAAATGAAGGGATTCACCGCAAGCGGCCCCGCGGATGCCGCGGCAATGGTATAGCCGTCCGGCGGCGACGCCTTCAGCGCTTCCAGGCCGACGATGGCGTTGGCGCCCGGCCGGTTGTCGACGATCACCTGCTGTCCGAGCCGCTCCGCGAGCCCTTTGCCTACGATGCGGCCGATGAAATCCACGCCGCCGCCGGGCGGAAACGGCACGATGAGGCGGACCGGTTTTCCCGGATAGCCTTGTGCCGCAACTTGGTGCGACATCGCGGCGCATGCCAGTCCCGATACCGCCAGCGCGAGTGCTCCTGCATGGTTTTTCACGGCATCGACCCCCGAGTCATACGGTGCGACGCACGTTCGCCGAATTCCGCACCGTTGTCAATATTGAGCAGGTGATCCAGGACCCGTACCGCGGTAAACTGAGGGCTGTCCGGAAAACTATCGGGGGATGGCGATGATCGGAATGCGCAAGAACTGGCTGCTCGTTGTACTGTTTCTGCTGGCGGCACCCGCATGGTCGCTGCAGGTGCCGGGACCGCTTGCGGAGACAGACTGGCTTGCGTCCCGCCTCGGCGAGCCCGGGCTCGTGGTGCTTGATGTGCGCGGTGATGCCGCGAACTTTGCCAAGGCGCCGCCCGCGAAACCCGAGCCGCGGGCGCCGCTTACGGGGCATATTCCGTCCGCGCGGCACTGGCACTTCGACAAGGTGCGCGAATCCCGCGTCGTCGACGGCGTCAAGCTCGACAAGATGGTTCCGACGCCGGATAACTTCACGAAACTCATGCGCGGTCTCGGCGTGCGTAACGAGGATGCGGTCGTCATCGTCGCAAATGCCCACGACACGCCGAGCCTCACGCAGGCGACCCGCGCGTACTGGACCCTCAAGTATTTCGGTCACGACAACGTGACGTTGCTCAACGGGGGCACATGGAAGTGGGCCCGCGAGGGCCGCGCGCTTTCGCACAGCCCGGCGGCGATCGTGCCGAGCGAGTACGTTGCGCGCGCCGAACGCCCCGAACTGCTCGCGACGACGGGCGAGGTCGCGGCGGCATCGCGCGGCGGCAATCCGCAGCTTGTCGACGGGCGTACGGCGGACTACTACGTGGGCCAGAGCATGACCTCGGACGTGGTCGCGAAAGGCCACATCCCGCGCGCGCGCATGTTCGCGCACGTCGAGATCGCCGACGAGAAGACCAAGCTGTTCAAGTCGCCCGAGGAGTTGCGCGCGCTCGCGCGGCAGATGGGCCTCGATCCGACCCGCCCCGCGATCACGTATTGCAACACGGGTCATCTCGCGAGCGGACCATGGTTCGTGCTGTCGGAACTGCTCGGCAACCGCCAGGTCAAGCTCTATGACGGCTCCATGCACGAATGGACCAAGGACGCCTCGCGACCGGTGACCACGAAGTGGGAGATGAACTGATCCGGCTGCGGCGCTAGCGCAGCCCGGTATAGACGCTCGTCGCCGTCCTGCCGAATATCCAGGCCTGATCCTCGGCGGACAGAAACGACAGCACCTTTTTCGATTCGTCGAGCCGCGGCTTCAGGCCGCCGAACTTCGGGTGCGCGGGATAGTTGGAACTCCACATGATGCGCTTCGCGCCGTACACCTGCACGAGCTTTTCGTAGAGCGCCTCCGGCGTTCCGCCGGCGTCGCGCGCCGCCGCGATGTTGTTGATCGCGGTCTTGATGTACACGTTGGGATTGTCGGCGAGCGCGAACAGCGGCGCGAGCACGTCGTAACCGGGCGGCGTGCCGACCTTGTGGCCCCAGGCATGCTCGAAGGCGACCTTGACCCCGGGGAACTTCTCCATGCATTTCCTGACCTTGTGGATCTCGCCGATGCGGTCGTTGATGGCGAGCGGTACCTTCAGCGCCTCAAGGCGCGCCCAGAGCGGATAAGTCTCGGGCCGCCCGAGGGAACTTTCGGGGAGTCGGCCTCGCATGAACCGCAGTCCGGAGACGTCCTGCTGCTCGACGAGACGTGAAAGTTCATCCGGCGATCCGGGGTCGAGCGGATCGAGCACCACGACGGCGGCAAAGCGGTCGCGATGCGCGTTGGTTGCTTCCACCGTGTAGCGGTTGTCGTACTCGTACACGAAATAGGCCTGCACGAGCGTCGCCTGATGCACGCCAGCCTCGTCCATCAGCCCGAGCAGCGTTTCCGCCGTCGTCACGGGCCACTCGGTCTGACCGATTTCGGTGATCGACGGAATCGAGCCGGCCCGCGCGGTGTCGCGAATCTGCGGATAGCGTGCGCGGTCGTCGGTGAAGACGTGCACGTGAGTGTCTACGATTTTCATGTTTGACTTTCGGGGGTTGGCAGGATCAGTCGACCCGGGCGCCGGTCGCCTTGATGATTTTCGAGAACTTCGCGGCTTCGGAACGGATGAAGGTTTCGAATTCCGCGGGCGTGCCGCTGACGGCCTCGAGTCCGAGCCCGGCATAGCGATCTTTCACGTCCTGCAGCCGATGCACGCGCGCGACTTCCGTGTTGAGCGCCGCGACAACGGGTTTCGGCACGCTGCGCGGCGCGAACACGCCCCAGGAATTTTCGAGGGCGTAGCCCGGCACGCCGGACTCGGCGACCGACGGCAGCGCGGGCAGCAGCGGGGTGCGGCGCGCGCTCGTGACCGCAAGCGCGCGCACCTTGCCCGAATTCGAGTGCGGCAGCGCGATCGGCATGTCGGAGAACAGCACCTGCAGTCGCCCGCCGAGCACATCCGTCAGCGCGAGAATCGTGCCCTTGTACGGCACGTGCACGAGATTCACGTTCGCGAGCATCTTGAAGTGCTCGCCGGCGGAATAGGCGAGCGTGCCCGCGCCGCCCGAACCGAAATTGAGCGCGCCGGGTTTTGCGGCGGCAAGCTGGATGAGGTCCTGCACCGATTTCGCCGCGACACCCGGGTGCACGACCAGCAACTGCGGCGCCGTGGCGACCAGCCCGATCGGCGCGAAGTCGCGCAACGTGTCGTAGTTCACCTTGTAGAGGCTCGGGTTGGTGGCGAACTGGCTCATGTTGGCATGCAGCAGCGTGTAACCGTCGGGGCTCGCGCGCATCGCGAGTTCCGTGCCGATGATGCCGCTCGCGCCGGGACGCGTGTCGATCACGACCTGTTGATTCCACGTCTCGGTCATTTTCTGTCCCAGGATGCGTGCGATGGTGTCCGACGTGCCGCCCGGCGACCACGGCACGATCATGCGTATCGGTTTTACAGGGTAGCCCTGCGCGCACCATGCCGGGCTCATGCCGGCGATCGCCAGCAGCAATACACTCGCCATCGAACACGTTTGCATGCCTGCTCCAGACCCGCACCGGAAATGGAGATGCGGAACCCGGATTCTAGTGGCATCCCGCATGGCCGCACCAGCGCGCGGGCCGGATGGTGGACGGCACGACTGTCGGGGCGCCCTCGAAACGCGGTATCCTCTACCGACCGAAATTGGCGCGAAATCCACTCGCGCAGGGAGCGCTCGATGCGGTTCAGCGGATATTCAGCCGGGCGATACGGCATGCTGCTGTGGCTGGGGCTCGTTGCGTCCGGCGCCGGCGCGCAGGGCTACCCGGCCAAGCCGCCGCGGCTCATCGTGTCGTTTTCCGCCGGCAGCGGCACCGATACCATCGCACGCATCGTCGCCGGCGGCATGGCCACCGCGATGGGGCAGCAGATCATCGTCGACAATCGCGGCGGGGCGGCCGGCAACATCGGCGCGGAGATCGCGGCGCGTGCGCCCGCCGACGGCTATACGCTGTTTCTCGCGAATCTGGGCCATGCGGCGAACGTGTCGATATACCGCAAGCTGCCGTACGACCTCGTTCGCGACTTCGCGCCGGTCGTGCAGCTCGCGTACATTCCGTCGATGCTGGCGGTGCATCCTTCGCTGCCCGCCAGAACCGTTGCGGAGTTCGTGAAGCTTGCCAAGGCGCGACCGGGCGCCATCAATTACGGATCGGGCGGCATCGGCACGCCGTCGTACATCACAGGGGAACTGTTCTGCGCCCGTGCCGGCGTCGCGCTGACGCACGTGCCGTACAAATCGGGCGGCGAAGCGCTGACAGCGGTCGTCACCGGCGAGGTGCCGCTGTTTTTTGCGCCCTTGTCGACAACGCTGCCGTTGCGCCAGCAGGGACGGTTGAACGGACTTGCGGTGACGTCCGTCTCGCGACTTCCTGCCGCGCCGGACCTGCCGACCGTCGCGGAGTCGGGGTATCCCGGTTTTCAGACCGGCAACTGGTACGGACTCATGGTGCCCGCGAAAACGCCGGCCGACGTCGTGTCGGCCATCAACCGGGCGGCGCTCGCGGCCTTGAAGGACCCGGCGATCAGCCGGCGCCTCACCGACCTCGGATTCGTGACGGTCGGCGACCAGCCGGCCGAGTTCGCGGCGCACGTTCAGAGCGAGATTGCGGGTCTCGCGAAAGTCCTCAAAGGACTCGCACAGGCACAGCATTGACAAGGGAGCATCATGGGTCAGGGCAATACGCGGCACGCGCGCAAGGCGTTCGTGACCGGTGCATCACAGGGGCTCGGCGCGGATATCGCCGCTGCGCTGGCGCGCGACGGCTACGACGTCGCGGTATCAGGGCGCAGCACGGCCACGCTTAACGACACGGTCCGAGCAATCGAGTCCGCCGGCGCGCGCGCGACGACGGTTGCGCTGGATCTGCGCGACCAGTCGAGCGTCGAGAAGGCGATGGCGTCGGTCGTCGGCGCGTTCGGCCACGTCGACGTGCTGGTCAACAACGCCGCGGTCACGCTGCGGCGCGCGGTGCTCGACATGGCGCGCGACGAGTGGCAGGAAGTCATCAACGTGAACCTCACGGGCACGCTGTTCATGAGCCAGCAGATGGGCCGGCATCTCGTCGCGACGAAGCGCGCGGGCTGCATCGTGAGCCTCGCGTCGACGCACGGCATCGTGGCTTATCCCGAGCGGTCCGCGTACGGCGTATCCAAGGCGGGCATCGCCCACATGACGCGGGCGCTCGCGATCGAGTGGGCGGCGCACGGCATACGCGTCAACGCCGTTGCGCCGGGCACGGCCAGTTCGCCGACGCGCGTGGCCTACTATGCAACGAATCCCGGCGCCGGCCAGGCGATGATCGACCGGGTGCCGTTGAAGCGTTTCGCACAACCGGAAGAGGTGTCCGCCGCCGTGGTTTACCTCGCCAGCCCGGCGGCGTCCTACATCACGGGACACACGCTGCTGCTCGACGGAGGACTCACTGCGTACTAGAAATGGTTGCCCGCGGTATCCGACGCTCGCACGAAGACGGCACGCAAAGTGCAATATTGATATAAATCAACGAGTTAGTCGTATGGCGAAACTGTTGTCGATTATCCTTTCGATGCTGCTGGGCGCCACGGCGGTTTTCGCGCAGTCCTATCCGGCGGGTCCGCTGTCGCTGGTCGTGCCGTTCCCGCCCGGTGGCGGCACCGACATACTCGGCCGCACGATCGCGCAGAAACTCAACGAGGCGTGGGGCGTACCCGTGGTCGTCGACAATCGCTCGGGCGCGAACGGCGTGATCGGCACCGCGCACGTCGCGCGCGCGGCGCCCGACGGCCACACCATGCTCGTCGTGCCCGGCGGGCTCGCGGTGAATCCGTTCATCCGGAAAAACCTGCCGTACGACACATTGAAAGATCTCGCGCCGGTCACGCAGCTCGCGTCGAGTCCGCTCGTGCTCGCCGTGCACCCGTCGTTTCCGCCGCGCTCGGTGAAGGAGCTCGTCGCGATCGCGAAAGCGCGACCGGGCGAGATCAATTTCGGCACCTCCGGTAACGGCTCGCCGCCGCATCTCGCGGCGGAACTCTTTCTGCATCTGACCGGCACGCGCATGACGCATATTCCGTACAAGGGCGCGGCGCCCGCCGTGGTGGATCTTATTTCCGGCCAGATCGCGCTGTATTTCATGAATGCGCTGCAGGTCGTGACCTACGTGCGTTCCGGCCAGGTGCGGGCACTCGGGCAGACGGGGCCCGCGCGCGCGACCGCGTTGCCGGACGTGCCGACGATCGCCGAGTCCGGCGTGCCGGGCTACGAGCTCACGCACTGGTACGGGATGCTGGTGCGCGGCGGCACGCCGCAGGCGTCCGTCATGAAACTGCAATCGGAAATGTCGCGCATCCTCAAGCATCCGGAAGTGGAAAAGCGCCTGAGCCACGAAGGCGCTACGGTCGTCGCGAGCACGCCCGCGCAGTTCACGAATTTCCTCATCGAGGAAATGAAACGCGCCGAGCGCATCGTCAAGGCGTCGGGCATGACCGCGAGCAACTGACGCGACCGCCCGGACAATTGTCCCGGCGCAACGAGCAACGCCGCCTGCCCTCGATCGACGTCAGCTAAACCGGTTCGACCGGCGTTACGCGCGCCCGGGAATTCTGTGGTACGGTGCATCATCGTCGACGGGAGACGGAGATGTGGCGTAAGCGCGCGTGGTGTTCGGGATTTCAGGTAGTGTTGCTGCTTGCGCCTGCGCTGCCGGTTCTCGCGCAGACGTACCCTGCGAAACCCGTGCGCGTCGTGATCCCGTTTCCGATCGGCGGCAACACCGACGTGTACGCGCGCCCGATCTCGCAGAAGCTCGCGGAACAGTACGGCCAGCAGATGATCGTCGACAACCGCCCGGGGGCGGGCGGCACCATCGGCGTGGAACTCGTCGCACGAGCGCCGCCCGACGGCTACACGCTGCTCTGGGGCACGACGAGCAGCCACGCGGTCGGTCCCAACGTGCACCGCAAGCTGCCCTACGATGCCGTGCGGGATTTCGAGCCCGTGATTCTCACGGTGCAGGCGCAGAGCGTGCTGACCGTGCATCCGTCGGTTCCCGCCCGGTCGGTGAAAGATCTCGTCGCGCTCGCGCGCGCGAAGCCCGGCGCGCTGAATTACGCGTCATCCGGAAACGGCACGATGAGCCATCTCGCGGGCGAACTCTTCAAGCACCTCACCGCGACCAATCTCGTCCATATCCCGTTCAAGGGCAGCACGCCCGCGCTCGTGGATCTCATTTCGGGGCAGGTGCAGGTCATGTTCGGAGGGCTCGGTTCCTCGTTCGTGCACGTGCGGAGCGGCCGGCTGCGTGCGCTGGCGGTGACGGGGCCCGCGCGCTTCGCCGGCATGAACGAACTGCCGACGATCGCGGAGGCCGGCGTCGCGGGTTACGAAGTGACGACCTGGCTCGCGATCTTCGCACCCGCGAAAACCCCGCGCGACATCGTGGCGAAACTCAACGCGGACGTGAACGAGATTCTCAAGGCCCCGGACATCGGCAGGATCATGAACGAGCAGGGCGCGTCGCCCGGAGGCGGCTCGCCCGAGCGCCTCGGCAAGCACGTGCACGCCGAGCTCGCGCGCTGGGGCAAGGTGGTGCGCGCCGCGGATATCCGCGCCGACTGACCCGGCGGCGCGCGGCGGCTACTGCAGCGGCGAAAACGCGGAGGGCAGCAGTATCTTGTTTTCCTGCCGGTGAAGATCGTAGCCGGGCACGCCGTGCTTCTGCGCGGACGGCGGCCAGACGCCCGCCGCCTGCATTTTCCCGCGCGTCGCGCTGCGCGCCTCCAGCGAGGCGTAGGGCCAGATGTGCACGAACTGGTTGAGTCCGCCGAGCTCCGAATACCACGCCGCGCAGAGCGGGCTGTACTCGAGCCGTGCCGGCAGCGCCTTTTCCCACAGGGTCATGATGCGCGGCAGATGGCCGGAAACGTAGGTGTAGGTACGCATTTCATAGATCGGCCCCATCTTCCCCGGTTTCAGCGGCGGCGAAAACGCGAACGGCATCATGATGTCGGACCGCATGTTGACGATGAATTCACCGGTATCCGGCGGCCAGATGCCATCGTTCACGGCCGCCGCCCGGATGCGGCCGCGCTCTTCGAGGTCCCGGTACGGCCACACGTGCACGATCTGGTTGAGCGGTCCGATCTCGGTATGCCAGAACGCCGCGAGTTCCGAATACTTCCTGCGTTTCTCGTAGGATTCGCCGAAACGCTTCATCACTTCGTTGAGGCTTCGTGGCTTCAGGTCGTAGGTTCGCATTTCGTAGATCATCGGAGTCTCCGCCGTTATGGAAAGGGTGCGCCGGCATTCTACGCCGTGCGGGCCAGTTACCCGCCTTCGAGCGTCTCGCGCACCCACTCGAGCACGAGCGCGAGTCGCGGCGGCAGCAGTTCCTCCGCCTGATCGCAGGTGACCCAGCGCCACTCGTCGTGCTCGGGCCGGCCGAGTTCGTGCGCGATCGGCAGCGTGATTTCTTCCTGCGTCGTCTCCGCGAGGTAGTAGCGGGCGACCTTGTTGTCTGCGTACGGCACGGTCTCGCGGAAATTGTCGCCGAACGGAAAATCGAGATCGGAGAGTCCGGTTTCCTCAGCGACTTCGCGCGTTGCCGCGGCGAGCGGTTCCTCGGCGGGTTCCACCATGCCCTTCGGAAAGTCCCAACCGCGACCCGCGCGCAGCACGAGCAGTTTCCAGCCGCGCCCCGCGCGCCGTACCACGACCGCGCCGGCGGACAATTTCTTTACCGGAATCATGGGTTTATCGGTCATCGTCGTTCCAGAGCCAGGCCGCCCCGCGTACACCGCTGGAATCGCCGTGACGGTTCTTCAGCAGCCGCGTGCGCGTGACGTCCGAGAATACCGAGCGCGGCAGCAGCGCCGGCACGCGCGTGTACAGTGCGTCGATATTGCTCAGGCCGCCGCCCAGCACCACCACGTCGGGGTCGAACACGTTGACGACGGTGGCGAGCGACCGCGCCAGCCGTTCGGCGTAACGTTCGAGCGATGCAGCACACTCGGAATCGCCGGCGCCGGCGCGCGTCACGATCGCAGCCGATTCCGCCCGTTCCCCCGTGACGTGTTTGTGGTCGCGCACGAAGCCCGGTCCCGACAGGAACGTCTCGATGCAGCCGCGCTTGCCGCAATAACATTCGGGTCCCGGCCGCTCGTCGTCCCGTGGCCACGGCAGCGGATTGTGGCCCCATTCGCCGGCGATGCGATTGGCGCCGCCGAGCACCCGACCGTCGACGACGAGGCCGCCACCGACGCCGGTGCCGAGTATGACCCCGAACACGGTGCGCGCGCCGGCACCCGCGCCGTTCCGCGCTTCGGAAAGCGCGAAACAGTTGGCGTCGTTCGCGATGCGCACCTCGCGGGCGAGCACGCGTTCGAGGTCCTGCTGAAGCGGCTTGCCGTTGAGGCACGTCGAGTTCGAATTGCGCATCATGCCCGTCGCCGGCGAGGCCGCGCCCGGGGTGCCGACGCCGACACGCGCCCGCGCGCCAAGCGTGCGTTCCGCGTCATCGACCAGCCGCGCGACGAGCGCGAGGATCGCGTCGTAGCCGCCGGCCGGCGTCGGCTCGCGGCGCCGCAGCAGAGTGTCGCCGCGAGCGTCGAGCGCGATGATCTCGGTTTTGGTGCCGCCCAGGTCGATGCCGATGCGCGTCGTCATGTGCCGTGGTTTTACCATACGCGCGACCCGGCAACCCGTTCAACATGCGGACGCCATTCGGCGCGGCGCGCGCCAGCCGCGTTCAATTGACGCCGCAGGCACGCTGCCTTATAACGCCGTTTCCCCATGTCGCATCAACCCTATCCGGGAGTCCGCATGATCTCCAGCAAGGCCCGCAACGTCTCCAAGCCGAAACGGCACAAACTGATCGTCGAGAAGGATGTGAAGATCCCGCTTCGGGACGGCACGATCCTGTACGCCGACGTGTTCCGCCCCGCGACGCGCACGCGCGTGCCGGCGATCCTCAACATCAGCGTCTATCAGAAGGACAAGTTGTGGATACCGCCTGCCGACCTCGAAGAGAAGGCGAACCCGTACATGAACTGGGAAACGGTCAATCCGCTGTGGTGGTGCCCGCGCGAATACGCATGCGTGCGCATCGATTCCCGCGGCACCGGCAAGTCGCCGGGGCGCGCCGAGCCCTCGTCGTACCAGGAGTCGCTCGACTTCTACGACTGCATCGAGTGGATCGCGAAGCGCTCCTGGTGTTCCGGCAGCACCGGCACGCTGGGCATTTCGTACCATGCCAGTTCGCAGTGGCGCGTCGCGAACCTCAATCCGCCGTCGCTGAAGGCGATCATGCCGTGGGAGGGCCGCGCGGACCAGTACCGTGACCAGGCGTACCACGGCGGCATATTCTCGATGGGATTCGTCGCAAACTGGATCGCGACGCACACGGCGCACCATCTGCTCGGCCGTCCGCGCAGTTTCAATCCGGACTCGTTTCAGCCCGACATGCTGTACCAGATGCTGAAAAACGACCTCGACTCGCATTTCTGGCATCTGTGCAGCGCGCGCTGGGATGAAATCAAGGTGCCGGTGTACAGCGTCGGCAACTGGGGCGGATGGGGCCTGCATCTGCGGGGCAATACCGAGGGGTACATGAACGCGGCCTCGCGCCACAAGAAGCTGCGGATCCACACCGGCACGCATTTCCATCCGTTTCACTCGGAGGAGGGCCGGCTCGAACAACTGCGCTGGTTCGACTACTGGCTGAAGGGAATCGACACCGGCATCATGGACGAGCCGCCGGTGAAACTCGAAATCCGCACGGGCGGCAGCGAGAAGCCGTATCCGTTCCGCACCGAGAACGAGTGGCCGCTCGCGCGCACGCAGTGGACCAAGGTGTTCCTCAGGCTCGACAGGCCGATCCCGGCGCCCGGTGAAGGCATCGAGGGGCAGCTCGTCGCGACGCCGCCGAAGAAGGCCGCGCAGATCAGTTATTCCGCGAGCGGCGCGACCAAGGCAGGCGTCGCGTCGGGATCGTCGCTCTCGACGTCGCATGGCGGTTCGGCGCGCACCGGCGTTTCGCTGGTGACCGCACCGATGAAACAGGACACGGAGCTTACCGGCCCGCTGATGGCGAACCTGTGGGTGTCGAGCACATCGGAGGACATGGACATCCTCATCACGCTGCGCAATATCGGGCCCGACGGACGCGACGTCTGGGAAGTCGGCCAGCACGGCCAGCCGATTCCCGTGACCAAGGGCTATCTGCGCGCGTCGCACCGCAAACTCGATCCCGAGAAGACGCTGCCGTACCGGCCGTACCACGCGCATACCGAGCGGCTGTGGCTGAAACCCGGCAAGCCGGTGGAATGCCAGGTGGAAATCTGGTCGACGTGCATCGTCCTGAAGAAGGGACACCGGCTCAGGGTCGACATCCAGCCGCGCGACGGCGTGGGCAGCGCGCCGTACACGCACTATCACGCCGACTACAACGCCGGCGCGATCAACACGATACATGCGGGCGGCAGATTCACGTCCTACGTGCTGTTGCCGGTGATTCCGGCCGCAACGAAGCCACGACGGAAAAAATAGCGGCACGAACAACACGACAAGGACGACGCCATGGCCGATCTCTCGAAACTCTCGCAACCGCGCGACTGGAAGCTCATCGTCGAAAAGGACGTGAAAATTCCGCTGCGCGACGGTTCGATCATCTACGGCGACGTGTTCCGGCCGGATTGCGCCGAAAAAGTGCCGATCATCCTGATCACCGGCCCGTACATGAAGGACAAGCTGTGGGTGCCGCCGGACGATCTCGAGGAAGCGCCCAACGAGCACATGAACTGGGAGACGGTCAACCCGCTGTGGTGGTGCCCGCGCGGCTATGCGTGCGTGCGCATCGACAGCCGCGGTTCCGGAAAGTCGCCCGGGCAGTCCGACCCGAGCTCGTATCAGGAGGCGCTCGATACCTACGACGCGATCGAATGGTTCGCGAAACACGAGTGGTGCAACGGCAACGTCGGCACGCTCGGCATTTCGTATCACGCGAATTTCCAGTGGCGGGTCGCCAATCTCAATCCGCCGTCGCTGAAGGCGATCATGCCGTGGGAGGGCCGCGCCGACCAGTACCGGGACCAGGCGTATCACGGCGGCATCTTTGCGCAGGGTTTCATCGGCGCGTGGTGGATCGCGCAGGTGGCGCACCACCTGCTCGGCGCGCCGCGCAGTTACAACCCGGACGCGTTCAACAACAACCAGCTGTGGAACTACATGAAGAACGATCTCGATTCCGACTGGTGGCGCATGAAAAGCGCGCAGTGGGACAGGATCACGGTGCCGCTCTACAGCGTCGGCAACTGGGGCGGATTCGCGCTCCATCTGCGGGGCAATACCGAGGGCTACCTGCTCGCGGCATCGAAACACAAGAAGCTGCGGATACACACCGGCAGCCACTATCATCCGTTTCATGCCGAGGAGGCGCGCACCGAACAGCTGCGCTGGTTCGATCACTGGCTGAAAGGCATCGACACCGGCATGCTCGACGAGCCGCCGGTCAAGCTGGAAATCCGCACCGGCGGCAGCCAGAAGCCGTACCCGTTCCGCTACGAAAACGAGTGGCCGCTCGCGCGCACGCTGTGGACGAAATTCCATCTGCAGATCCAGAAGGAAAAACCCGGAACCGGCGCGAACGCGGTGGAGGGCACGCTCGCCGCCGCCGTGCCCGCGGCGGCGGCGAAAGTCACGTACGACGCGCTCGGCGGCCGGCACGTGCACGCGAGCCGCGCGGGGATTTCGTTCGAAACGCCGCCGATGGAGCACGACACCGAGATCACGGGACCGATCGTGCTGAACCTCTGGGTGTCCAGCACGTCGGAGGACATGGACATTTTCGCGACCCTGCGCAACATCGGGCCCGACGGCAAGGACGTGTGCGAGGTCGGCCAGCGCGGTGATCCGGTGCCGTGCGTGACCAAGGGCTGGCTGCGCGCGTCGCACCGCGCGCTCGATCCGGCGAAATCGCTGCCCTACCGGCCGTATCACGCGCACACGCGGCGCCAGTGGCTGAACCCGGGGGAAGTCGTCGAATGCCAGGTCGAGATCATCTCCACGTCGATGGTGTTCCGGAAGGGCCACAAACTGCGGCTCGACATCGGTCCGCGCGACGGCGTCGGCTCGGGCCATTTCACGCATTACAGCGCCGACTACAACGCCGGCGCGCGCAACACCGTGCATTCCGGCGGCGGCAGGGAGTCCTACCTGTTGTTGCCCGTCATCCCGCCGAAATGAAATCGCTCGTCGCGGTCGTCGCGGTTTGCGCATGCTGCGGCCACGCGTTCGCGCAGGCGTGGCCCGCGAAACCCGTGCGCATCATCGTCGCGACCTCGGCGGG
>CAZMBS010000046.1:0-10855 GCA_964564295.1 uncultured Streptomycetaceae bacterium
CGCGGCGAGCGCGGCGCCGATGGTGCCGCCCGCGCCGGGCCGGTTGTCGACGATGACCTGCTGCTTCCATTCTTCCGTGAGTTTCTGCCCGATCGCGCGCGACAGGATGTCCGACGTGCCGCCCGCCGGAAACGGCACGATGATGCGGATCGGCTTCGCGGGATACGACTGCGCAAACGCCTGCGCTGTCAAGCCCGCGGCAATCACGGCGACGGCGGCCGCGCGATATCCGTAACGATGCAACATGGGTTCGTTCCCCTTCCTGCCGATAGTCGATGGAGCTGCGCTGCAGCGACGCGTTGGCGAAGCCCGCCTTTTCGCCTGGCGGGTTCGTGATTGGCGCATTCTATCGCGTCGGCCCGTCGACGGCATCTGCTATTCTCCGCTCAACGTAATTCTGGCGGGCAGACCGGATCGTGAGCACCTGGGAGCGCAGGCTGGGATTGATCGTGCCGTCGTGGAACACGGTCATGGAGTACGAAACGCAGCGCATGGCGGCGGGCGCGCTGTCCGTGCACACGCAGCGCATTTCGCACACCGCGGACACCGAAGAGAACCTGATGTGGATGGGCACGCAGGTGCCCGATGCCGCGAAGCTCCTCGCGCATGCGAAAGTCGACGTCATCTGCTACGGCTGCACGGCGGGCGGCTTCCTGAAAGGCCCGCACTACGACCGCGACATGAGCGCGCAGATCCGGGCGAGCACCGGCGTCCCGGGTGCGACGTCCGCTTCCGCGATCACCGACGCGCTCGGTGCGCTCGGCGCAAAACGCGTGAGTGTCGCCACCGCATACGAGCCCTGGCTCAACGAGAAGGTGCGGGCCTATCTCGAAGCAGCGGGTTTCGCGGTGCTTGCCATCGAGGGTTTCGGCACGCAGGCGCACGCCGCGGTCACGCCCGATCGCGTCGCTGCGCTCGCGCGCAACGTCGACCGCCCGGACGCCGAGGCCGTGTTCATCAGTTGTTCGAATCTGCGCACGCTCGAAATCATCGAAGCCGTCGAGCGCGACACCGGCAAGCCGGTGGTGACGAGCAACCAGGCTTCGCTGTGGGGCATGCTGCGATTGATCGGCGACAAGCGTGCGATCCCGGGCGCGGGACGCCTGTTTCGCGAAGCATAAAGCATGCTTTGTTTCAAAGACTTGCGTGCAACCATCGCAATCGCGCTCGCGACTTCCGCCGGCACGCTGCTCGCCGCCGATGCGTATCCCGTGAAACCGGTGCGGCTCATCGCCGCGTTTCCGCCGGGCGGATTCGTCGACCTCACGACGCGCACGCTCGCCACGCCGCTCGCCGCCGCGTGGCGCCAGCAGGTGATCGTCGACAACCGTGGCGGCGCGGGCGGCATCGTCGGCACGGAACTCGCCGCGCGCGCGGCGGCGGACGGCTACACGCTGATCGTCGGCAGCGCCGGCACGCACGCGGTGAACCAAAGCCTTTACAAAAAGCTGCCGTACAACGTGCTGCAGGATTTCCAGCCGCTTGCGCGGCTTGCGGATGCCCCGAGCGTGCTCGCCGTTCACCCTTCGCTGCCCGCGCGGTCCGTGAAGGAGCTCGTGGCGCTCGCGCGCGCGCAGCCGAAGCAGATACTTTACGCATCTGCGGGCGCGGGAACTTCGACGCATCTCGCCGCGGCGCTGTTCGAGCACCTCGCGCGCGTGCGGCTCGTGCACGTGCCGTACAAGGGCGGCGGGCCCGCGATCGTCGACGTGCTGGCCGGCCAGGTGCCGGTCACCTTCGGCACCGCGGCGTCGGTTTCGCCGCACACGAAAACCGGCCGCTTGCGCGGCCTCGCCGTGACGGCAGGCCAGCGTTCGGCCGTGCTGCCCGACTTGCCGACCGTCGCCGAGTCCGGCGTCGCGGGCTACGAAATGCTGAACTGGCTGGGACTGTTTGCGCCCGCGGGACTGCCGCGCCCGCTGATCGAAAAGATCGGTGCGGATGCGCTGCGCATCATGCGCACTCCCGAAGTCCGCGACCGGCTGAACGCACAGGGCGCGGAGCCCTCGCCGTTGCCGACGGACGCTTTCGCGACGTTCGTCAGACGCGAGATCGACAAGTGGGCCGGCGTCGTCGCAGCGACCGGGATGACCGCGGAATAGTGCCGGAAACTACGGGTACCGGAAATTACGGCGTCCAGCCGTCCGTCAGCGTGCGCATGAACGCCGCGATGTCGAGAATATCCTGCGGCGTCAGGTTCGGAATTGCACCGAGCGGCTGGCCGAACGGCGCGAGGTTGGTGACGTTCGGGTGATAGATCGCGGGCAGATCGTTGAATTTCTGCACCACGCTCGCGACGGTCGGATACCAGCGCTCCGGATTGGTGTCGCGCGTCGCGTAAAAATCCACGACCTGTTCGAGCGTATTGAAAAATCCGTTGTGGAAGTACGGCGCGGTCAGTTCGACGTTGCGCAGCGTCGGCGTCTTGAACAATCCGCACAGGTCGGGACGGCCGACGATATCCGTGCGCCGCGGACCGCAGATTCCGAGATCGAAAAACAGCGGATCCGCATTGGCGACGGCCGCGCTGCGCGGGGCCCCCAGCGCGAAATAGCGGAAATTGGTGAACAGGGGCCTCACGCCGCCGCTGGAATGGCACGCGTTGCAGTTGCCCTTCGCCGGGTTGTTGAAGAGGGCAAGTCCCTGCGCCTCCTGCGCCGTGAACGTCGTGGAGCCGGCCTGAACGGCGTCGAACTTGCTCGTGAACGGATGAAAGTCCTCGTCGCCGATCTGGTAGGCCTCGATGGCCCGCGCGAAGGCGTCGAGCAGCGCGCTGTCGCTCGCGGTGATCGACAGCCCGGACACGAGCAACAGTTCGCCGAAGAAATCCACCTGGCGCAATTTGGCGATGAACGACGGCAGGTCCGGATTGGCCATTTCCACCGGGCTCAGAATCGGCAGGCGTGCCTGCGCATCCCGCGTATCCACGCGACCATCCCAGAAAAATCCGCCGCGCGCCGCGCTGGTGCCGAGAATCTGGAATACCGGAGTCGTGTCGAGATACCGCGCAGTCGGAGAACTGCGAAATCCCTGCAGATTCAGCAGCGGCCCGCCGAGCGGCAGAAACGTTCCCACCGGGTCCGCGTGGCCGCGTTCCTCGACGTGGCACGTCGCGCAGGACATTTGGCCGCTTGCCGACAGCGACACATCGAAAAAGAGTTTTTCGCCCACCGATACGAGCGTCGGCGGTTCCGGCGGCACCACGGGTCCATCCGTGCCGCCACCGCAACCGGCCAGAACGCCACAGGCTGCCAGCACTGCCGCGCCGGTCCGGCAGACGTGCGCGTAACAGCGTGTGAGAAAATTCATTCCGAGTCGCATCGAATCGCCAACCGCGCGGGCTGCGTGTTTCCGCAAAAATGAAACTTAGCGCCTATGGCCCGGCCGGTCAATAGCGGGATGTTCCATCCAGTTGAGAATATTCGCATGAACAGTGTTTCCGGCATGTGGCACCCCGCGCACTCCATCGAATTGATCGCGGGCACCGCGCCGGGTGGCGGTCTCGACCGCACGGCACGGGCGCTGCAACAGGCCATGGCCGCGTCCGGCGTCGTGGACGTGCCGGTGGAAGTCGTCAACATGCCCGGTGACGGCGCGCGCAAGCCGTGGCACTGCCTCGCGAAAGTCCCGGGCGACGCGCACCGCGTTTCCATCAGCTCACCCAACCTGACGACCGATTTTCTGACCGGGGTTGCGACCTTCGACCACACCGCGTTCACGCCGCTCGCCATACTGTATACGGAATACATCGCGTTCATTGCGCGCAGCGATTCTCCGGTGCGCACCGGCGCGGACCTGCTTGCGCGGCTCGCGCGCGATGCCGCGGGTTTTTCCGTTGCACTGTCGACGTCGGCGGGCAATCCGAATCACATCGCATTCGCCAAAGTCGTCCGCGCTGCGGGCGTCGATCCGAGGATGCCGCGCGTGCGGGTGTTCGACTCCGCTCTCGACGCGGTGGCCGATGTCGTGAACGGGAACGCCGATAGTGGAGCCGTCACCGCGGCAAGCACGATCCGGGCGCTGGAGCGCGGGGACGTTCGGCTGCTCGCCGTGTCAGCGCCGCATCGGTTGCGGGGCGCGCTCGCCGGGACACCGACCTGGGCGGAACAGGGCATCGCATGCGAAATCGGCGCGTGGCGCGGCGTCAGCGGCCCGCCCGGGTTGTCGATTGCGCAGATCGCGTACTGGGACCACGTACTTGGCGCAGCGACCCGCGCGCCGACATGGATCGCGGGACTCGACGACATGGGCTGGTCGGCGGCCCACCTCGGCGGAGCGGCGCTGCATCAGGCGTTGCACCGGGAAGTCGCGGAAATGCGCCTGGCGCTGCGCGAACTCGGCTTGCTGCGCGCGTGAGTTCGACGACGGGCGCTCGAGGGTGGGGTTTGTGCTATGCTTACGCCCCTGCTGGAAAACACGGCTTTTGATTCAAATCAAGGGGTTGGAACATGCGCATGGAAGTTCACGTCCACGGCAGCATTTTCCTCTGCAAGGGCGTGCGCCTGACCCAGGTCGAGCAGGCGCTCAAGCCGTGGCTCGAATACCTGGATGTCGACAAAATCGCGGATGCTGCGAGCCTCGAGCGCGAGGAACCCGGCATCGCGTTCGACACGCGCGAGCGCGTCATCAATATCTGCTGGACCGGCGAAGTCGGCAGAAGCTTCCACAATCGGCTGACGGAAGCTTTTCACACCATCGGCACGCTGACCGAATACGCGTCCGAAGTGGAAGTCACCTATTACCCGGAGCACAGTGAAGACGAGTTCTACCAGATGTTCATCGGGCCGTCGCCCGAGGCCATCCACGAATTCCGGCGCCAATGCGTGGTGGAAGACCTCGCGGGCCTGCTCGCGCGGCACCTCGGCAAGAACGAAGTCGACCAGGTCGCTTCGCTCGTGAGCCAGATGTTCGACAACATCCAGCCCGAGAAACGCACCGCGTCGACCGAAACGCCGAGTTCGACCGTCATCCCGCTGCATCCCCGGAACCGCCACCTGCACTGACGCTGCGGCAGGTCATGGCTGGTCGTATCGTTACTCCCCGTCGCGGTCTTGGAAGGATGCTGCCCGTGAAACTCGACCCCGTGCGCCTCGTTTGCGCTGCCCTCGCGTTGACATGCTGCGTCTCGACGCCGCTCGGGGCTGCCGACTGGAAGCCGCAGAAAAACGTGGAGATCCTCGTGGGTGTCGCGGCCGGGGGCGCGCTGGACATCACAGCGCGGGAAGTGCAGAAACTCTGGCAGGATCTCAAGCTTGTCGACGTAACGACCAGCGTGTCGAACCGGCCCGGCGGAGCGGGCGCCGTGGCGTGGGCGTACATGAATACCCGGCCCGGAGACGCGCAACTGCTGTCGTTCGCGTCGCCGACGCTGCTGTCGAATCACATCACCGGCGTGAGCCCGCTGTCGCAAAATGACTTCACGCCGATCGCGATGCTCGCGAGCGACTACATCGCCTTCGTCGTCTCCGAATCGTCGCCGATCAGGAGCGGACGCGATCTGCTGGAGGTGCTCAGGAAATCGCCGGGTTCTCTGCGCGTCGGCAACGCGGCGAACGCCGGCAATTCGAACCACGTCGCGCTCGGGCGCGTCGCGAAGTCCGTCGGGACGGATCCCAAAGCCGTCAAGGTGGCGATTTTCTCGTCCGGCGGACAGTCGATGACCAATCTGCTCGGCGGGCACGTCGATCTTGTGGTGACCGCCGTCTACAATGCAGCGAACCAGCGCAAGAACGGCGCGGCGCGCATACTCGCCATATCCGCGCCGAAACGCCTGGCCGGCGCGGTCGCCGACGTGCCGACCTGGAAAGAGCTCGGCGCCGACGTGGTGGAGGCATTCTGGCGCGGCGTGATCGCGCCGCCCAGACTCACCGCCAGCCAGATTGCCTATTGGGACGCCGTGTTCGCCAGGACGGCCGCGAGCCGGGAATGGCAGGATATCGTCCACAAGAACCTCTGGGACAACATATACCGCAACAGCGCGGGCATGAAGACGTATCTCGATCAGGACTACAAGGAACGGCGTCAGGATCTGTCCGACCTCGGGCTCGCCAAATGAAGGTCACGCTGCTCGGAACCGGCACGCCGGTTCCTTCGCTCAAGCGCGCGTCGTCGAGCTATCTTGTCGAAGCCGGCAACGACGTGATTCTGCTCGATCACGGTCCGGGCGCGTTTGCACGCCTCATGCAAACCGGTCGCACGGCGCCGGATGTCACGCACGTTTTTCTGTCGCACCTGCACTTCGATCACTGCGGAGACCTTCCGCGGCTGGTGCATCATCACTGGGACGCTGTCGGCGGCATCAGGCCGCGGTTCCGGATCTACGGGCCGGAAGGCACGCAGGAGATGATGGACCGGTTGTTCGGCCCCGCCGGGGCCTACCATCGGGATCTCACGGCCCGCACGTCGCACCCGATGAGCATCCGCATCTTCCAGGGACGCGGCGGCACGGGACCGCGGCCGAAGCCGGAAACCGGGGTCACCGAAATCCACAACGGCGCCGTCATCGAAGGCGATGGCTGGAGACTCGAGGCGAAAGAGGTCATCCATCATCAGCCTTTTCTGGAAAGCCTCGGATTCCGCATCACGTGCGGCGGCAAGGTGTTCACCTACACGAGCGACGTGAAGCTCAACGGCAAGCAGGGGCCCGTGCGTTCCCTCTATCCGCTGGCGCAGGACGCCGATCTGCTGGTGCACTACCTCAACGGTTTCGACTTCGAGCAACCCGGGCAAGGCGTGCTTACCCGGCAACAGGTCGCCGCGACGCTCGCGCGGGACGCCCGCGTCAAGACGCTCGTCACGACCCACCACGGCCCGGCGATCGATCGCGACGGCGTGCGCGAACGCGTGATCGCCGACATCGCGGAGATCTACAAGGGGCGCCTCATCTGGGGGCAGGATTTGATGACGTTCGAGTTGTAGACGAGAAACCCGCGCGCCAAGACGTTGCGGCAGCGCATGGCGGCCATGAACGTTCTTCACGCGCCCCCGGGCCGGAAACTCTAGTATGCTTGATCCCTTGCGCGTCTGCGATACGCATCATGGCGCCGGATGACAAGCACATGATTTTAATGACTTATTGGACCAGGTAACGCACATGCCTCGAATGACCGGCGGCAAAGCTTTGATCGAATCGTTGAACGCGCACGGCGTCGACACGGTTTTCGGCGTGCTCGGCAGCACGCTGCTGCGGCCCTACGACGCACTGCTCGACCGATCCGACATGCGGCTTTTCGCGCCGCGCAGCGAGGATGGCGCGGTGCACATGGCCGACGCGTACGCGCGCGTCTCCGGCAAGGTCGGCGTGGCGATGGTGACGGTCGGCGCGGGCGCGGCCGCGAGCCTGTCGGCAATGGGTGAAGCGTATGCGGAATCCTGGCCGGTGCTCAACATCGTGACGCAGGTCCCGACGCCGTACCTCGACCAGGACAAGGGTGTCTACCACGAATCGCCCGGCCAGCTCGACATGTTCCGCCCCGTCACCGGCTGGGCGCACCGCATCACGCGGCCCGGCGATATCCCGGAGGCGGTTCGCGAGGCGTTCCATCGCATGCGCTCGGGGCGTCCCCGGCCCGTCATGCTCGAAATCCCGGCCGACGTGTTCAATGCCGAGGACGACATCGCGATCGCGCAGCCGACCGCGCCATCGCCGCATCGCGTCGACGCCGCCGCGGTGGCGAAGGCCGCCGACCTGCTGGCCGGCGCGAAGAAGCCGCTGCTGTGGGCCGGCGGCGGATGCGTGAAGTCCGGCGCCGGCCCGGAACTCGACGAACTGTCCGTGTTGCTGCAGGCACCGATACTCGCGACCAACGGCTCGAAAGGCATCGTGCCGGAGGACAAGCCGCTGATGCTCGGCAACATCCTCACGATGAGCTCGACCGTGGAGGAGGAAGTGCTCGCGGGCACCGATGTCATGCTCGCCGTCGGCACGCGTTTCTCGGAGCGCGCGACGCGCACGCGCCGCAAGAGCGCCGAAGCCGATGTCACCGGGCGGTCGGCGAAGGGCTGGACCATACCGATGCCGCCGGTATTGATCCATGCGGACATCGACAGCCACGAATTCGGCAAGAATTATCCGGCGACGCATACGGTGCAGGGCGACGCGAAGGACTTTCTGCGGCAGTTGCTCGCCGCGTTGCGCGCGCGCAAGCCCGCGCCGCGCGCCTCGCGCGAGGCGGAAATGCGCGACCTCAAGGCGCGCACGCGCGCCGAGCTCGTGCAGCGCGTGCCGGACGAGATCGCGCTGATCGAAGGCATACGCGCGGCACTGCCGCGCGACGCCATCGTGTCCGCGCAGTCGATCGCCGGCCACTGGGCGCGGTACGCGCTCGAGATGTACCACCCGTCGAGCTTTCTGTTCGCCAACACGTTCGGTTCGATGGGATTCGCGTTTCATGCCGCGATCGGCGCGAAAATCGCCTGCCCGGAACGGCCCGTCGTGGCGTTCTGCGGCGACGGCGGATTCCTGTTCGGCTGCGGTGAAATGGCCACCATCGCGCACTACGGCCTCAACATCCCCGTGGTGGTCTTCAACAACGGCGGCTACAAGATACTCAACAACACCCAGAAGAAGCGCTTCGGCCGCACCATCGGCACCGAGCTCACGAATCCGGACTTCGTGAAGTTCGGCGAGTCCTTCGGATTCCGGTCGGTGCGCGCCAACGGGGCGAAGGAACTGATACCGGCGCTGAAAGAGGCGCTCGCCGCGAACCGGCCGACGCTCATCGAAGTCCCCATCGAGTTCGTGCCGTACCGGTGATGTCGATGCGCGCCCTTGCCTGCCTGCTGGCCTGGGTCACCGCCGCGGGTATGCCCGCGCACGCGCAGGCGTGGAAACCCGCCGAGGCGATCGAGATCGTCGTCGGCGCCGGACCCGGCGGCGGCAACGACAATATCGCGCGCACCGTGCAAAAGCTGCTGCAGGACGCGCGGATCGCGGGCGTGCCGATCAACGTCGCCAACCGGCCCGGCGGCGGCGGAACGATCGCGTTCACCTACCTCAACCAGCAGACGGGCAAGGGCAATTTCGTCGGCCTCACGTCGAACACGCTGCTCACCAACCACATCACGCGGCTCTCGCCGCTGTCGCACGGACACTTCACGCCGCTCGCGGTGCTCATCAACGAATACATGACGTTCAACGTCAAGGCGGATTCGCCGCTCGCGACCGCGAAAGATCTGCTGGCGCGGCTCAGGGCCGATCCGGGCGCCGTGGTCGTCGGCATTTCGAGCGCGCTCGGCAACATCAACCATATCGCGTTCGCGACGGTGGCGCGGGAGGCCGGCGTCGATCCCAGGAAGGTGAAGACGGTCGTGTTCAAGTCCTCGAGCGAGTCGATCACGGCGCTGCTCGGCGGCCATGTCGACCTCGTCGTGGGCCCCGGCAGCATCTCGGCGCGTTTTCTCGAGTCGCGGCAACTGCGGGTTCTGGCCGTGACCGCGCCCGTCCGGCGTCCGGCGGTGTTCGCCGCGGTTCCGACCTGGAAGGAATCCGGCATCAACGCCGTCATCGACAACTGGCGCGGCGTGGTCGGCGTGAAAGGCATGACGCCGCAGCAGGCGGCCTGGTGGGACGGCGCGTTCGCGAAGCTGTTCCAGCTTCCCGAATGGAAACACGAGGTGACGAAAAACTACTGGGACAACGCGGCGCTGGCGAGCCGCGAAACGGCGCAGTATCTCGATCGGCAGTACGAGTTCCTGAGGCGCGCGCTGATCGATCTCGACATGGCGAAGTGAGCACACGATGCACATCGACGAACATCTGAAAAAAGCAGCGGCGTTCGAGGCCAGCCTCGCGCGCCTTGACCCGCTCGAGGACGGCGAACTCTACGCCGTGTTTCTGATGCGCGCGGGAACCAATCGCGTCAACGCCGCGCTGCACGTGCTCGGCGCGACGACGGACGGGGCGGCCACGGAGCGGATGCTCGGCGATCTGAATCACACCTACAAGCCGCCGATGCGCTCGCCCGTGCCCGCGGCGCTCAAGGCGGCGTTCGAAGCGCTCGCGTTCATCGAAAACCTGCGGCCGGATTTCGTGCGCGGCGCGAAATCCCTCGATGCCGACACGGCGCGCCGCGCGCAGGCCGCCTACGCGCGCATCCGGACGGACACGATAGCCGTGCTCGGAGGCACCACACCATGACGCGCGCGGATCACCTTGCGAAAGCGGAACGCATCATGGCGGGCATGGCGAAACTCGTGTTTCCGCAGGACTATCTCGCGATCGTGGACGGCGCGCTGATCGCGGGATACCACTACGGCAACGCGTTGCTGCATCTTCACGGCGTGCTTCCGGAAACGGAACACGCCAATACGCCGTCCAAGCTGGAAACGCCGGTCGAACGTCTGCCCGCGCCGATTCAGGCCGCGTTCCGGGCGTTCGTCGAGCTGGAGGGATTGCGTTCGGCCTACGTGCGCAGTCCGTCGGACCACGATCCGAAACTCGACCGACGGGTACCGGAATTGCTGAACATCCTGCGGCAGGCGAACGCGCGCTGATCCGACTGCGCCGCGAACGCGCGGCCGATCAGGGTTGCACCGGCAGCAGTTCGGTGTGCGCGATGATGGCTTCGGCCGATTTCCGGTCGATCAGGCGGAACACCGAATAAGCCTGCGTCCGCCCCGGGTGGGTCAGTTGCTGCACGAAATATATCTGGCCGGCCTCGGTGTCGATGTTGATGACGCCGTTGTCGGCCGCGAATCCCGCGATCTGCTTGCGGCCGGGCGTGGTTTCCCATCGCGCATGCGTGCCGGCGTACGTCGTGATCGTCATCGTGTCGCCGAGCCAGATGGAGGCCGGCCAGCGACCCATGTCGCTGCTGTCGCGCATCACGTAGATCACCGCCTTGCCCGGTACCGC
>CAZMBS010000046.1:10955-16704 GCA_964564295.1 uncultured Streptomycetaceae bacterium
CCCGCCGCGAACGCGAGCACCTGCTCGACCGCGGCGCCGTAGTATTGCTCGTAGGTATCCCGGTCGACGTAACCCAGGTGCGGCGTGCACAGGCAGTTGTCAAGCTTCAGCAGCGGATGATCCCCGTGCAGCACGGGCTCGGATTCGTAGACGTCGATGGCGCCGAACCCGGGCCGGCCCTCGCGCAGGGCACGCACGAGCGCGCCTTCCTCGACGAGGGTCGCGCGGCTCGTATTGACGAACAACGCCGTCGGCTTCATGCGCGCGAGGTCGCCGTACTGCACGAGGCCGCGGGTTTCGCGATTGCCGGGAAGATGGATGCAGACCACGTCCGCCTGCTCGAAAAACGCCTCGCGGCTCGCCGCCACCGCGAAGCCGTTCGCGCGCGCGCGCGCCGTCGAGCCTTCGCGCCCCCAGCACACGACGTTCATGCCGAACGCGTGCCCGACACGCGCAACGATGCTGCCGATGCGCCCGTACGCGTAGATGCCCAGCGTTCGGCCGACGACCGTGGTGCCGATCGTGGTCTGCCACCGCCCCGCCCTGAGTCGATGCACCTCGTCGGGAATATGGCGCAGCGCCGACAGTATCAGCCCCCAGGTCAGTTCCGCGGTATGGTTCGGCCGCCCTTCCGCGCCGCCGCAGACGAGTATGCCCCGCTCGCGGCACGCGGCGAGGTCAATGTGGCTCACGTTGCGGCGCGTCTGGCTGATCAGCTTCAGACGCGTAATGCGCTCCGCCGCCGCGCGCGGCACGGGCGTGCGCTGCTGCAGCAGGATCGCGGCGTCCGCGTCGCTCAGCCGCGCGGCAAGCCGAACCGGGTCCTTCTCGCTGTCGTGATACACCACGAGCTCGTGACCCGCGAGCCGCTTCGCGCAGGCGAGGCTGCGAAAAACATCCTGATAGTCGTCCAGAACCGCGATACGCATGGTGCCTCCCCGCCCGGTGGTCGCGCGTCCCTGTTCAGCGCCGGCCGCGATTGACGAACACGCCGCCGCCCGCGAGCAATGCGGCGTTGGCGAAAAACACCGGCATGAAGCCGAACGCGGAGCCGATGGCGCCGAACACGATGGGCACGCCGATGTGCATCGAGTTGTTGATCGTGAGCCGCAGCCCCAGCGCCTCGCCCGAGCGGCCCTGCGGCGCGCGCGTGTACGTCAGCATCATCGTCAGCGGCTGGCTGCAGCCGAGCCCCAGCCCGAGCATGAAGGCGATGCCGGCGAGCACGTAGGGGTTCGTGAAGAACGGAAACAGCAGGTAAATCGCGGCGGCGATGAAAATCGAGCACACGAGCACGGGTTCCGCGCCCCAGCGCCTGGTCAGCGTCGGCACCACGAGCCGCACCAGGAACGCTGCGGCCGCGACCATGCTGAGGATCACGCCGATCGCGGACGCCGACAGCCCGATCGAATGGCCGTAGATCGGCATGTAGAACTGGAACAGGTCGGTCCCGGTGAGCACCGCCGCACCCGCGAACAGCGCGCGGCGCAGCGGCTGATTGGATAGCAGCGCGGTGTTCGCGGACTGCATGGCTTCCTCACCCGGCGCCCCGCTCACGCCTTGCAGCCCACGGCCGAAAAACACGATGGCCGCGGGAACCAGCGGAATCAGCGCGAGAAACAGGTAGCTGCGTATGTGCCCGAAGTGGTCGATCGAAAATCCGGTGAGCATCGGGCCGATGAAGCCGCCGAGCGCCATCACGAGTCCGTAGTTGCTGAAATTGCGCGTGCGCGTGCCCGGCGCGCTGAGTAGCCCCACCATGTTCTGCGCCGAGACGTGGTAGAACACGTGCGAGGCGCCGATCAGCGTCGCCGACAGGTAGAGCCCGGTCACGGTCGGCATCAGGTACGGCACCGAAAGCCCGCACACCACGCCCACGGAGCCGCAGATCATCGGCCAGCGCACGCCGAGCCGGTCCGTCAGCTTGCCGGCGTAAAGCCCCATCAGCATCGGAAACACGGAATACATCGCGATCAGCGTGCCGATGATGATCTGCGACATGCCGAGTTCGATGGCATACAGCGACACGACGATCTTGCTGCCGCGGTAGGTCGTCATGTTGCAGAACACGATGAAAAGCAGCGTGCGGAAATGCATCACGCCCTCCGGCCCGAATAGCCGCCCAGCGCGAGTATCGCGCCGCTCGCCCAGAACACGGGCGCGAGGCCTGTCGCCGAGCCGATGAGGCCGAACACGCCGGGAACGGCCACGTGCGCGGTGTTGTTGATCGCGATGCGCAGCCCCAGCGATTCGCCGGTGCGCCCCTGCGGCGAATAATTGCACGTGAGTATCACGGTGAGCGGCTGCGCGAGCCCCATGCCGAGCCCCATCGTGAAACTGACGAGGCCCAGCACCAGCGCGTTCTCGAACAGCGGCACCGCGACGAACGTCGCGCCGCCCAGCATCATCGCGGTTGCGAGCACGGCATGCTCGCCGAAGGCCGCCGACAGTCTCGGCAGCAACGCGCGCGTCACGAACGCGGCGGCGGCAAACGCGCCGAGGATGAGGCCGATCGCCGAGGCCGACAGTCCGATGGAGTGGCCGTAGAGCGGCATGAACAGCTGAAACAGATCGAGCCCCGCCATGTACAACCCGCTCGCCAGAAAAATGCGCCGCAGTTTCGCATCCTTCAGAAGATCCGACATGCGATGGTCCGCACGGCTTTCGGTTGCCGGCACGGCAGGCGGAATCCGCCGCCGCATCGCGTACAGCAGGGCAAGCCCGCCCAGCCCGAATCCCGTGAGCACGAGGTAACTCTGCGTGTGTCCGACGCGGTCGATCGCGAAGCCGGCGATGACCGGTCCGAGCAGGTCCGCGGTGGAAATGACGAGCGCATAGGCGTTCACGTTGCGCGTGCGCGCGGCGCCGCCGCCGAGCGAGCCGACGAGCGCCTGGATCGACACCTGCGCGAGAATGAATCCGGTGCCGGTGACTGCCGCCGACAGGAACAGCGCCGCGTATCCCGGCCAGGCAAACGGCAGAAAGATCCCGAACGCCGTGAGCCCGACGCCGGCCATGAGCGGCACGCGCACGCCGTAGCGGTCGCCGATCCTGCCCACGGCCACCGCGAACAGCAGCGGAAACAATCCATAGGTCGACAGCAGGAGGCCGGTTTCGAACGGCTGCGCGCCGAGTTCGACCGCGAACAGCGTGTTCAGCATGCGGACGCCCTTGTAGCCCGCGTTCCAGACGATGACCATCAGGAGCAGCTCGACGAGCCGTACTACGGGCGCGGCTTCGGCGGGCGCCGCGACGGGATGTTGAGCCATGCTGCGCCGATTGTATCGCACGCCTCCGGACCGGCGTGCCGCCGTGTCGATTGCCTTACAATGCGGACTTCGTGCCCGTCTCCTCCCGATTCTCCGCGCTGCGCGCGCTCCAGCACCGCAATTTCAGCCTGTTCCTGTCCGGCCAGATATTTGCGCTCGTCGGTTACTGGATCCAGCACATCGCGCAAAGCTGGCTGCTGTACCGGCTCACCGGATCGGCCACGCTGCTCGGCATACTCGGATTCGCGAGCGCCCTGCCGGTGTTGCTGCTCGCGCCGTTCGCGGGTCTGTGGTCGGACCGTTGCAACCTGCACCGCACGATGTTCGTCGTGCAGATCCTGCAGGGCCTGCAGGCCTGCACCATCGCCGCGCTCGCGCTGACGGGTGTCATCGCGCCTTGGCATATCGTGACGCTCGCGATGGTGCTGGGCGTGCTGGTCGCGATCGAATTGCCGGTTCGGCACGCGTACCTCGTCGAGCTGGTGGACGGCAAGACGGATCTCGCGAATGCAATCGCAATGACGTCGCTGATGGCCAATTGCGGGCGCTTGATCGGCCCGGCTCTCGCCGGGCTCATGATCGGCTGGATCAGCGAGGCGGCGTGTTTTCTCGTGAACGCGCTGACCTACATCATCGTGATCGCGACTTTCCTGATGATCCGCGTGCGGGCGAGCCTGCGGGCCGGGACGCACCCGCCGATGCTGGAAGGCCTGCGCGACGGCATCGTTTACGCGTGGCGGATGCTGCCGATCCGGCTGCTGCTGCTGCTGCTGGTTTTGCTGGGGCTGCTCGCGAGCCCGTACATGACGCTGATGCCGGTCCTGGTGCGCGAAGTGTTCGGCGGCGAAGCCGATTTGATGGGATTTCTCGTCGGCGCCGCGGGCATCGGCGCGGTCGCCGGCACGTTGTGGCTCGCGTCGCGCCCCAACGTCCGCGGGCTCGTGCGCATCCTCACGTGGGCGGCGTTTGCAGCGAGCATCGCGCTGATACTGCTCGCGTGGTCGCGCAACGTGTGGCTTGCGCTGCCGCTGCTGGCCGTCATCGGATTCGGCATTCTCGCGACCTCGGTGTCGACCAACATGATCCTGCAGACGATCGTCGACGACGACAAACGCGGTCGCGTGATGAGCCTTTATACCGTCGCGTTCCTCGGCGTGTCGCCGTTCGGCGCCCTGATCGCCGGTTTTGCCACCGACCGCATCGGCGTCGCGTGGACGCTCACCGTCGGCGGAGCGTGCTGCGCGCTCGCTGCGCTCTACATCGCGTATCGCCAGGCGGACATACGCGCCGCGGTGCGACCGATCTACGCGCGGCTCGGCATTCCGCCGTCGACATGAAACATCCATAAATTCATAGGGTTATCCATGGATCACAGTATGGCCCGTGCGTTACGCCGACGCGTTCTGTTTGCGCTCGCCGCGAACCGCCGGCCGGGATTTCATTTTCCGGGTTACCTGCTCGGCGTCACGTGGCCGCAGATCGGCCCGGATACCGTCGTCGAGTCGATTGCGGCAAGCGAATTCACGCGCGACGCGAGCGGCAATGCGGACATGGCGACAATCGGGGTGCTCGTCGATACCACGCTCGCCACCGCGGCACGGCTCAAGACCGAGACCGGCGCCCGGCAGGCGACCGTGCAACTGCATGCACAGTTCACCGGCCGCGCCGCGTGCGGCGACCTGCGCATGGAAGGCCGGCTCGAGGGATTCTCCGTCGCCGGCAGCGCGCGGCAGGCGCTCACACGCGGCGTGATGTTCCAGGGCGACGAACCCGTGTGTTACGCAACCGGAACGTTCGTCGTGCTGCCGCCGCCACCCGGCGCGCGGCTCGGTCCGCTGCCGTGGCAGGAGCGTGACGCGGCTCCCGCGACGCCGCTCGCGCCCGCGGCGCTCGACGATCGCGAGCGCGCCGTGGTCCGGGCCTGCAACGCGGCGCTGCGGCGCGCGGACGACCGGCACGCGTTCATCGAGCACTTCTGGGGCATGCTGCCGAAGCCGCATGGCGACGGCGCGCGCCTGAAGCTGAAGATCGCGCCGCAGCACGCGAATCGCGTCGGCCACGTGCAGGGAGGCCTTTCGTTCGCGCTTGCCATGGCGACGGCGCAAGCCGCCGTGCCGCGTCACGCGATGCTGTCCAACATTTCAGCGTGGTATATCAGCCCCGGTCAGGGCAGGTTTCTGTCGGCGCGCGCCCGCGTGATACACGCAGGCCGCAGTTTTGCCGTCGTGCGCACCGAAATCCGCAACGCCGACCGCTCGCTCGTGCTGGAGGCCGTCAGCAACCACGCGGCGTGACGCCGCGCGGTCCGGTCACTCCACCGTCACGCCGGCATCCTTGACAACCTTGCCCCAGATTTTCGCTTCGGCGCGCAGGAACGCCGCGAAATCCACGGCGCTGCCGGGCGCGGGCGCGGCGCCTTCGCCCGCAAGGCGGTCTTTCATGTCGGGCGCGCGCGCGGGCTTGCCGACCTCCTCGGTCCG
>CAZMBS010000047.1:0-16672 GCA_964564295.1 uncultured Streptomycetaceae bacterium
AAGCCGCACGACCCGTTCATTGACCTGGTGCCCGGTGGCTTTGGTGTGGCGGGCATCAAGCTCACCCCCAAGCACTACGCGTACCTCAAGATCAGCGAAGGCTGCAACCACCGCTGCACGTTCTGCATCATCCCGTCGATGCGCGGCGACCTCGTGAGCCGGCCCGTGGGCGACGTGATGCAGGAAGCGGAAAATCTCGTGAAGTCCGGCGTGAAGGAACTGCTCGTGATTTCGCAGGACACGAGCGCGTACGGCGTCGACGTGAAATACCGGACCGGATTCTGGGGCGGCCGGCCGATCCGGACCCGCATGACGCAGCTCGCGCAGGCGCTGGGCGAACTCGGCGTCTGGGTGCGGCTGCACTACGTCTACCCGTACCCGCACGTCGACGAGGTCATTCCGCTGATGGCCGACGGCAAAATCCTGCCGTACCTCGACGTGCCGTTCCAGCACGCGAGTCCGCGCATCCTGAAGGCCATGAAGCGCCCCGCCGACAGCGAAAACACGCTCGAACGCGTCCGCGCGTGGCGCGCGGCCTGCCCCGGGCTGACGATACGCAGCACGTTCATCGTCGGATTCCCCGGCGAAACCGAGGCCGAATTCGAGGAACTGCTGGCGTTTCTCGAAGCGGCACAACTCGATCGCGTCGGCTGCTTCGCCTACTCTCCGGTCGAAGGCGCGGCCGCGAACCGGCTCGGCGACCACGTGCCGGAGGCCGTCAAGGAAGCGCGCCGCGCCCGCTTCATGAAAACGCAGCAAGCCATCAGCGCGCGCCGGCTCAAGGCCAAGGTCGGCAGCACGATGACGGTGCTCGTCGATCAGGCCGACGCGAAATCCGTGATCGCGCGCTCGAGCGCGGACGCGCCCGAAATCGACGGCATCGTGCGCGTGCGGCCGTCGCGCGGGCTGCGCGTGGGCGAGTTCGCGACGGTGCGCATCACGCGCGCGGGCCGGCACGACCTTTCTGCCGTGGCGGTCTGAACCGCGACGCGCCCGGCCGATGCTGGAACGATTGAAGCAGTGGCTGAGTCGACTCCGGACCCGGCTCGTGGTGCTGTGGCTCTGCTCGAAGCACCCGCGCATGCCGTTCGCGGCAAAATTGATCGCCGTCGCGCTGGTGGCCTATGCGGTGAGCCCCATCGATCTCATACCGGATTTCATCCCGGTGCTCGGTTACCTCGACGACCTGTTGATACTGCCGCTCGGCATCTGGATCGTCTGGCGCATGATTCCGCCGGACCTGGTCGCGCAGTGCGAGGCCGAGGCTGCCGGGCGCCCGGATATCGGCACCACGGGCCGCTGGGGCACGGCCGCGGCCGTCGTGACCGTCGTGCTGTGGCTCGCGCTTGCCGTATGGGCCTGGCAGTGGTGGAACGCCGCTGGATTTAAATTGTAAGCCGTTGTTTTTATTCATGAAAAAACTGGACTACGTGCGCGTGCGCGAATGGCTGGTCACGGCGGGACCGGCGTTGCTGGTCGTCGTCGCGGCATTCGCGGTCACCGCGTACTTCGTGAAGCCCGCGCCGCCCGACGTCGTCGTCATGAGCGTGGGCAGCGAAGGCGGCGCGTACTGGCGTTTCGCCGAAGCGTATCGCGAAGTGCTCGCGCGCGATCACATCACGCTCGACCTGCGGCCGTCCGCGGGATCGCGCGAGAACGTCGAACGGTTGCGCGACGACGCCGCCGACTACAGCGTGGCGCTCGTGCAAAGCGGCGTCACGGATCCCGACGACGCGCCCAATCTCGTTTCGCTCGGCCGCATGTTCCACGAACCGCTGTGGGTGTTTCACCGGCTGCCGCGAGATCCGCGGCGGCTGACCGACCTGCGCGGCAAGCGCCTCGCGATCGGCGTGGCCGGCAGCGGCACCCGCAACCTCGCGTTGCGCCTCCTTGCCGCGAACGATATCCACGGCCGCACCACGCAATTCGCGGAGCGCGGCGGGCAGGACGCCGCAGACGCGCTGCGCGCGGGCGACGTGGACGCGATATTCCTCGTATCCGCCCCGGAATCCGGACTCGTGCAGGGACTGCTGCGCGACCCGACGGTGAAGCTCATGAGCTTCGCGCAGGCGGATGCCTACACGCGGCAGTTTCCGTTCCTGTCGCGCGTCGTGCTGCATCGCGGCGTCGTCGATTTCGCGACCGACCGGCCGCGCAGGGACATCGTGCTGCTCGCGCCGGCTGCGAACCTCGTCGTGCGCGAAGACGTGCACCCCGCGCTCGTCTTCGTGCTGGCGCAGGCCGCCGCCGAGGTGCACGGCGGGGCCGCGCTGCTGAACCCGCCGGGGCAGTTTCCGCAGATTCAGGGCACCGAATTTCCCGCGAGCGCGGACGCCGCGCGCTTTTACCGGTCCGGCCCGCCGTTTTTCCAGCGCTACCTGCCGTTCTGGATCGCCGTGCTGATGGACCGGCTGCTGGTGCTGCTCGTGCCGATCGTCACCGTGCTGCTGCCGCTCGTGAAAATCGTGCCGCTCGTCTATGCGTGGCGCATCCGGCAGCGGCTGCTGCACTGGTACGGCGTGTTGAAAGAGCTCGAGCTGTCGATCGATGCCGATCCGGCGCAGCGCGACGCGCACCTCGCCGCGCTCGCCGACATCGACGCGGCCGTGATCCGCATCCCGATTCCGCTGACGTTTTCCGATCAGTACTACAACCTGCGCGGCCACATCGACATCGTGCGGCGCAAGCTCGGACGAAGCGCGGGAAATTGACGCAGCCTACTGCGGCTCTATTTTCGCGATGCGGGAAAGTCGGATTCGGTCTGGTAGGGCGGAAAAGCGAAGCGCCTTCCGCCGGATACGGTGCTGCTTGCGGCGGATTACGCTTCACTCATCCGCCCTGCGTTTTGGGGCCATGGGGAGCAAAACGCTTGAGCCTCGCCGGCATCCCTGGTGCGGCGCATCGGCGGCAGGCTCGCCAGTATGCGCCTGCCGTAACTCTTGGAGTACACCCGCGGGTCGCAGATCACGAGCACGCCGCGGTCGGTCTCGTCCCGGATCAGCCTTCCGGCGCCCTGCTTCAGCGTGATCACCGCCTGCGGCAGCTGATATTCCATGAACGCGCTGCGACCGTCGCGGTTCATCTTGTCGATGCGCGCCGCGAGCACCGGGTCGTCGGGCGCCGCGAACGGCAGTTTGTCGATGACCACGAGCGACAGCGCCTCGCCGCGCACGTCCACGCCCTCCCAGAACGACTGGCTGCCGATCAGCACCGCGTTGCCGAGTCGCCGGAACCGCGCGAGGAGTTCCGACCGGGAGCCCTCGCCCTGCACGAGCACCGGGAACTCCCACCGGCTCGCGGCGGCGTGCGCCGCGACGAGCGCGTGCGCATCGCGCATCGCGCGCAGGCTCGTGCACAGCACGAACGCGCGCCCGCCGCTCGCCTCGATCAGCGGCAGCGCGACGGCCACGACCGCCGGGGTGTACTCGGGGGTATTCGGCTCGGGCATCTGCTTCGGCACGTAGAGCAGCGCCTGATGCTCGAAATCGAACGGGCTCGCCCAGCTTTCCGCGCGCGCGTCCGGCACTCCCATCTCGTTGACGTAATGGGAAAAATCACCGTTCACCGACAGCGTGGCCGATGCGAATATCCACGCGCGAGCGTGCGCGTCGACTTCCTTGCGGAAAATTTCCGCGATCGACAGCGGCGTCGCGTTGAGGTGCAGCGCGTGCGCGAAGAGTTCGCCCCAGCGCACGTGGTCGACGGCCGCGGCGCTGCGCCAGCGCTCGGCTTTTTCGGCGAGCCCGAACGCGCGCTCGCGGCAGCGGTCGAGCCCCTCGCTGCGCGCGCCCTGCTCCTGCAGGATGGCCGACAGCGCGTCGAGCTTCGAGAGGAACACCGTGAAGGCGTCGCCGAACGCGCGATTGCCCTCGAGCGCGCGCAGCGGCAGCCGGCCGGCGGGTTCCCGGAACGCGAGCCGCAGGTCGCGGGCCGCCTTGTCGAGTGCCGCCGCGGCCTCCGGCAGCGCCGCGCAGTCCTTCGCCGAGGCCGCGCCCTCGATGCGCGCGTCGCGCGCGAGATCGGTCGCCTGCAGCGTCGACACCGACTCGCCGAAAAACAGGCTCGCGGTTTCCGGCAACTGGTGCGCCTCGTCGAATATCACGGTGTTGCACGCGGGCAGCAGTTCGCCGAGCCCTTCGTCGCGCAGCACGAGGTCCGCGAAGAAGAGATGGTGATTCACGACCACGACGTCGGCATCCAGCGCCTGCTTGCGCGCCTTCATGACGAAGCAGTTGTCGAAATGCGTGCAGTTCGAGCCGAGGCAGTTCTCGCGCGTGGACGACGCGTGGTGCCATGCGGCCGCGCCCTCCGGCACCTCCGCGCAGTCCGCGCGGTCGCCGCTTTGCGAGCGGCGCGCGAAGCTCTGGATGGCCGCGAGGTGGCGCACGTCCTCGCGCGATGCGAAGCGCCCGTCGGCGAGCGCGCGCTCGAGGTGATGGTGGCACACGTAATTCGCGCGGCCCTTGAGCAGCGCCACCATGACCGGCACCTTGAGCGCGCTGCGCACCGTCGGGATGTCGCGGTCGAACAGCTGGTCCTGCAGCGTTTTCGTGCCGGTGGAAACGATGACCTTGCCGCCCGACAGCAGCGCGGGAACCAGATATGCGAACGTCTTGCCCGTGCCGGTGCCCGCCTCCGCCACCAGCACGGTGTTGCGCGCGATGGCATCCGCCACCGCCTGCGCCATCTCGAGCTGGAACGGCCGCGCCTTGAAACCCTCGATCACCCCGGCGAGCGGGCCGTTCTCCGCGAAGAATGTCTGCAAATCGTGCACGCCGGCATTGTAGCGTGCCGCACAACGGTCCTTCGTAGCCCGGAAAAGCGCATCGCCTTCCGGGGGATGATGTTCTGCCTGGAATGCCGCCCACTACCGGATCGAAACTAATGGTGAAGCGTCGCACTCGCCGGCGCACGCAGCCCGTCCAGCGGGCTTGCCACGCCGCGGCCGCCCTTGTTGAGCACGTGCGTGTAGATCATGGTGGTCTTGACGTCGGAATGACCGAGCAGTTCCTGCACCGTGCGAATGTCGTAGCCGTTGTCGAGCAGATGGGTGGCGAAGCTGTGACGCAGCGTGTGGGGCGTGGCGAGTTTGGTGATACCGCTGTCGCGCACCGCCTGTCGCATGCGCCGCTGCAGCGCCTGCGGATCGGCGTGATGCCGCCCCTCCCGCCCGCTGCGCGGATCAACGCTGCGCCGTTGCGACGGGAAAATATACTGCCAGGCCCAATCACGATCAGCACCCGGATACTTGCGCACCAGCGCGAACGGCAACCACACGCGGCCGACGCCTGCTTCGATGTCACGCGCGTGAAGCGCGCGCACCCGCACGAGATGCTCTTGCAGAGGCGACATCAGTGATTCTGGCAGCATGGTGACCCGATCCTTGAAGCCCTTGCCATCGCGAACCATCACCCCCTTGCGCGCAAAATCGATGTCTTTCACGCGCAGGCGCGCCCAGCTCGCGCCGATGGCGCAGACCGTGAAAGCGTATGAACCATCGCACCCAGTAGACGTATGCCTCCTCCGTGCGTATGCTGTAGTGCAATCGCCGCACCTGATGGCGAAGCTGATCGAGCAGTCGAGGAGCGGCGGGAACTGGGGGTGTTTGCATTTCCGGTTTAGGACGTACTAAATGTTGAGAAGTCCTTGATTTAATTCAAAGCCTTTTTGTTTACTGATATTATATACAGTATTATGATGTCTTGTAAAGCGTCGTGTACGACGCCCACTTTAAGTTAGATTGCATTAACGGGGGCGCATCTGAAGCTATCCCAGCGGAAATTTCTGACGTCCACGGAATTCGAGCTTCTGCCCGATCGGCTGAACTACCCGTTCCGGAATCTCGGTGGCTCCAAGCAAACGTCTGTGGATTACGCGGACATCTCCTTCGATTTCCGCCGGATCATGGAGCGCTACTCCGCTTACTTGTACGTCGGGCTGGTTCTGTTTGGCGTTGGCGGACTTCTTGGCGCTTTCATCTATTCAACCGAGGACCGCATTTCGGGGTTCAACTACGCAGTGATAGGGCTAATCTTTCTCGTGGCCTACTTCGTCCAGAAAAAGGAATACGTCGTTCTTACCGCTGGAAACGACATGTTGCTTGTTCTCGGCGGTGAAAACTCACAAACCATCCTCGACGAAATCGGCCGGCTGCGAAAGGCGCGCTTCTTCGAAATTCTTCGCCGCCCGGACTTCGCCGACGACGAAGCAAAACGACGCAGCCTTGTTGCATGGCTCCTGGAGCGCCGGGCCGTTACCGAGCAGGAAGCGGACGCCCTGCTCAAGGGCCTCGAACCGCCGCGTCCTGACCCGGGTAAGGTAGTTCACTAATGCAATCTAACCCTTCGCCCAACTCAGACGCGCGCGAAGCACCGTGCCAATTCATGTGCCGAGCCGCGCGCGCTGGTTGGCTCCCACGTTGGGCCTGAAATCCGATGGCTGACAAGATTCCTCTCAAGATCGATGCGGAGGCAGAGATTCGCATAGAGCGGGTACGAAAGCACTTGCCGGCTGGGAACGACCTCGCCCTCATTGCATTGAAGGGACATCTACTTGCCGAGGAAGCGCTCGACGATTTGATTCGCTTCTATTGCAAACAACCGGAGCACCTTGACGATGTAGAGATTCGCTTCATGGTCAAGGCCAGGATAGCGCGGGCCTTGTCCGGACACATCGTCTGGATCGGGCTTTGGTCTCTTATCGACGCATTGAACTCAATACGGAACGATCTAGCACACAAGCTTGAGAGTCCCAAGCTGCGAGACCGAGTAATAAAGTTCCTTAAGCTTCGCAAAGAGTTGGCGCCGCTGCTCTACGATCCAGAGATCGATCCAAACAACTGGGATGCCGTAGCAGAACGATTCCGATCAGACATCTCACTTCTTCTTGGGCAGCTAACAGGGGCAGGCATGATGGTTCGAACCCTTGAGGTTCAGGCCCAACCCGGCGCTCCAGGGGCCGCGCCGCAAGCGGCGCGTCCCTGAGCTTATTCATTAGCGATTCAGGGAGCCCTGCGCCAAGCCATGCAGATATATTCATATTCCCCATCCGATTCAACCCTGGGGGCACTGAGCACCATTTCGGTTGCGTCATTCACGCTTGCAGCGGTCACTATCGGCATGGTGCTCTTGTACTCGGGGTATTTATTATTCCGCACCAAACTACGCGGGCGCGTCGAGGTATTCTTGGGCGTCTCGTTGTTTGCAATTTTTTTTGCTTGGTCGCTTTTCATGGGTGGTCATCTTGAGCTTACGCTTGGGCCACTCGGCTCCTTGCTTGAAGTGGTTGCATGGTCTGTGTCTGCGGCAGTGCTTATGCTGGGCCACTTTCGTATGCTGCGGCAATTCAAGAATGCCAGCGCCAATCGCTAACTCGTCAATTAACCGCGACCGCCTTCGGCGGCGCGGTTATTTCCAACGTTGGGCATCATGAGCAATCGCTTTCGGATTTTGGTCTTCACGCTTCTCGCGGCATCGTTCAACGCAATGGCTGCTGAGGTAAAGACGTATGAAGGTTTCTTGGTAATTGCGCCAGAAGTTGAAGTATTCCGCCCGTGTGGTTCCAAGACCGACCTGTGGCTTGATTATGATCTAGCTACAAGGGAACCCATGACGAAGCGCTATCGTGAGTTAATTACAAAACCGTACGAAGAAACCTATGTAGTTCTACTAGGGTCCATCGGACCGAAGCTCGATTGTGGGTTTTGCGATCATTACGAAGGTAGTTTTAAGGTTACCAAAGTCTTGGAGCATCGCCGTGCAACAGGTTCAGTATGCAAATAATGATGCCCAACCCTGCGCTCCACCGGAGCCGCCTTCGGCGGCTCGGTGAGCGCAAACGTTAGCGCGCACGATGCAGGCATTCGAATCGAAGCGTAAAATGGTGCGGTCGCTTGGAGGGAACTGTTATGTCCGACACGCTTGAGGAACTCGAAGACCAGGTCCGTTCCTTGTCCCCGGAGGAACGCGCCAGGCTTGCCGAATCGCTGCTGGAATCGCTCCGAGATGCACCGCTCGCGGAGATCGAGAAGGCGTGGGAGGCGGAAATCGCGGAACGGGTAGCCGCATATGATCGCGGCGAGTTGCCGACATTCTCCGCTGAGAGCGTGTTTGCCGAGGCTAGACGGCTCGCCCGGTGAGCCGCGCGCGGTTTATCGCCGCCGCACGCCTCGAGTTCCTAGCCGAGGCCATCTATTACAGTGAAGCTCAGGCCGGATTGGGCGTGCGCTTCTCCGCTGCGGTGGAGGAAGCCGCCGCTCGAGCGCTTGCATTTCCCCTCTCGGGCTCGCCGCATCGTTCCAGTAATCGTCGGGTCCTCGTCAAGGATTTCCCGTTCTCGCTCATTTACCGACCGGAGCCCGAAGGAATCGTCATCTTCGCGGTTGCACACCATGCGCGGCGTCCTTATTACTGGCAATCTCGCGTACGTGCCCGCTAACCGCCGCATCGACACCGACCGCTGCGCGGCGGGTCATGCGGGACGTTGTAAGGCATGACCTCCCTTACCCGGGCGATCGTCTCCCACGATCTTGATGCGATAGACGAAGCACTTCGTCAAGATCCTGGTATCGCGCATGTTCCAGAAAACGGGTGGTTACCACTTCAATGGGCTGAGAAGGGCGGAAACCTCGTTACGCTAATGCGTGTGACCCGACTGCTCGAAGCGCCGAGTATCGACCATCACGCAGTCCTTAAGCGGTATATCAAGGACCACACCGGCAATTACTTCGGCGGCGGAAGCATTGACAGCACCGTAGAGCAAATCTGGGAACAAGTTGTTGAAAATTTACCGCCCAGGCAATTCTCGCGCGAAGAAACAGAACTACATCTGAGCCCTGGCCAAAAGCTTGACCTCGCTTACTTCATGCGCAATGTAGGTGTTCAATCGCTGGCACACCTGAAGGAACTCGCACATGCCGTATAACATGGAACCGCAGCAGGACGCGCGCGAGGCGGCGGTGCTGAGCATGCGTCCTTAAAGCGCGTGCCTCTGGCGCTCTACGTTAGGCTGCTCATGATCCACCGCGCAGTTGTCCTTATCGTCGCGCTCCTCTCCTGCACGGGTGCGTTCGCCGCTACCTTTGAAACACGATCTGCACGCTTCACGTATCCTGACTCTTACCGCCAATCTATGGAGGGGAACACATTGTTGTTTACCGGCCCCTCCGGCGAGCGCCTAAGAGTCTCTGCCATCGCCGAAGGTCCAGAAGATGTTGAGGTTGTCGACTACCACTAACCGAGCAAGCCATGCGTAAAGTTCCCTACCCCCATCCTGGTGAAATTCTCCTTGAGGAGTTTCTGAAGCCTATGGGCATCACGCAGTACCGTTTGGCCAAGGAAATTGGAGTACCTCAGCGTCGGATTGGCGAAATCGTCGCTGGCACGCGTGGAATTACGGCCGATACCGGTCTGCGGCTGGCGGTCTTCTTTGGAATGTCCGAGGCTTTCTGGACCGGACTGCAGATGGACTACGACGCGGCGCAGACAAAGGATGCTTTGTCCAAGACTTTGTCCAAAATCACACCGTGGCGAGGTGGGGCCCAACAACGGGTTCCAGCGGACCGTCATCGCGCTACGCGCCCGGCTCGCCGCTGAACCCGGGCGTTGGGCCGCACACCATCCATGTGTGCCGCAACGCCTCACCCGGAAAGATAGAGAGGAGATCATTTATGTATCGCTCTCTGCTTGCCGTAGCACTATTCCTTAGCTTGCACTCTGCCGCCCGCGCCGACCTTATACCGGGAAAACTTGCGGAGTGGGCAGCGCAAGCGGCCGATCTGGAATTTCCAACCCAGATTTCAACGTTCGGCTTTTTCAGCTCCCCTCGCTTCTCTCTATACAAACCCGAGGGTCCTGGCCCTTTTCCGGCCTTGGTTCTGCAGCATCAGTGCGGTGGCCTCCAGCGCCGGAATTTCAGTAATGTCGCCATGCTGGAGTGGGCTAAAAAAGCCGTGGCACGCGGCTACGTGGCTTTGCTTATGGACAGCCTGGGGCCGCGAGGCGTAGATACCGTCTGCGATGGCTTCAACGTCAGGGTCAACTTGGGACGTGGCCTAAAGGACGTTCAGCAGGCTGCCCAGTATCTGCGTACTCTGGAGTATGTCGACCAAAATCGAGTGGCCTTGGCGGGTTATTCCTGGGGTGCGGCCATAGGTCTACTGGCCAGCAGCCGCCGTGCGGTAGACACCCTGGCTGTACCAGGGCGGTTCAACGCCGTCGTGTCCTTCTATCCACCTTGCAAGACCAAGCCCAAGAACCGCCCCCCCTACGATATCATCACCGACGGCATCGACCGCCCGCTCCTGGTGCTACTGGGCGGCCTGGACAACGAGACGCCGGCCCAGGAATGCATTGACCGGCTGGAGCCCATGAGGCAGGCGGGCGCTCCCATCCAACTGCATCTGTACCCCTCGGCCACCCATTGCTGGGACTGCAAGAGCCTGGACGGTCTCAGGAAAACTGACATACGCGGCAACACAGTGGTTTACCGCTACGATGAGGCACTCACCAAAGATGCCGAAGAACGCATGTTTTCGTTCCTGGACAAATCATTTCAGCGTGGAAACTGACGCGGGTAGACAAATTCACGATGTCTGCAACCACCGACGGAATAAATGGGGTCAGACTCGACTTATATCACAACCTGCTGTTTTTACGTGATTATTTTCTTCCTTCGCAACATCCGTGCGCTTCCTCCCCGCCCTCCGGGCAGCGCCGCCGCGCACCGCCCGGTGCCCGGCCTTACCGCCTCACGCCTGAACTCAGCGACACGTCGTTTCCTTTCCATCGAACACCTCCGATGGCATCATCCCCCCCATCGAACATGTCCGGAATACCGGGGTGGCGCCAGGCGCGGCACGCACATCGAGAAATGCAATGAGTCCGAAAGCATTGTTTGAAGTGTTCGGCGTAATCACGCTGAGCATGGTCGCGCTGACCTCGATGGCCCAGACACCACTGCCCAGCCCGATACTTCCCGACGCGATTCGCTACATCAGCCCACCTGGACTGCAGGGAATTCAAGTCGCCCAGATTCTCGGCGATCCCAAAAAGGCCGAACCCTATCTCGTGCGGGTAAAGCTTGCTGCAGGCGCCAGAATTCCCCCGCACACGCATCCCGACGCGCGAAGCACCACTGTCCTCGCGGGCACCCTACACGTAGGGTTCGGCGAGAAATTCGACGAGTCGAAGGTCGTGGCGATTCCCGCCGGAGGAATCTACGTGGCACCGGCCGGCGTGCCTCACTACGTCTGGGCCAGGGATGGCGATGCGCTGTATCAAGAGGCAGGAACCGGCCCCACCGCGGTCATGTTCGTCAAACCGCGGTGAGTCGAGAAGAAATAGAGGCAGACGCTACCCCTCGATCCGTCGAGGGATACCGTGCGAATCAGCCTGTCCGGTGCCTAGGCACCGCACCTGGTCGCGGTACTTGCTGAACCGTCATGAATGCGCAATGGCGCGATCGATGGCGCGGGCGAGCTTTTCGACCAGTTCGTCGAGGTGCGCCTCCCCGACGATGAACGGCGGTGCGAGCAGGATATGGTCGCCGCGCCGGCCGTCGACCGTGCCGCCCATCGGGTAACACAGCAGCCCCTCCTGCATCGCGACCGACTTCACCTTCGCGTGCAGGCGCCGCGCGGGATCGAACGGCGCCTTCGACGCGCGGTCCGCGACGAGTTCGACGCCGCGAAAGAGTCCCCGACCCCGGATGTCGCCGACGTGCGGATGCCGCGCGAAGCGTTCGCGCAATTTCGCATCGAGTTCGCCGCCGAGTTCGCGCACGCGGCCGAGCAACCCGCGCTCCCGGATGGCCTTCTGCACGGCGAGCGCCGCGGCGCAGGCCGTCGCGTGCCCGATGTAGGTATGCGAATGCGCGAAGGCGCCGCTGCCGCGGCGCACCGCCTCGACGATTTTGTCCGAGCACAGCGTCGCGCCGATGGGCTGGTAGCCCGCGCCCAGCCCCTTGGCGATGCACACGATGTCGGGCGTCACGCCTTCCTGTTCGCATGCGTACAACGTGCCCGTGCGCCCCATGCCGCACATCACTTCGTCGAGGATCAGCAGCACGCCGTATCGATCGCAGATTTCCCGCACGAGCCGGAAATACTCCGGCACCGGCGGCGCCGCGCCCAGCGTCGCCCCCGACACCGTCTCCGCGATGAACGCGAATACGCGGTCCGGCCCGAGCCGCAGAATTTCGGCCTCCAGTTCCGCCGCGAGACGCCGTGCGTAGCCCTCCTGCGTTTCGTCGGGCGCGCGGTCCCGGTACTCGTAACACGGCGCGACGTGGCTCACCGGCGCGAGCAGCGGTTCGAATCCGCGCCGGTTCGAATCCCGCCCGCCCGCCGCGAGCGCGCCGAGCGTGCTGCCGTGATAACTCTGGCGGCGCGAGATCAGGAACTCGCGGCTGCCCTGCCCCGCCTCCACGACGTACTGGCGCGCGAACTTGATCGCGGCCTCGACCGCCTCCGAGCCCCCGGAGCAGAAATAGACGGACCCGATGCCCTCGGGCGCGTGCGCAACGAGATCCTCGGCCAGCGCTTCGGCCGGCTCCGTGCTGAAAAACGACGTATGTGCGTACGGCAGCCGGTCGAGCTGCGCCTTGATCGCGGCGATGACTTCGCGGTCGCTGTGCCCGAGGCACGACACCGCGGCGCCGCTGGAAGCATCCAGGTAACGCTTGCCGGCGCTGTCGATGAGATAAGGGCCGTCGCCCGCCACCGCCTGCGGGTAGCCGTGCGCGAGGCTGCGATGAATGATGCGCGACACGCAGCAAATCGTAACACAATGATCCGGCGGATATTTTCCGCCGCGCGGCGCGCGGAATACGCGGCCGGCTCAGCGCAGTTCGTCGACTTTCACGAGCACGCGGCGGCTCTCGAAGCCGCTGCGCGTGGTGCGCCCGAGCAGCGCCGAGCCCTGCTCGCTGCGGTCCTGCGACACGCCGCCGAGTTCGATCCATTCCCCGAGCCGGCCGCTCGCGGTCGTGACGAGACTCTGCGTGTTGACGGCGCCGCGCACGTCGCGATCGAATGCCTCGCGCTGCGGGCTGATTTCGAGCATGACCGTGCTGCCCGATACGCGCGGGCGGACGTGAAAACCCGTGTTGGCGTCGCGATACTGCGTCGATTCGATCACTTGGTCGACCACGCGGCCGTTCACGACGGTGCGCACGACCTGGCGCTCGCGCACCGGGCGCGACTCGCCGACGCGGATGAACGCGGTGCCGCCTTCCATGACCTGCAGCGTCTGCGTGTTGAGTTCGGATTCCACGCGGCGCGTGTCGATGACGTGCGCGCCGACACGGTTGTCGCCTTCGCGCAGCACCACGTTGCCGCCGCGCGTGTCGCCGCTGCCGGGAACCGTGACGCGGGCGTGGTCGTTGCCGATGGAACCGGACACCTCCGCCGTGCGGCGCGTGCGGTCGGAGTCGATGTCCTGCCGGACGGTAATCATCAGCCGCTTCGGCGGCGTGTCGATGCTGTCGAGCACCTGCCGGATCTGCGCGAGATTCGCCGGCGTCGTGCGCACGATCAACTGACCCTGCAGTCCGCTGACCGACCCGTCCTTCGGCAGCAGAGGCTGGATCACCGGAACGACCTGCTCCGCCGTGCGGTACCGCAGCGGTATGACTTCAACGACCCACTGCGCAAACGCGCTGCCGGCGATCCAGAACGCGGCCAGACCGCAAAGCAGGCGTCTCAGCAGGCAGACAGGTATTCGATGTTCGCGTGGCATGCCGGTATTAACGTGCGGCGCACGCCTGAAGTTTACGCACGCCGCGCGCTAACCCGCTGCGGCTAAAGAACAAAAATCTGTTTACAATCATGATGATAGATATTATACTGCGCAGCATGAAACGCGCATTGCTGGTGTTTTTCATCGCGCTGCTGCCCGCGACCACGCTCGCGGATGAATCGCTGCCGGCGTCGACCGAAGCCGCGCCGGTCGCGCAGGCCGCGCCATCCCTTGCCGGGCAATACCTCGGCAAGGCGCGGGAACTCGCGTTGCAGGCGCTGGGTTTCATCGGCGTGAACTACAAATACGGCGGCGTAAGCCCCGAGACCGGTTTCGACTGCAGCGGGTTCGTGCATTACATCTTCAACCAGGCGGTCGGACTCGTGCTGCCGCGCAACGCCGCCGAAATCAGCCGCGTCGGCGAAACGGTCACACGCGACGACCTGCAGCCCGGCGATCTCGTGTTCTTCAATACGCTGCGCAGGCCGTTTTCGCACGTGGGCATCTATCTCGGGGAAAACCGCTTCATACACGCGCCGAGTCGCGGCGGCTCCGTCGAAATCGTCGACATGACGCAGCGTTACTGGAAAAACCGCTACAACGGCGCGCGCCGCGTCGCGCTGTAGCGCGGCTTCCCGCTAGTTCGGCTTCTCCACCCAGATGGTTTTCTCCGCGATGCGCTTGCGGAGCTCGGCAATGGCCGCGGCCGCGGCTTTCTCGCCTTCCTGGATCACCGACAGCCGCGCCGCAAAGTCGGTGAGCCCGACCCGGGACGTGTCCGGGCGGATCACGACGTCCGCTTCCGGCAGCTCCGCCGCCGCGATCGCCTGCCCCATGATCGCGAACGTCTGCAGCAGCACGTCGATGGTGCCGGACACCTTGCCGTAGCGCGGCTTGTTGGAAACGTCGACCGCGATCACGATGTCGGCGCCGAGGCCGCGCGCGACGCGCACGGGCACCGGACTCGTGAGTCCGCCGTCGACGTAGTCCCGGCCGTTGATGCTGACCGGCTGAAAAACGCCGGGCACGCTGCTCGACGCGCGCACGGCCATGCCCGTGTTGCCGCGCCGGAACACCACCTGCTCGCCGGATTGCAGGTCGGTGGCGACCACCGCGAGAAACCGGTTGAGCTTCTCGATCGGACGGTCGAGCACGGCCCGATTGACGAAATTCTGCAGCGCCTCGCCCTTGAGCACGCCGCGGTCGGGCAGCGTCCAGTCCGCCACGATCGCCTCGTCGAGATTGGCGGCCACGCGCTGGAGATCGGCGGCGTTGTATCCTCCGGCGTACAGCGCTCCGACGAAACTGCCGGCGCTCGTGCCGACGATGATGTCCGGGCGTATGCCCTGCGCTTCGAGGGACTTGATGACGCCGACATGCGCGAATCCGCGGACGCCCCCGCCGCCCAGAACGAGCGCGATGCGCGGCGGAACCGGTTGCAGCACGGGACGGGCAACCGGTTTCGGAGGGTCGGCCGGGCTGACCGGGACCTCGCTGGACGGGCGGGTCGCGCAACCGGCCAGCAGGCTGACCAGCAGAGCCGGTAGCAGGAATCGGGAGATACGCATGGGATGTGAATTCGGACAGTAACGTGTCGGCAGCGTTCAGGGATATGTAAATCAATCAGGAATAATTCTCATTAGTATTGACAATGGGAATTGTTATCGATAACATTAACTCCGGATAGCGCCACCATATTGTATATTTCACATTACATATATCATGCACATCATTGTTTATATTTATTTTATATCTATATGTACAATTACTTCAGCACTGCTGGGGCAAGCGGCGCACGCGGCGCAGCCTCCGGTCCTGAATCTCTACTCCTCCCGCCACTACCAGACCGACGAAGCGCTGTATGCCAATTTTTCGAAGCTGGCCGGTCTGAAAATCAACCGGATCGAGGCCGCGGATGACCCGCTGATCGAGCGTATCCGCAACGAGGCAGCGTCGAGCCCCGCGGACGTGCTCGTCACCGTGGACGCCGGACGCCTGTGGCGCGCGGAACAGCTGGGATTGTTTCAGCCGGTCGCGTCCGCGCTGCTCGAATCGCGCCTGCCTCCGAACATGCGCGTGCCCGGAAATCTCTGGTTCGGCTTTTCGTCGCGCGCGCGGGTCATCTTCTACAACAAGGCCGGAATCGATCCTGCCCACGTGCAGAACTACGAGGACCTGGCGCACCCGCGGCTGAAGGGCAAGGTTTGCGTGCGTTCCGGCGGACACGTGTACAACCTGTCGCTGATGAGCGCGCTCATCGCGCACTGGGGCGAGGCGAAGGCCGAGCAATGGGCCCGCGGCGTCGTCGCCAACATGGCGCGAGCGCCCAAGGGCGGCGATACCGACCAGATCACGGCGGTCGCGTCCGGTGAGTGCGGCGTCGCGCTCGCCAATACCTACTACTACGTGCGGCTTCTGAAGGGCAAACCCGCCGAGCGCGACACCGCCGCGAAAGTCGGCGTCGTTTTCCCGAACCAGGCGGGTTTCGGAACGCACCTCAACGTCTCCGGCGCCGGACTGCTGAAACACGCGCCGCACCGGGATGCCGGCACCCGGTTTCTGGAATACCTCGCGAGCGACGCCGCGCAGGTTTACTTCGCCGACGGCAACAACGAATGGCCGGTGGTCGGCGACGCGCCGATCACCAACAGGGAACTCGCCGCGCTCGGAAAACCGCGCTTCGACTCGTTGAATATCGGCGTGCTCGGGAAAAACCAGCCGGTCGCCCAGAAAATCTTCGATCGCGCGGGGTTCAAATAGTCATCCGCCGCCGTTGCGCGGCCGGATGATCATGCGCGACAGCACGATGAGCGGCACGAGGCCCGCCGCGACGATCGTGAGTGCCGCGGTGGACGCCTCGGCGAGGCGTTCGTCGGACGCGAGGTTGTAGGCCTGCACCGCCAGCGTATCGAAATTGAACGGCCGCATCACGAATG